>DYFW01000337.1 GCA_020725005.1 Thiobacillus denitrificans
CATTCCCTACAGCCCGGCGGTCGGCGTGAAGCTGATCGCCACGCCCTGGACGGACGAGAACCTGCAACGGGTCGAAGGCATCACCGCCGAGCGGTTGCGCCGAGAGCATCGCCGGAAAGGCATGCCGGAGTCCCTCGTCGAGGTGCTCCACCTGGCCGCCCTCGCCGACGTGCGCCTGCTGATCTTCGATGCCGACGCGCCCGTGCTGGACGGGCTGACGCTCTACTACGACGAGTAACCCGCAACCCATTCGAGCCCCCATGTCGGGGCTCTTCCTTTTCATCGAAGTCGGTGGCGGCCGCCGCTTTCAGAAGACGATTGCCCGAGATGTCCGAAGTCCATGGCGCTTCCCTGACGCCCAGGCCAATCCATGACCTATCGGCAATGCAGGGCGGCGATCAGCGGACAGGACACATTGCCTTGGTGCGCATGGCACTCACCGACCAGCTTGGATAAGGCTGCCTCGATCCGGCTCAGGTCGGACAGCTTGGCGCGCACGTCGTCCAGCCGTAAGGCAGCCAGTTCCGCCGCCTCGCTGCAATGGGTGCCATCCTCCAGTTTCAGAAGCTGCCCGATCTCGTCCAGGCTGAAGCCCAGCCGCTGCGCCGCTTTCACGAACTTCACCCGCGCCACATCGGCGCTGCCGTAGCGGCGGATGCTGCCGTAGGGCCGGTCCGGTGTCGGCAGTAGCCCCCTGAGCTGATAGAAGCGGATCGTCTCGACATTGACCCCGGCCGCCTTGGCGAAGGCGCCGATGGTCAGGCTATCCGGTTCGGTGTTCATCACGCTTGAGTCCGTAGTTAACTACGGAAGTAACGTTACAGCATCAAGCGAAACCTCGAAAGGAGAACCTCATGTCGGAACCGCAATCCGGGCGTGGTGCCTTGGCCGCCGGTGGCCTCGCCGCCGTCCTCGCCTCGACCTGCTGCCTCGGCCCGCTGGTGCTGGTCGCGCTCGGCTTTTCCGGCGCCTGGATCGGCAACCTCACCGCGCTGGAACCGTACCGGCCGATCTTCATCGGTGCGGCGCTCGTCGCGCTGTTCTTCGCCTGGCGCGCCATCTTCCGGCCGGCCCATGCCTGCAAGCCGGGCGAGGTCTGCGCGATTCCGCAAGTTCGCACGACCTACAAGCTCATTTTCTGGATCGTGGCCGCCTTGGTGGTGGTCGCGCTCGCCTTTCCCTATGTCCTTCCGCTGTTCTACTGACAGGAGATCATCATGAAGAAACTTGCCGCACTCGTGGCCCTGGCCGCCATCGTCGCCACGCCCGCTTGGGCCGCCATCCAGACCGTCACGCT
>DYFW01000338.1 GCA_020725005.1 Thiobacillus denitrificans
GCGATCAGCACCAGGTTGCCCCAGCGTTTCCACCAGGTCTTCAGTTCGTCCAGCCGTTCCTGTTCGTCGAGATCGTAGGTTGCCATCTGCTTTGCCTTGTCTAAATTGCCGCCTGTTTCAGGGTGTCGATCGCCAGCGCGAGTTCCAGCCGGGTCTGTTCCATGCTGCCGCGCAGGTCCTTCAGCGTCACCTGTTGCGCCGCCGCCTCGTCGTCACCGATGATGACCGCGTAGCGCGCGCGGCTGGCATCGGCTTTCTTCATTTGCGACTTGAAGCTGCCGCCGCCGCAATGCAACACCGTGGCGACGCCCGCGCCGCGCAGCGCCGCGGCGGCCTGCCAGGCCCAGGCCTCGGCTGCCGTGCCGGCGTGGACGATATACGCATCCGGCACCGGCGTCGACAACGATGTGCCGGCGGCTTCCATCAACGCGAGCAGGCGCTCGACGCCCATCGCGAAGCCGGCGGCCGGCGCCGGCTTGCCGCCGAGCTGCGCGATCAGGCCGTCGTAGCGGCCGCCCGCGCATACCGTGCCCTGCGCGCCGAGCTGGTCGGTCACCCATTCGAACACGGTGCGGTTGTAGTAGTCGAGCCCGCGCACCAGGCGCGGGTTGATTTCGTAGGCGATGCCGCTGGCGGCGAGCAGCGCCTGCAGCGCGTCGAAATGCGCGAGCGCTTCGTCGTCGAGTTCGTCCATCAGCCGGGGCGCGGCGTCGTTGAGCGCCTGCATCGCCGGATTCTTGCTGTCGAGAATGCGCAGCGGGTTGGTGTGCAGGCGGCGTCTCGAATCCTCGTCGAGCGCGTCCAGATGCGCCTCGAAATAGGCGATCAGTTTCGCGCGGTGGCGCTGGCGCGACGCGTAGTCGCCCAGGGTGTTCAACTGCAGCGTCGGCGCGATGCCCAGCTCGCGCCACAGGTCGGCGCACATCACGATCAGCTCGGCGTCGGTATCGGGGCCGGCGAAGCCGAGCGCCTCGACGCCGACCTGATGGAACTGCCGGTAGCGCCCCTTCTGCGGCCGCTCGTGGCGGAACATCGGGCCGGCGTACCACAGGCGCTTGCCGCCGTCGTACAGCAGGTTGTGCTGGATCACCGCGCGCACCGGGGAGGCCGTGCCTTCGGGACGCAGCGTCAGCGATTCGCCGTTGAGTTCGTCGACGAAGGTGTACATCTCCTTCTCGACGATGTCGGTGACTTCGCCAATGGCGCGCTTGAAAAGCCCGGTGTGCTCGAGGATGGGCGTGCGAAGCTCGCGGTAGCCGTAGCGCCTGAGCCAGTCGCGCACGATCGC
>DYFW01000080.1 GCA_020725005.1 Thiobacillus denitrificans
GCCATGGCGCCGGCCTGGCTCGCGATCGCGCTGCGCAACCTCGTCGACAATGCCCTGCGCTACGCGGGCGAGGGAGCGCGCGTCGAGGTCCGCCTCGCGCGCACCGCATCAGGCTGCGCGCTCAGCGTCGCCGACGACGGTCCGGGCGTCGCGCCCGAGCTGCGGGCGCGACTCGCCGCCCGCTTCGTGCGCGGCGAGACGGACAGCGAGGGGTGCGGCCTGGGCTTGTCGATCGTCGCGCGCGTGGCCGAATCGTCACGCGCGCGACTGGAACTGGGCGACGGCCTGCCGCGCGCCGCAGGCGGCCACGGCTTTGCCGCCACCCTGCATTTCAGCAACACCGGCGCTCAGTAGCCGCGCCCGCCCGGCCCCATGCCCTTGCCGCCGCCGGGCCCCATGCCGCCGCCGGGCCCCATGCCGCCGCCGGGGCCCATGCCCTTGCCACTGCCGGGGCCCATGCCCGCCGGCGGCATGTCGGGCAGCGTCTTGCCCTGCGCCTTCGCGCGTTCCTGCATCTGCTTGTGGTGCTCGAGGCGGATTTGGTCGCGCTCCTGCTGAGTCTTCGCCGAACGCATGCGCGTCATGTACTCGCTGCGTTCCTGCGGGGTCATCAGTTCGGAACCGTAGATGCGCTCCTGTTCCTGGGTCTGTTCCTGTGTCTGGGCCTGCATGCGGTCGCGTGCCGGATCGGCTGCGAAGGCGGGCGTGGCAAGGCCCAGGCACAGGGCACAGGCGAGGGGGGAATACCGTGTTTTCATCGCAATCTCCAGGGGTGACCGAAACGACCCGGGGGATGCAGCCCTGATTCGAGCCACGGAACCTCCCGGATCACCTGTTTGATACTAGGAGGTTTCGGCGATTTCGCCACCCCCCGATCAGGGCGCCCGCTCGATGTGCGTGACGACGTAGGCGCCGTCGCGCGATTCGGCGCGGAAACGCACCGTATCGCCCACCTTGAGGCCGTTCATCAATTCCGGCGGCTGCACCCGGAACACCATGGTCATGGGGGGCATGTCGAGGTTGACGAGCGGGCCGTGGCGTAAGGTGATCTTGGCGTTCGGCACGTCGAGCTTGCGCACCGTGCCCTCGCTCAGCGGCACGGGTTGGGCGTACAGCGGCACGGCGACGGCGAGGCCGGCCAGCAGCGTGATCAGTGATTTCATTGTGTGGCTCCTTGTTTGGGGGTGACGGTGAGCGTGCCGCGCATGCCGGCCTCGTAATGGCCGGCGATGAGGCAGGCGAACTCGAGCTGCCCGGGGCGGTTGAAGTGCCAGACGATCTCGCCGGTCTTGCCCGGATCGACATGCACCATGTACGGCTCGTCGTGTTCCATGCCGGGGAACTTCGCCATCATCGCGGCGTGCTTCGCGAGCTCCTCGGGCGTGCCGATCACCATCTCGTGCAGCATGCGCCCCCGGTTGCGGACGACGAAGCGCACGGTTTCGCCTTCCTGCACGGTGATCTTGTCAGGCGTAAAGCGCATGGTGTCGGTCATGTCGATCGTAATGGTGCGTCGGGCATCGGCACGCTTGCCGGCGATGCCCCACGCGGTCTGCTCGAACACGGCAGGCGCGGGGGCGTGCTTCTTTTCGCCGTGCGCGAGCACCGGCAAGGGAGCGAATGCGGCCGCGGCCAGCGCGGCCAGCAACAGGGGAGTGCGCATCGTAATCTCCTTGTTCAATGATTATGGCCGCCGTGGCCGCCCGGTTTGCGCACCTGGACCTCGACGTCGCCCGGCGTGCCCTGCGGCGAGGCCGCGCGCGGCGCGCGCACCGGTTCGGTCGGCGCCGCGGCCACCTCGTAGGCCACGCTGCCGGGCGGGTGCTTGTACCAGCCGGGGTCGGAATAGTCGCCGCGCTTCTGGTTCCTGCGCACCTTCATCACGGTGAACATGCCGCCCATTTCGACCGGGCCGAACGGCCCCTGCCCCGTCATCATCGGCAGGGTGTTGTCGGGCAGCGGCATTTCCATTTCGGCCATGTCGGCCATGCCGCGCTCGCCCATCACCATGTAGTCGGGGATGAGCTTGGTGATCTTGCTCGCCAGACCGGTATGGTCGACGCCGATCATGGTCGGCACATTGTGGCCCATCGCGTTCATGGTGTGGTGGCTCTTGTGGCAATGGAAGGCCCAGTCGCCTTCTTCGGTGGCGACGAACTCGATCTGACGCATCTGCCCGACCGCGATGTCGGCCGTCACCTCGGGCCAGCGCGAGCCTTTGGGCGTGGGACCGCCGTCGGTGCCGGTCACCTCGAACTCGACCCCGTGCAGGTGGATGGGGTGGTTGGTCATGGTGAGGTTGCCGATGCGAATGCGCACCCGGTCGTTGAGCCGCACGTTGAGGCTGTCGATGCCGGGAAACGCGCGGCTGTTCCAGGTCCACAGGTTGAAGTCGAGCATGGTGTTGACGCGGGGCGTGTAGCTGCCGGGCTCGATGTCGTAGGCGTTGAGCAGGAAGCAGAAATCGCGGTCGACCGGGTCGATCAGCGGATGCCGGCCCTTGGGATGCGTGACCCAGAAGCCCATCATGCCCATCGCCATCTGCGTCATCTCGTCGGCGTGCGGGTGGTACATGAAGGTGCCCGGCCGGCGCGCGACGAATTCGTAGACGAAGGTCTTGCCCACGGGAATCTGCGGCTGGGTGAGGCCGCCGACGCCGTCCATGCCGTTCGGGAGGCGCTGGCCGTGCCAGTGGATGCTGGTGTGCTCGGGCAGGCGGTTGGTGACGTAGATGCGCACGCGGTCGCCCTCGACCACTTCGATGGTGGGCCCCGGCGACTGCCCGTTGTAGCCCCACAGGTGGGCCTTCATGCCGGGCGCGATTTCGCGCACCACCGGCTCGGCGACGAGGTGGAATTCCTTGACGCCGTCCTTCATGCGCCAGGGCAGGGTCCAGCCGTTGAGCGTCACCACAGGGTTGTAGGGGCGGCCATTGGGCGGAACTAGGGGCGGCTGGGTAGCGGGCGAGTCTGTGCTCACCACCTCCGGAAGCCTTGCCATCGCCACCGGGCTCACGCTTGCCGCCGCGGCAACGCCTGCGAGCCTGAAAAAATCACGTCGTGTAGTCATGGAAAATCCTTTCAGTGGCCACCGCCCGCGTCAGCAGCGGCGGCGGACGAAACATTGGCGACGGCAAGCTTGCCCGGCGAGCCGACCAGCGCCATCGCCAGATCGGCGTCGGCGAGCCAGAAGTCGCGCTGCGCCTCGATCGCGGCGTTCACGGACGCGATCTGCGCGCGCGCGTCGGCGAGCAGTTCGAACACGCCGATCAGCATGCCGTTGTAGCGCAACTGGTTTTCCTCGGAGATGCGCTGTTTGAGCGGCACCACCTCGTCGCGCAAGTGGCGCGCGATCGCGTACTGGCCCTGCTGCAGCGCGTAGGCCTCGCGCACCTCGGAGCGCGCGTTCACCGCGACTTCGCGCGCGCGCTCCAGCGCCTGCCGGTAGCGGCTTTCGGCCTGCACGACGCGGGTCTGGCCAAAGTCGAACAAGGGCAGCTCGAAGCTGATCTCGTAGCCGCGCTGGGTCGGCGCCTCGTTGGAGCGGTTGTTGATGACGCCGAGCTCGAGCACGTTGATGAAGCGCGTGCTGCGCGTGAGGCCGAGTTGCTTCGCCAGCGCCTCGGCCTGGAGCCGGGTCATCTGCAGGTCGATGCGTGTATCCATCGCCTGCTGCTCGACGTTGGCGAGCACGGGCAGGCTGGCCGGCAGTTCGGGCAGGCGCTCGGGCAGTTTCACCCGCTCGGGCGCCGTCAGGCCCATCAGGCGCACCAGCCGCTCGCGCGCGCCGAGTCTCGCCTGCTCGGCGCGCGCCACCGCGAGTGCCGTGTCGGCATAGAAGGCCTGCTCGCGGGCGCGCTGCAGGGGGCTCCAGTTGCCGGCCTGCGCCATGCGGCGGGCGAGCTCGGCGCCCGCCTCGGCGGCTTCCATCGCCTGCCGCTGGTAGGCGGCGGTCTGCGCGGCGGCGACCGCGACGACCCAGGCGCGGCGCGTATCGGCAGCGAGCTTCAGCACGTCGAGCACGAGGCCGCGCCGGGTCTGCTCGAACAGACGCTGTTCGATGTCGGCGCGCATCGGCAGGGTCAGCAGCATGGCAAGATTGAAATGCAGGCTGCGCTCCCACTCGACCTCGCTGCCGCGCGCCAGGCGGCCGAGGGAGAAACCGGGATTGGGCAGGCGCCGCGCGGCGACCCAGTCGGCCTCGGCAATGCCGAGCGTGTTGAACGCGGCCTGCAGCCCGGGGTTGTTCAACAGCGCGATCTGCACTGCGGCGTCGGCCGTGAGCGGCTGGGCGAGCAGGGCGTCGATGCGCGCGTCGATCGCGCTGCGGGCCTCGGCGTCGCGCGTCCACACGACGTCCTTCTGCAGGCGCGCCTGCGTGGCGGTCTCGATGGCGCCGAAGCCGCCATCCGGCGCAAAGCCCGCGCATCCGCCGAGCAGGGTTGCCGATAGCAGGACGAGCGTCAGCGTACGGGGAGTCAATGGCATAGGTTTCATCGTGCCACCTCAATGACCGGAATGTTGGGCGGGCGCGCCGTCACGGCCGGGCGCCGCAGGCGGCGCGACGGGCGCTGCAGGCGCGGGTGACGGGCGGCCGGCCGTCTGCGCCTCGCGCAGATAGGTGCGCCAGCCGCCGATCTCGCCGACGCGCTCGTTGAGCGCGCGCCAGTCCGCGACCGGCTCGTCGCGCCAGCCCTGATAGGTTTTGAAAGGCAGCGCCGGGTCGGCCCACGCGGAGAAGGCTGGGCCGCCCAAAAGCAGGCAGGCCCACGGCGCCAGCCTGCGGATTAATGTGTTTTTCATGTTTCACCTCGCATCGGCTGCGGCACGATGCCGCGAAGCCGCATCACAGTTCGGGACGAACGGTATCGCCGCGCCTGCAGGCGCGGTTTCAGGCGAGGGGGGTTCGGGGCGGTCGCTCGGGCCCCGCCGGGATGAAACCGTTGAAATGCACAACGGACGATGGCTGGAAATGCGGGACGGGCTCGCCCCAACGGGCGGCATCGGCGACAGGAATCGGCAGCGCGGACGCGAGCGCGCAAAGGGTGCAGTGCTTGCAGTCGGTGGACTGCGGCAGCGGCTCGGGTTCGTGACAGCCGGCCATCGCCGCGTCTGCCGCCATTTGCATTTGCGCCGGCCCCACCTGATGCGCGCTCGCGCAGACGAGCATGGCGGCGGCGGCGAAGGTCTGCACGGGCAGGACCAGCATCAGCAGCAACAGCAGGAAGCGGTGAAATCGGATTCGCACGTCGGCAGTGTAAGCAAAAAAACCAGCTCGTCAAAGAGACCGCGCCGGGACATGCGCGGTTCCCCAGCCGACGCTTTTGTCTACGAGCGGCGCTTGCGCGGCTCGTAGTGGACCACCGCGCGCATGATCTCGGAGTAGGGAAAGTCGTCGGTGGCGCCGAAACGCGCTTGACCGGCAATAACGCTCGCCGCGACGTCGGTCGCCTCGTCGCCCGGTTCGCCCAGCGCCGCCGCCAGGCCGCGCACGCCGCCGCACTGCGCGCGGATTTCCTTGCCGAACGGCCACGGCGCGTCGGGGTTGATCTTCAGCGCGAACTGCGCGTTGTCGTGCAGCGCGCGATAGAAAGTGAGGCAGTGCTCACGTACCGCCGGATCGCCGCAGGCGATCGCTTCGCGCTCGGCCAGATTCAGCTTGCGCGCGCGGCCGCAGCCCACGCAGCGCGACAGCAGCGCGCGCTCGAACGGGCAGGAGTATTCGATATAGGCCTTGCGGGCCAGCCTATACGCGTCTTCGTTGTACTCAGCCAACGGCCACCCTCAACAATTTACTGCACAGTCGCCAATAGCGACCTTCGATCCTGTCCAAGCCAATATCCGAATTACCAGTCGTCGCCGGAGAGCGTCTTGTCGAGTTCCCTCTCGGCGGTGAGCGTCTCCTGCGCGGCGATTTCGTTCTCGGCGAAGATCATCTTGTACTGATCGCCGCTTTTCGGGTCGAGCGTCTTGCGCAGCGCGTTCACGTGCGCCTTCGCTTCCTTGAAGCTCGCCCACTCGCCCTGCTTCTCCAGCACCTTGAACATACCGAGACGGAATACGTAATAAGGCATGATCTCTCCTCAGTTCAGCTTGCCGTGGCAGTGCTTGTACTTCTTGCCCGAGCCGCACGGGCAGGGGTCATTGCGGCCGACCTTGGGACCGGCCCTCGCCGGCGACTTGACCTCGGTTTCCGCCTCGGCGAAATCCTCTGCCTCGTCGTAGCCGGCGTGCTGGTACTGCACGTTGACCGGCGCCTCGTGCAGTTCGACCGCCTGCACGTCCTCGGGGGCACGCACCTGCACCGTGAGGGTGATCTGCGTGACCTCGTTCTTGATCGCGCTGAGCATCGCGCCGAACAACTCGAAGGCCTCGCGCTTGTATTCCTGCTTGGGCTGCTTTTGCGCATAGCCGCGCAGGTGGATGCCCTGGCGCAGCATGTCGAGCGCCGACAGGTGCTCACGCCAGTGGGTATCGAGGCTCTGCAGCATCACGGCGCGCTCGAACTGGCGCAGGCCCTCGGCGCCGACCAGCGCTTCCTTTTCCGCGTAGAGGGCGTCGGCCACCTCGCATATCTTCTTGCGCAGGCCTTCCTCGTTGAGCGTCTTGTCTTCTTCCAGCCATTGCGCGAGCGGCAGGTGCAGCGCGAACTGCGCGGCGAGCACCTTTTCCAGCCCCGCCACGTCCCACTGCTCATCCATGCTGCCAGGCACGATGTGAAGGCTGATGGTCTCGTTGAGCACGTCGTGGCGCATGGCGCGGATGGTCTCGCCGATGTCGGCGCTCGCCAGCAGTTCGTTGCGCTGCTCGTAGATGACGCGGCGCTGGTCGTTCGCGACGTCGTCGTATTCGAGCAGTTGCTTCCTGATGTCGAAGTTGCGCTGCTCGACCTTGCGCTGCGCGTTCTCGATCGCGCGCGTCACCCACGGATGCTCGATCGCCTCGCCCTCGGGCATTTTCAGGCGGTTCATGATCGCGGCGACCCGGTCGGAGGCGAAAATGCGCAGCAACGGGTCTTCCAGCGACAGGAAGAAACGGCTGGAGCCGGGGTCGCCCTGGCGGCCGGCACGGCCGCGCAGCTGGTTGTCGACACGGCGGGATTCGTGACGCTCGGTGCCGATGATGTGGAGGCCCCCGGCTGCCAGCACCGCGTCGTGCCGCTGTTGCCAGTCGGCCTTGAGCGCGGCGGCGCGCGCTTCCTTTTCGCTGTCCGACAGCGATTCGTCGGCGCGGATCGCGTCGAGTTCCTTCTGGATGCTGCCGCCGAGCACGATGTCGGTGCCGCGTCCGGCCATGTTGGTGGCGATGGTGATCGCGCCGGGCAGACCCGCCTGCGCGATGACCTCGGCTTCGCGCGCGTGCTGCTTGGCGTTCAGCACGTTGTGCGGCAGCCCCACCTTCTTCAGTTCGGCCGACAGGTGCTCGTTCGCCTCGATCGACGTGGTGCCGACCAGCACCGGCTGGCCGCGTTCATGGCAGGCCCGGATTTCGTTGATCACGGCCTGGTCGCGCTCCTTCGCCGTGCGGTAGACCTGGTCGTGTTCGTCCTTGCGGATCATCGGGCGATGGGTCGGGATCACCACCGTCTCGAGGCCGTAGATGCTCTGGAACTCGAAGGCCTCGGTGTCGGCGGTGCCGGTCATGCCCGAGAGCTTCTGGTACATGCGGAAATAGTTCTGGAAGGTGATCGACGCCAGCGTCTGGTTTTCCTTCTGGATCGGCACGCCTTCCTTGGCCTCGACCGCCTGGTGCAGGCCCTCCGACCAGCGGCGCCCGCTCATCAGGCGGCCGGTGAATTCGTCGACGATGATGACCTCGCCCCGCCCATCAGGCCCCGGCTGCACCACGTAATGCTGGTCGCGATGGAACAGCGCATGCGCGCGCAGCGCGGCGTACACATGATGCATCAGCATGATGTTGGACGCGTCGTAGAGGCTGCCGCCTTCGGGCAAGAGGCCCATTTCGGTGAGGATGGCCTCGACCTTTTCATGCCCCGCCTCGGACAGGAGCACCTGGCGCGACTTTTCATCCACCGAATAGTCGCCCTCGGATTCCTCGTCCTTCTGTCGTGTCAGGCGCGGCGGCACGAGGTTGATCTTTTCGTACAGCGCGGTGTTTTCCTCGGACTGGCCGGAAATGATCAGCGGCGTGCGCGCCTCGTCGATGAGAATGGAGTCGACCTCGTCGATGATGCCGAAGGCGAGCGGACGCTGCACCTTCTGGCTCATCTCGTAGACCATGTTGTCGCGCAGGTAGTCGAAGCCGTATTCGTTGTTGGTGCCGTAGGTGATGTCGGCGGCGTACGCGGCCTGCTTGGCGTCGTGCGGCATCTGCGACAGGTTGACGCCGGTGGTCAGGCCGAGGAAGCCGTACAGCCGCCCCATCCATTCGGCGTCGCGGCTGGCGAGGTAGTCGTTGACCGTCACCACGTGCACGCCCTTGCCCGTCAGCGCATTGAGGTAGGCCGGCAAGGTCGCCATCAGCGTCTTGCCTTCGCCGGTGCGCATCTCGGCGATCTTGCCGTCGTGCAGCACCATGCCGCCGACCATCTGCACGTCGAAATGGCGCATGCCGAGCACGCGCTTGGAGGCTTCGCGCACGACCGCGAAGGCCTCGGGCAGCAACTGGTCGAGCGTCTCGCCTTTTTCCAGTCGTGCCTTGAATTCAGCGGTCTTGGCGGCAAGCTCGGCATCGGACAGCGCCTCCATCGCCGGCTCGAGCGCGTTGATCGCTTTCACCTTTTGCAGGTATTGTTTGACCAGCCGCTCGTTGCGGCTGCCGAAGACTTTCTTGAACAGGGATTGCAGCATGGGGGATCCGGAATATGCCCGCAGGGCGCGGTAAACCGTTGAATCTTAACATAGCGCCACGGCCGTCCCGTGACGCCCGCCGGTGAGCGCGTCGAGCCTCGCCGATCTGCTGGCGCGCCAGCTGCCGCGCCAGCTCGCCGATCATGCCCGCGACCTGCTCGCCGCGCAGACGGCGCTCGACCGCGTCCTGCCCGCCGCGCTCTGCGGCCGCGTGCGCGTGTCGCAGTTCGACGCCGGCACCCTCGCCCTCGCCTGTGACAGCGGCGCCGTCGCCAGCCGGCTGCGCCAGCAGGCCGGGCAACTCCAGGCCGATCTTGCGCGCCAGGGACTGGCCGTCGCGACCGTGCGGGTCAGCGTGAACCCCGACCTGCTGGCGCGCTACATGCCGCCGGTGGAAAAAGCCGGCCTGCCGCCCGCCGCGCTCGCCGGCCTGGCCCAGCTCGACGCCAGCCTTGAGGACGGGCCGCTCAAGGAAGCGCTCGACCGCCTGCTGCGCCACCACCGCAAGGCCTGACCCGCGCGCCGCGGCCGGCCTAGCCGCGGGGCCGCAGTCCTTCCAGCCCGCTGCGGATATGCAGGTCGCGCTGCGGATAGGGAATGACGATGCCGGCTTCCTTGAACAGCCGCCAGATCGCGCGGTTGATGTCGGAACGCACCGCAGCGAGCCCCGCCTCGGGGTCGCCAAGCCAGACCCGCAGTTCGAGCTCGATGCCGCTGTCGCCGAAGGCCATCAGGCGGGCGGCCGGCGCCGGTTCGGCAAGCACGCGCTCGTTGGCGCGGGCCGCCTGCAGGAGCAGCGCCATTGCCTGCTCCGGGTCGTTGTCGTAGCTGATCGCGACCGGAATCTTCAGGCGCACGTTGCGGTCGCTGTAGCTCCAGTTGATGACCGGGTTGGTGATCAGCATCTCGTTGGGAATCAGCCGCTCGACGCCGTCGCGGTCCTTGATCACCACGTAGCGCGCGTGCAGCGCCTGCACCCAGCCGAAGCTCTGGTCCACCGAAATCACGTCGCCCGGGCGGATCGAGCGGTCGAACAGCACGATGAAGCCGCTGATGAAATTGCTGGCGATGCGCTGCAGGCCGAAACCCAGGCCGACGCCGAGCGCGCCGCCGAACACCGCCAGCGCGGTGAGGTCGATGCCCACGGCGTTGAGCGCCAGCAGGAAAGCCAGCACCATCAAGGTGAATTTGCTGAGCTTGACCAGCGCCACCTGCATGCCGGGGTTGACGAAGGCCGCCTGGCCGATGCGCTGTTCGATCACGCGACCGAGCCACGTCGCCAGCAGCCACAGCAAGGCCAGCGCCAGCAGGAGCTTGAGCATCGCCAGCACGGAAACCCGGGCGCTGCCGACCTCCACCGCCATGGCGTCGAGCGCCTCGAGCACGATCGGCAGCCAGCCGAGCAGGTGCAGGGCGACGAGGAGCCACACCGAGGTGGCGATGAGACTCTCCCAGGCCTTGACTGCCGGGCCGGGCCGGAACGCCTTGCGCAGGAAGTAGACGAGGAGGCGGATGGTGGCGAGCGAGACCAAAAGCGGCACGGCCAGGTCGAGTGCGCCGACCGGCATGTCCATACGCATGAGCAGGGCCCGTCCGGCGAGAACGCCCAGCAGCATGGCGAGCGGGAACAGGATGCGCTGCAGCGTCCGGCGCGCGAGATGCCGCACGGCATAGGCGTCGGCGGCGTCCCCGGCCTGTGCCGCCAGTCCGTGCCCGAGCGTGCGGTGCACCAGCCACGCCCCCGCCGCGGCCAGCGCAACGACGCCGACCTGCCACCAGAAAGGGGGCGACAGCAGCAGCGCCTGTCCGGCATCGACGAGGGTGGCGGGGTCAAGCGGCAGGTCGGTCAGCGGCATGGTCATCGCGCGCAATTCTAGGCGATGGGCGAGCGGATCGGGGCGATACGGTTGCGTCCGGCCGCCTTCGCTTCGTAACAGGCCGCGTCGGCGGCGCGCAGCGCATCGTCGACCCCGGCCTGGCTGCCGAGGGCGACGAGCCCGATGCTGGCGCCCAGCGCGAAGCGCTGCCCCTCCCAGTGGAAATGGAAATCGGCGATGTCGCTGCGGATGGCCTCGGCAATCGCGGCGGCCTTGGCGGCGTCGCAGTCGGCGAGCCCGATGCAGAATTCGTCGCCGCCGACCCGGGCGGCCCAGTCTCCGTGGCGCGCGTGCCGCAGGAAAATGTCCGCCACCTGGCGCAGCGCTTCGTCGCCGGCCAGATGGCCGCAGCAATCGTTGATTCGCTTGAAATGGTCGAGGTCGATATAGAGCAGGACGTGCGACTCGCCCTGGGCGCGGGCGCGCCGCACCAGATGGGCGAGGCGCCGCCGCATCTCGCGCCGGTTCGCCAGGCCGGTCAGCGAGTCGTGGCTGGCCGCCCAGGCAAGCTTGTCGGCGGCGGCCACTGCCGCCTCGTGTTCGCGCTGCAGGGCCGACTCGGCCTGGCGGGAGCGCCGGATCACCGCCCACGCGACGGCCAGGCTGAGCGCCAGCGCGAACACGAGCAAAACGAGCATGTGCCGCGTGGCCTGCCTCACATCCGCCTCCGCCCCGGCAAGCGAGGACCGGTTCGCCTGGCGGTATTGCTCGACCAGCGCATTGAAGGACTCCAGGAGCGCGGCCTCGGTCGGCCGCACCTCGTCCATGAGCAGGTGCAACGCCGCCTCGCGCCTGCCCGCCAGCGCGAGATCGAGCACGCGATCGTGAAGCGCCTGGTCCTGCTGGATGCGCACCCGGGCCTGCGCCCAGATGGCCGCCTCCTGCGGACGCATGCCGGGCGCCAGCAGGCGATCACGCGCCTGGACGAAGGCGCCCGCCTGCGCGTGGAAGCGCATCGTCTCTTCATCGCGTTCGAAGGGGTCATCGAGCACCACGATCTGCAGCAGGCTGGCAAAGCGCTCGCGCGACAGGCTGTGCATCCGGTACACGCTCTCGAGCCTGACCGCCTCCTGGGTGGCGAGGTCGGTGATGCGCCGCTTCATCTGACCCAGATGATCGAGGCCGAGCAGGGTGAGCGAGAGCATCAGCAGCAGGACCAGCGCAAAACCGAAGGCGATGATGCGCTGGGTGCCGAGGCCGGCCTTGGTTTGCGGCGACAGGCGCCTGCGTTCAGCCATCGCCGTTCATCGCAGGACCAGCCGCTCGGCGACGTAGAGCAGGGCGATCAGCACGCCGGCCGCCAGGGCGAAGCGCGCGATGCGCCCGATCCATTGCAGATAACGGCGGTTGCCGGTGACGACCCATGCCAGCGCCGACGCCGCCACGGCGATCAGCAGGGCGACGACCAGCAGCCGGAGGACGATCATGCGGCGAGCGGATGCAGCCTGGCGAAGGCCGGGGGCACGTCTGCATCGTGCGCGAAGCTGACGGTTTCCCACGCCTCGCGGCGTTGCAGCAGTTCGCGCAGCAGCGCGTTGTTGAGCGCGTGGCCGGACTTGTAGGCCTCGAAGGCGCCGATGACAGGGTGACCCAGAAGGTAGAGGTCGCCGATGGCGTCGAGCACCTTGTGCTTGACGAACTCGTCGTCGTAGCGCAGGCCGTCCTGGTTGAGCACGCGGTATTCGTCCATCACGATGGCGTTGTCGAGTGAGCCGCCGAGCGCGAGGCCCTGGTTGCGCAGGTACTCGACCTCGTGCATGAAGCCGAAGGTGCGCGCGCGCGCGACTTCCTTGGTGTAGGCGGTGTCGGCGAAGTCGATGCTGACGGTCTTGCCGCTCTTGTCGAACACCGGGTGCTTGAAGTCGATGGTGAAGCTCACCCGGAAGCCGTTGTGCGGCACGAAGCGCGCCCATTTGTCGCCGTCGCGCACCTCGATCGGCTGCTTGATGCGCACGTAGCGCTTGGCCGCATTCTGCTCGACGATGCCGGCCGATTGCAGCAAAAAGACGAAAGGCGCCGACGAGCCGTCCATGATGGGGATCTCCGGCCCGGTGAGGTCGACCAGCAGGTTGTCGATGCCCAGCCCCGCGAGTGCGGACATCAGGTGCTCGACGGTCGAAACCCTGGCGGGGCCCGATTCCAGCATGGAACACAGCCGGGTATCGGTGACAAGGTAGGGATCGGCCTTGAGTTCCGCCGGCGGGACGAGGTCCATCCGCCGGAACACGATGCCGGTGTCGGGGCCCGCCGGGCGCAGGGTCATCTCGACCTTGACGCCGGAGTGCAGGCCGACGCCGGTCGCCTTGACCGGCGTCTTGAGGGTGCGTTGCTTGATCATGCGGGCATTTTACCCGCCACCCCGGCGCTCAGTCAGCCTGGCGGCGCAGGAAGGCCGGAATGTCGAGCGTGTCGATGCCCGAATC
>DYFW01000339.1 GCA_020725005.1 Thiobacillus denitrificans
CCGTGCGCGAGGCGATCCAGATTCGCGGCGTGCCGCTGCACGTGATCGACACCGCGGGGCTGCGCGAGACTGGGGACGCGGTCGAGCGGCTGGGCATCGAGCGCACCTGGGCGGCGGTGGAGAAGGCCGATGTCGCGCTCCTGCTGGTCGACGCGGCGCACGGGATAGGCGCGGCGGAAGCCGCCATCCTGGCGCGCGTGCCGGCGCGGGTGGCGCGCCTGACGGTGCACAACAAGATCGACGTCACCGGCGAGGCGCCGCGCGCGGCGGGGGACGACGTGTGGCTGTCGGCGAAGACCGGTGCCGGCGTCGACCTGTTGCGCGCCAGGCTGCTCGAAGCCGCCGGCTGGCAGACGGCGGGCGAAGGCGCGTTCATGGCGCGCGCGCGGCATCTCGATGCGCTCGGCCGTGCGGCGAACCACATCGCCGCGGCGCGCGCGGCGGCGAGCCGGCTCGAACTCTTCGCCGAGGAGCTGCGGCTGGCGCAGGCGGCCTTGTCGGAGATCACCGGCGAATTCACCGCCGACGACCTGTTGGGCGAGATCTTCGGTTCCTTCTGCATCGGCAAGTAAATGCTCACCTGGCGCGGCATTCTTGCTGAGTTGCGCGGCCATCGACGGCGCCTGGTCGCGGCGAACCTCGCCGCGCTGCTGGCGGTGATCGCGGCGGTGCCGGTGCCGCTGCTCCTGCCGCTGATGGTCGACGAGGTGCTGCTCGGCCATCCCGGCCCCATGGTCGCGGCGATCGGCGCGTGGTTTCCGCCGGCCTGGCACGGCCCCGTGCTCTTCATCGGCGCGACGCTCTTGCTGACGCTCGTCCTGCGGCTGTCGGCGATCGGGCTCAACGTGTGGCAGGCACGCGCGTTCTCGCTGCTGGCGAAGGAGATCGTGTACCGCATCCGGGTGCGCATGCTGAACCGGCTGTCGAAGATCGCGCTGTCGCAGTTCGAAACCGTGGGCGCGGGGCGCGTGAGCTCGCATTTCGTCACCGACCTCAATGCCATCGACGGCTTCCTCGGCGCGTCGATCTCGGGCTTCCTCGTGTCGGTGCTCACGCTCGTCGGCGTCGCCGTCGTGCTGTTCTGGATGCACTGGCAGCTCGCGTTGTTCATCCTGCTGCTGAACCCGGTCGTCATCCTGTTCTCGACCCGGCTGGGCAAGAAGGTGAAGGACCTGAAGAAGCACGAGAACCGCGCGTTCGAGGAGTTCCAGGACGCGCTCGGGGAGACGCTCGACGCGCTGACGCAGATCCGCGCGATGAACCGCGAGAAGCACTACC
>DYFW01000340.1 GCA_020725005.1 Thiobacillus denitrificans
GCGAGCCAGGCGGTCGCGCCGACCAGCGCGGCGACGCCGGCCAAAAGCAGCATCGGCTTGAGCGGACTGGGCGCCCAGTAGCGGTGATGGCAGGCCCGGCAGCGCAGGGGCGTGTAGAGCAGCAGCTTGCGGACGCCGTCGTGGGCGTGCAGGGCGCCGCTGCGGATCTTGTCGCTACCACATCGGGGGCAGGTACGCGACACGGACGGCCTCAGCGCGATTGCGCAATCATGAAATCGACCGCCGCGTGAACGTCGGCCTCGCCAAGCGCGGGGTTGCCGCCCTTGGCGGGCATCGCGCCCTTGCCCTTGACGGCGACCGTGTAAAGCGTGTCCACCCCCTGCGCGATGCGTGCCGACCAGGCCGCGGCGTCGCCGGTTTTTGGCGCGCCGGCCACGCCCTTGTCGTGACAGAAAGCGCAGGCCTGGCGATAGATCTTCTGGCCGTGGGCGAGATCGGCCACATTCGGCGCCGCCGCGCCCGGCTCCGGCGCCGTAACCGCCGGGGCGGACGGCTGCGGCATAGTGGCGGCCGGCGGTGCGGCGACTGGCGCCGCCGCGGGCTCGGGCGCCATGGTTTTTTCCGGTTCGCCGCAGGCGGCAAGGCCGGCAGCGGACACCAGCAACAGGAACGCAGTGATCGGTTGCATCGGGAGCTCCCTCGTGCCGTCTGAACAATCGGGCAGAGCGCCCGCCCGTTTTACGGCTTGGCGGCGGCTGGCGCGTCGCCGGCGGCCGGCGGGGTGCCGGTTGCCGCCGGCGCTGCGGCGGGCGGGGTGGGGGCGGCCGGCTCCTTGAACGAAGCGCCGGCCGAATTCGCCAGGTATGCGACTGCACGCGCCATTTCCAGATCGGACAGGGTGTCGTCACCCCCGCGCGGCGGCATTTGCCGGATGCCCTCGATCGCATGTTTCAACAGCGTGTCGTAGCCCTGGCCGATACGTCCGCCCCAGTCGCCACGGCTTTCGAACTTGGGCGCGCCGAGTGCGCCCGAGCCGTGGCAGGAGGCGCACACCGCCTCGTAGACTTCCTTGCCGGACTTTTCGACGCGCGGCGCGTTGGCGTCGAGCGCGACCAGCTTGCCAAACGGCTCGATGCGCTTGAGCGTGGCCTTTTCAGCCGCTTCGGCGCTGAGGTCGGGCTTGTGTTCCGCCTGGATGCCGAGCACCAGCTGAACAATGAGAAAAATGGCCAGCAGCGGGGCGAACAGCCCGGCCAGGACGGAAATGATGATTTCCTGCGGCGTGGCTTGGGTCATCTTGGCGTTCGAGTCGGCC
>DYFW01000341.1 GCA_020725005.1 Thiobacillus denitrificans
GACCGCGGCCGACCCCAGGGGCAAGCGCGTCCTCGGCACGCTCAACAACTGCGCCCACGGCTATACGCCCTGGGGCACCTACCTCACGTGCGAGGAAAACTGGAACGGCTACTTCGGCGCCAACGGCGCGTTCACGCCGACCGCGCACGAGCGCCGTTACGGCGTCTCGGCCAACGGCTTCGGCTATCGCTGGCACACTGCGGACGCGCGCTTCGACCTCAACGCCGAAGGCAACCGCAACGAACCCAACCGCTTCGGCTGGGTGGTCGAGATCGACCCGTTCAACCCCGGCAGCACGCCGGTCAAGCGCACCGCGCTCGGCCGTTTCAAGCACGAGGGCGCCTGGGTCGTGGTCGGCGAGGACAACAGCGTGGCGGTCTACATGGGCGACGACGAGCGCAACGAATACATCTACAAGTTCGTCTGCGCCGGGAAATACAACCCCAGGAATCCCGCCGCCAACCGCGAGCTGCTCGACGCCGGCACGCTGTACGTCGCCAGGTTCAAGGCCGATGGCAGCGGCGAATGGCTGCCGCTGGTCTGGGGCCAGAACGGGCTCACGCCGGCCAACGGCTTCGCCGACCAGGGCGAGGTGCTGATCAAGTGCCGCCAGGCCGCCGACCGCGTCGGCGCGACCATGATGGACCGCCCGGAATGGGGCGCCGTGCATCCGGTGACGCGCGAGGTCTACATGACGCTGACCAACAACAGCCGCCGCGGCAACACGCCGGCGTCCGCCAACAAGGCCGATGGCACCACCGCCGCCGGCAGCGCCAACCCGCCGGTCGACGCGGCCAACCCGCGCCCCGACAACGACTACGGCCACATCATCCGCTGGCGCGAGCAGGCGGGCCGGGTGCAGGCACAGGGCTTCACGTGGGACATTTTCGTCCGCTGCGGCGACAAGCGCGTCGGCAACACCGCGAAGACGCTCGGTGCCAGCTACACCCCGGCCGGCCACGACGGCTACGTCGGCGACATCAACGGCGACGACTACGGCGCACCCGACGGCCTGTGGTTCGACGACGACGGTCGCTTGTGGATCCAGACCGACCAGCAGGGCGACGCCCGCGGCGACTGGGTCAACATCGGCACCAACGTGATGATGTGCGCCGATCCGGCAACCGGCGAGACGCGTCGCTTCCTGACCGCGCCGCCGAACTGCGAGGTGACGGGGGTGGTCACCACGCCGGACGGCAAGGCCATGTTCGTCGGCATCCAGCATCCGGGCGAGGACTGGCGCGATTTCCCTACCCAGAATTCGCGCTGGCCCGA
>DYFW01000342.1 GCA_020725005.1 Thiobacillus denitrificans
TCGCGGGTGGCCAGATCCAGATGGTTGGTCGGTTCGTCGAGCAGCAGCAGATTCGGGCGCTGCCACACCAGCATGGCGAGCACCAGCCGCGCCTTTTCGCCGCCGCTCATCGTGCCCACCGGCTGCACGACCATGTCGCCGCTGAAGTTGAAGCTGCCGAGGAAGGTGCGCAGGTCTTGCTCCCGGGTGCTGAATGCGCCGCTCGCGTCCTGGGCAACCGTGTCGCGGGCGAGCCGGATCATGTGGCCGAGCGGCGTGTCGTCGGGGCGCAGCACGTCGAGTTCCTGCTGCGCGAAGTAGCCGATGTCGAGGCCGCGGCCCTCGGTGACGGTGCCGGCCACCACCGGGAGCGTGCGCGCGATGGTCTTCACCAGCGTCGACTTGCCCTGGCCGTTGGCGCCGAGGATGCCGATGCGCTGGCCGGCGAACACCGACTTGTTGACGCCGCGCACGATGACCGTGGGCGCGCCCGCGCCGTCCACCGGCGGATAACCGAAGCTGGCGTCGGTTATCGTCAGCATGGGGTTGGGCAGGTTGCGCGGCGCCTTGAATTCGAAGCTGAAATCCGCGCTCGCCAGCATCGGCGCGAGCTTTTCCATGCGCTCCAGCGCCTTGACCCGGCTTTGCGCCTGGCGGGCCTTGCTGGCCTTGGCCTTGAAGCGGTCGATGAAGGATTTGAGATGCGCGATCTTGTCCTGCTGGCGGGCGAACGCGGCCTGCTGCAAGGCCATCTGCTCGGCGCGCATGGTCTCGAAGGTGCTGTAGTTGCCGCCGTAGCGGGTGAGCTGGCCGTTTTCGATAAGCAGCGTCACGTTGGTCACGGCGTCGAGAAACTCGCGGTCGTGGCTGATCACCAGCAGGGTGCCGGGGTATTTCGCCAGCCAGCTCTCCAGCCACACCAGCGCGTCGAGATCGAGATGGTTGGTCGGTTCGTCGAGCAGCAGGAGGTCGGACGGGCACATCAGCGCGCGGGCGAGTTGCAGGCGCATGCGCCAGCCGCCGGAAAAGCTGTTGACCGGCTGTTCCAGCTCGCGCACCTGGAAGCCCAGCCCCAGGATCAGCGCCTGCGCGCGCGCCTGCGCGTCGTGCGCGCCGGCGTCATGCAACGCCATGTAGGCGTGCGCCATGCGCTCGCCGTCGTCGCTCGCCTCGGCGGCTTCCACCTCGCGCCGCGCCTCCCTCAGGCGGGTGTCGCCGGCGATGACGAAGTCGGTCGCGGACTCAAAGGTTTCCGGCATGTCCTGCGCCACCTGCGCCATGCGCCACTG
>DYFW01000343.1 GCA_020725005.1 Thiobacillus denitrificans
TCGCCCTGGATTTCAACCCGCTTGCCGGCGTTGAATGCGAGCGAGGCGCGATCGTCGCCCTGGATGCGCGCGCCGTTGCCGATCTTCACCACGCCGAAATCGGTGCCGTCGGCAGTCAGGGTGAGGTTGGCAGCCTGGCGAATACGGTCTTCCCGCACGACTTTGCGCGAAAAATTCTCGATCCGGCTGCCGCTGGGCTGCAAGACATGGTTCGGCAGAAGCTCCAGATTTTCCACGCGCGGCGTCAGCTCGATGCCATCCGCCACCGTCACGCCGTCGCGACCGGTGAGCCTGAAACCGGCGAAGCCGCCGCGTGAAACGAACCCGGCGTCGAGGTTGAGCGCATCAGGATCGCCGGCGCCGCCAATCTGGATTTTTGCGGTGTTGACCGTCAGCGTGCCGCCCTTGCCCAGCGCCTGCCCGCGGAGTTCGCCGCCGAGTTCGACGCGCGCCGTATGGCTGCCCGCAGCCGAGGCGCCCACGCCCGCCTCCAGCGCGACATTGCCGCCGTTGCCGTTCCTGATCTTGCCGTCAGCCTGCACCTGGCCGCCGCCGGTCACGTCGATCAGCGAGCCGTCGCCGAGCCTGACGTCGCCCGCTGCCGACAGGCTCACGCTGCCGGCATGAATCAGCGGCGCGTCGCTGCTGCGGGCGCCGGCGGACGGCAAGTCGTTGACCCAACCGCCGCGCGCCGACAGCGTCACCCCGTTTGCCACGTTCACGTCGAGCGGCACGGTGGCGAGGTCGACGCCGTTGCTGCGCGCGTTCAGGGCAATGCCCGCACCCGCCTCGATATCGGCGTTCACCGTCACGCCCTTGGCGGTAATGCGCACGCTGCCTGCCTGCTGCAGACGCAGGGCGTCACGCACTTCGGCGGCCTGGTTGGAGAAAATTTCCAGATTCGCGACGCGGTCCTTGCCGAACAAGCCACTGCCGAGCACCAATGCGCCAACATCCGACAACCTCTCGCTGCCGAGCACGACCCGCTGGTTGAGCTTGTAGTCGTCGGCGAGCGTGCCGCTTCCCACGCGCAGGCTCGCGCCCTTGGGCTGCACGCCCGAGGCACGCTGGCGCTCGCCGGCAACCGTGCGTCCCTCGATGCCCGACTTGAGCGTCATCGAGCGCATGCCGACCACGGAAAGCGCACCGGCATCCTTGCCTTCGACATAGCCGGGGTCGTAACGGTAACTCTGGCCCAGGTCGATGCTGTCCTTGCGGTTCCAGCGTCCGTAGTCGATCACGTAGCGCGTGGCGATGCCGTCGTA
>DYFW01000344.1 GCA_020725005.1 Thiobacillus denitrificans
GCGGGCTCGATTTCGGCCGCCGCGGCGACCGTGAAGTCGCGCTCTACGCGCTCGACGGCCTGGCGCGGCGCGATTCCGACGAGGCCGAACGCGCGCTGCGGCGTTGGATGGGACAGTTCACCGAGGCCGAGCAGCGCGTCGCCTGGGCACGGCTGGCTGCCTGGGCGGCGCGCCGGCACGAGCCGCGCGCGCTGGCGTGGTTTGCGCAGGCCGGCCCGGAGGCGCCCAACGATTTCCAGCGCGAGTGGTGGGCGCGCGCGGCCTTGCGCGCCGGCGACTGGCCGGGCGTGCGGCAGGCGATCGAGGGCATGGACGAGGCCCTGCGGGCGCAGCCCGTGTGGCGCTACTGGCGCGGCCGGGCGCTGGCGGCCGTGGGGCAGCGCGCTGCCGCCAACGCGATCTTCCTGCCGCTGTCGCGTGAACATCACTATTACGGCCAACTGGCGCAGGAGGAGCTCGGCCCGGTGGCGCAGGTGCCGCTCGTCAACATCAAGACCGGCGGCGAGGCGATTGCCGCCGTCGCGCGCGAGCCAGGCATCGCGCGCGCGGTCGCGCTGTACGAACTCGGCCTGCGCCAGGACGCAGCGCAGGAGTGGAACTGGTCGATCCGCGATTTTTCCGACCCCCAGTTGTTGGCGGCGGCGGAACTCGCGCGCCGCATGGAATGGTATGACCGCGCCATCAACACCGCCGAGCGCACGCGCGATCTGCACGATTTCGAACTCCGCTTCATTGCGCCCTACAGGGAGCTGGCCCAGAAGGCCGCGCGCGAGAACGGCATCGACGAGGCCTGGGTATTCGGCCTGATGCGTCAGGAGAGCCGCTTCATCAGCCATGCGCACTCGCGCGTCGGCGCTGCGGGACTGATGCAGATCATGCCCGCGACTGCGCGCTGGATCGCGCAGCGGCTGGGAATCAAGGGCTTCCAGACGAACGAGATGCGGGAGCCGGCGAAAAACATCCAGTTCGGCGCCTACTATCTGCGCCATGTGCAGGACAGCCTCGACGGCTCGCCGGTGCTCGCCACCGCCGCATACAACGCCGGGCCCGGGCGCGCGCAGCGCTGGCGCGACAGTCGCGACATGGAGGCCGCGGTCTACATCGAGACGATCCCCTTCGCCGAGACGCGCGACTACGTGAAGAAGGTGATGAGCAACGCCATGTATTACGCGG
The DNA here is from genome assembly GCA_020725005.1 of Thiobacillus denitrificans. Taxonomy (GTDB): domain Bacteria; phylum Pseudomonadota; class Gammaproteobacteria; order Burkholderiales; family Thiobacillaceae; genus Thiobacillus; species Thiobacillus denitrificans_G. The sequence continues at coordinate 1,174 of DYFW01000344.1, forward strand.
CCCGCTTCGGCCAGCCCTCGGTGCTGCTGAAGGACCGCCTCGGCACGGTGCCGCCGCGCCGCGCGCCCGCCCCCCCGCC
>DYFW01000345.1 GCA_020725005.1 Thiobacillus denitrificans
GCAATCTCGACGCCGGCTACGCCGCCGACATCATGGCCATGTTCCGCGACTTCCACCAGGTCGGCACCACGCTGCTGATCGCGACCCACGACGACCGCGCCATTTCCGCGCTCGGCGGGCGCATCCTGCACCTGGACCACGGCCGCGTGTCGGAGGACGCCGCATGATGGCCTGGCTGCGCCACCAGAAACACGCGCTCGGCGCGGCGCTCGGCCGCCTGCGCGCGCAGTGGCTCGGCACCCTGCTCACCGCGCTGGCGATGGGCGTGGCGATCAGCCTGCCGGCCGGACTCTACCTTGCGCTCGACAACCTCGCCCGGGTCGCCGGCGAGCTGCCGGCACAGCCCGAAATCAGCGTTTTCCTCGACGCCGGCGCGAGCGCGGCACAAAAGCAGGCGATCGCCGCCCGCCTCAAGCAGCCCGACATCGCCAAGGCGCATTTCGTGCCCAAGGACCGCGCGCTCGAAGCGCTCGTCGCAGCCCAAGGCCTCACCGACATCGCCGCCGGGTTGCCGGACAATCCCCTGCCAGACGCCTGGATCGTCCAGCCGGAATCGACCACCCACGACGACCTGGTACGGGTGGCGGACGAACTCGGCAAGCTGCCCGGCGTGGCCGAAACCCATCTCGACAGCGTCTGGGCCGAGCGCCTGCAGGCCGCGCTCGACGCCGGCCGCACCCTGGTGTGGCTGCTGGCCGCGCTGTTCGCGGTCGCCCTCGTCGCCATTTCCGGCAACGCGATCCGCGCGCAGGTCCTGGCGCGGCGCGATGAAATCCAGGTCAGCCGCCTGATCGGCGCGACCGACCGCTACATCCGCCGGCCCTTCCTCTACCTGGGCGCGCTGCAGGGCCTGTTCGGCGGGCTGGCCGCGCTGGGCGTGCTGGGCGCCGCGGGCGCCCTCCTGCACGGCCCCATCGACCGGCTGGCAAGCCTGTATGGCTCGGGTTTCCAGCTCGCGCCGCCGGGGGGGGCCGAAATCGTCGCCGTGCTCAGCCTCACCACGCTGTTCGGCTGGGTCGGCGCCTGGCTGGCGGTCACGCGCGCCCTGCGACAGGTGGAATCGGCCCGCTAAGCGGGGAACCTGCCGCCCCTTTGGCACTCTCATGCCAAGAGTGCTAATATGAAACTTAAGGGGGTAAACAGACAATGAACCAAGCCATGTCGCTTCCCATTCCGGCTGCCTACAGCCTGGAAAGCTATATCCAGACCGTCAATCGCTATCCCATCCTGTCCCAGGAAGAGGAGCAGT
>DYFW01000346.1 GCA_020725005.1 Thiobacillus denitrificans
CCTCACCGCATAGCGCTGCGGAAAGAAGCCCACGCGCAGATCGTGGCCGCCGACCGGGATATCGAGCCACACGGCCTCGGTGCCGGGCACGCCGCGCAACACGACGGCATCGCCCAGGCGCGCGACGAGCGCGTCCTCGATCTGGCTGCGGAAGGCGAAGCGCGGCGCGTCCGCCGTCGCCCCGACGTCGACCGTGGTCAGGCGCAGGCCGTGGCGGCGCGCGAGTTCGCGCTCGAACGCCGCGCGCGTCTCGGGCGGCAGCTCCACCCAGGTCTGCGCCGACAGCACGATGAGCCCCGCCAGGTCGTCGGCCGAACGCTCGGCGACAGGCAGGATCAGGGTGCGCGTGACGACCCAGAACGCCAGCGCCTGGAACACGATGAAGACCAGCGCCAGCGTGAGCGCGGTACGCGCAAAGAGGGAGCGGGGCAGGACGGACAAGGGCTAGGCGCCGGTTCCGGGTTCCGCCCCCTTGCCTTGCGGCACGAAGATATATCCCATCCCGCGCTGGGTGCGGATATACGCCGGGTGGGCGGGATCGTCCTCGATCTTCTTGCGCAGGCGGTTGACGCGCACGTCGATGCTGCGGTCGAAGGGGTCGCGCTCGAAGCCGCGCAGCTGGTCCATCAGCCAGTCGCGCGACAACGCGCGGTTGGCGTGGGTGACGAAGATCTCGAGCAGCTCGTACTCGCCGCCGGTGAGCGCGACTTCGGCGCCGTCGCGGCTGAGCGTGCGGGCGTCAAGGTTGAGGCTGAACGGCCCGAAACGCACGCTGCGCGCGGACTCGGCCGGCGTCGTCGCGCCGCCCTGGCGCCGCAGTACGGCGCGGATGCGCGCCAGCAGTTCGCGCGGGTTGAAGGGCTTGGGCAGATAGTCGTCGGCGCCGACCTCGAGGCCGATGATGCGGTCGATGTCCTCGCCCTTGGCCGACAGCATGATGATGGGCGGAAATCCGGGCTGGGCGCGCAGACGGCGCGCGACCGACAGCCCGTCCTCGCCGGGCATCATCCAGTCGAGCACCACGAGGTCGGGACGCCTGGCGGCGAGCAGGCGATCGAGCGCGGCAGCGTCCTCGGCCGTCTCGACGGCATAGTCCTGGGCCGTCAGGTATTCGGCGACGAGTTCGCGAATGCCCGGGTCGTCGTCGGTAACATAGATGAGCGGCTTGTCCATGCGCTAACTATATCAGCGGCCCCGCGGACCCATTCCCGGGCCGGTTACACACTGTTACAAAATCACTCTT
>DYFW01000347.1 GCA_020725005.1 Thiobacillus denitrificans
TGGCGGGCAGGACGACCCGCACGCTCGGACGGGTGTCGATGGACATGCTGTGCGTCGACCTGAGCGCGTGCCCCGATGCCAGTGTGGGCAGTCCGGTCGAGCTGTGGGGCGAGAAGGTTCCCGTCGACGCCGTGGCGGCGTCTGCCGGCACCAACAGTTATGAACTGCTGTGCGCGCTGGCCGCGCGGGTGCCCGTGGTCGAGAGCGACTGACCTAGTGCGTCGTGCCGAACGACGGGTCGAGCGTGCCCGGCGGCATCGGCAACCCGGCGTAGCGCGAGGCCTGGGCGATCGGCCCCTTCGGGAACAGGTTGTACAGGAACTTGTGCCCGCCCAGCCCGGCGAATTCCTCCTCCAGCGAACGCATCAGCATACGTGCGCTGATGGTGCCGCCGTGATCGGCGTAGCAGTCGCGCAGATAGCGGATGATCGCCAGATGGTCGTCGGTCAGTTCCAGGCCGTCCTCGCGCGCCATCTCGATCGCGCTGGCTTCGGTCCAGGGCTCGAGCTCCATGAGGTGGCCACGGGCGGCCGGGCCTGCATCCTCCTGGTTAACGAGTTTGTTGATGTCGAGCATGATGGTCTCCTGCTGGGGCTTTGTCTTTTTATAGACCCGCCAGGCAGAAATCCAAACGAAGGAGCGGTTCTCTGTGCGGTGAGCCGAGAAGGCAGCACCGAAAAGCGATGCCGGAACCGGGCCTTACTGCTATGGCTTACGTATCGGGTCGGCGGGCGTGACGAAGCGTTCCAGGTGGCGCGGGCCGTCGAGCAATCCGGCAATTCCCAGGGCGTCGAGCCGTTCCTGCAGCGCCGCTTCGAACGCCGGCCAGTCGGCGATATCCTCGTAGACCTCCATCCAGGTCGTGGCGTCGTCGCAGCGCACCAGGCGCCGCGGCGGCGCGCCGCAATAGGGCGCGAGCGCGCGCAACAGCGTGTCGACCCGGGCGGCAGCGCGGGCGGCCTGGGCGGCATCGACCCGATAGTAGATGTAGGCGTGCCTCACCCCGGTTCGGGCAGCGCGTAGGGCAGCGGCTTCAAGGTGAGCGCGGGACCGTCGAGGGCCCGGAGATGCAGGGTCTGGCGGGTGGCGCTGTCTGTCTGCGCGACGACCAGGAGATCGTAGCCGCCGCCGGGCGCGGGCGCGGCATTGACCACGGTGCCGCTCGCCTGGCCCTCGAGGTCGACGCTGTAGACGGCGTCGCCGGGCGCCGCTTCGGCGTCGACGTGGGCGAGGAACAT
>DYFW01000081.1 GCA_020725005.1 Thiobacillus denitrificans
GCAGTTCCCGCTGCACGTCTGGCTGCCCGACTCGATGGAAGGCCCGACGCCGATTTCTGCGCTGATCCACGCGGCGACGATGGTGACCGCCGGCATCTTCATGGTGGCGCGCATGTCGCCGCTGTACGAGCTGTCCGACGTGGCCCTGTCCTTCATCATGGTCATCGGCGCGATCACCGCGCTGTTCATGGGCTTCCTCGGCATCGTGCAGAATGACATCAAGCGCGTGGTGGCGTATTCGACGCTGTCGCAACTCGGCTACATGACCGTCGCGCTCGGCGCCTCGGCGTATTCGGTCGCGGTGTTCCACCTGATGACGCACGCCTTCTTCAAGGCGCTGCTGTTCCTCGCGGCAGGCAGCGTCATCATCGCCATGCATCACAACCAGGACATCCGCAGCATGGGCGGGCTGAAAAAATACATGCCCATCACCTGGATCACCTCGCTGATCGGTTCGCTGGCCTTGATCGGCACGCCCTTCCTGTCTGGCTTCTATTCCAAGGAAACCATCATCGAGGCGGTGAAGCTGTCGCACCTGCCGGTGGCGAACCTGGCGTACTGGGCGGTGCTGATCGGCGTCTTCGTCACGGCCTTCTATTCCTTCCGCATGTATTTCCTGGTCTTCCACGGCAAGGAACGCTTCCATCACGGCCACGTGCACGGCAACGAGCCGGATGCGCAGCATGACGAGCATCATGGCGGCGGCACGCCGCACGAGACGCCGTGGGTGGTGACCGGCCCGCTGCTGGCGCTGGCGCTGCCGTCGCTGGCCATCGGCTACATGACCATCGAACCCATGCTCTTCGGCGAGTTCTTTGGCAACGCCATCTACGTGTCCGACCGCCATCCGGTGATGCACGAACTCAACCAGCATTTCCACGGCGCGGCGGCGATGGGCCTGCATGCCCTGGTCACGCTGCCGTTCTGGCTGGCGGTGGCCGGGGTGGGGCTGGCGGCGTTCTTCTACCTCAAGCGCCCGGACATTCCGGCGGCGATCGCGCAGCGCTTCGCGTTCCTCTACCGCTTGCTGCTGAACAAGTACTGGTTCGACGAGCTCTACAGCTGGCTGTTCGCGAAGGGCGCGCGTTTCTTCGGCGGCTTCCTGTGGCGGCGCGGCGACCAGGGCGTGATCGACGGCCTCATCGTCAACGGCTCGGCGCATCTGGTCGAGCGCTTCTCGCGGCTGATGCGGGCCTTCCAGTCCGGTTACATCTACCACTACGCGTTTGCCATGCTGATCGGGGTGTTCGCCCTGGTGACCTGGTTCGCGCGGCTCAACTAGAACGACAACCATGTTCGGACAGGCCACTCTCTCCCTCGTCATCTGGGTACCGATCCTGGCCGGTATCGCCGTGCTCGCCACCGGATCGGACCGCAACGCCGCGCTCGCGCGCTGGGTCGCGCTCGCCGGCGCGGTGGCGGGCCTCATCGTCGCGATTCCGCTGTGGACGGGCTTCGACACCGGCACCTCGGCGATGCAGTTCGTCGAGAAGTCGGCGTGGATCCCGACGTTCAACATCCACTACCACTTGGGCATCGACGGCATCTCGATGCCGCTGATCCTGCTGAACAGCTTCATCACCGTGCTGGTCGTGATCGCCGGCTGGCAGGTGATCCAGGACAAGGTCGCGCAATACATGGCGGCCTTCCTCATCATGTCCGGCCTCATCAACGGCGTGTTTGCCGCGCTCGACGGCATCCTGTTCTATGTCTTCTTCGAGGGCATGCTGATCCCGCTGTACCTGATCGTCGGCGTGTGGGGCGGCCCCAACCGCGTGTACGCGGCGTTCAAGTTCTTCCTCTACACCCTGCTCGGTTCGCTCTTGATGCTGGTGTCGATGATCTACCTGTATTTCCAGTCCGGCGGCAGCTTCGACATCCAGATCTGGCACGCGACGCCTCTCGGCATGACGGCGCAGTTGCTGATGTTCTTCGCTTTCCTGCTCGCCTTCGGCGTCAAGGTGCCGATGTGGCCGGTGCACACCTGGCTGCCCGACGCCCACGTCGAAGCGCCCACCGGCGGCTCGGTGGTGCTCGCGGCGATCACGCTCAAGGTCGGCGCCTACGGCTTCCTGCGCTTCATCCTGCCCATCCTGCCCGACGCCAGCCGCGAATACGCCTGGGTCGTCATCGCGCTGTCGTTGATCGCGGTCGCCTACATCGGCCTCGTCGCCCTGGTGCAGGCCGACATGAAGAAGCTCATCGCGTATTCGTCGATCGCGCACATGGGCTTCGTCACCCTCGGCTTCTTCCTGTTCAACCCGCTCGGCGTCGAAGGCGGCCTGGTGCAGATGATCTCGCACGGCTTCGTCTCGGCCGCGCTCTTCCTCTGCATCGGCGTCATGTACGACCGCCTGCATTCGCGCCAGATCAAGGACTACGGCGGCCTGGTCAACAAGATGCCGGTGTTCGCCGCCTTCTTCATGCTGTTCGCCATGGCCAACGCCGGCCTGCCCGGCACCAGCGGCTTCGTCGGCGAGTTCATGGTCATCCTGTCGGCCGCCGGCGTGAATTTCTGGTACGCCTTCGTCGCCGCGACCACGCTGATCCTGGGGGCCGCGTACACGTTGTGGATGTACAAGCGCGTCGTGTTCGGCAACGTCACCAACCCGCACGTCGAGGAAATGACCGACGTCAACGCACGCGAGACCCTGGTTCTCGGCGCGCTTGCCGTGCTGGTGCTGGCCATGGGCCTCTATCCCAAGCCGTTCACCGACGTCATGCACGTATCGGTGGTCGACCTGCTGGCGCACGTCGCCCAGAGCAAACTGCCTTAAGGTTCGAGAATGAGCGACTTCCTCACCCAATTCGCCCCCGCGCTGCCCGAAGTCTTCGTGCTGGCGATGGTGTCGCTGATCCTGCTGATCGACGCCGCGCTCGCCGACGGCAAGCGCTACGTCACCTACGCGCTGTCGCTCGCCACCGTGGCCGGCGCCGCCGTCCTCACCGCGCAGGATTTCTCGATCATGCCGGTGCTGGCGCTCGGCGGACTCTTCATCGACGACCCCCTGTCGGACGCGCTGAAGCTCTTCCTGTATCTCGCCGTCGCCGTGGTGATGGTGTATTCGCGTGACTACCTGCGCCAGCGCGGCCTCTACAAGGGCGAGTTCTTCGTGCTCGCGCTGTTCGCGCTGCTGGGCATGATGGTCATGGTCTCGGCGAGCCACTTCCTCACGCTCTACCTCGGCCTCGAACTGCTGTCGCTGTCGCTCTACGCCATGGTCGCGCTGCAGCGCGATTCCAGCGTGGCGACCGAGGCGGCGATGAAGTACTTCGTGCTCGGCGCGCTCGCCTCCGGCATGCTGCTCTACGGCATGTCGATGATCTACGGCGTCACCGGCTCGCTGGCGCTCGCCGACATCGCGCAGATCCTCGCCGATGGCACCGACCTGCGGATCCCGCTGGTGTTCGGCATCGTCTTCGTCGTCGCCGGCCTCGCGTTCAAGCTGGGCGCGGTGCCGTTCCATATGTGGGTGCCCGACGTCTACCACGGCGCGCCCACCGCGATGACGCTCTTCATCGGCTCCGCGCCCAAGATCGCCGCCTTCGCCTTCGTCGTGCGCATCCTCGGCCAGGGCCTGGAGTCGCAGGTCGGCGAGTGGCGCGACATGCTGGTGATCCTCGCGGTGCTGTCGATGGCGGTCGGCAACATCGCGGCGATCGCGCAGAGTAACTTGAAGCGCATGTTCGCCTATTCGACGATCTCGCACATGGGCTTCATGCTGCTGGGGATACTGGCCGGCTCGCAGGCGGGCTACGGCAGCGCGATGTTCTACGTGGTGGTCTACGCGCTCATGAGCCTGGGCGGCTTCGGCATGATCCTGCTGCTGTCGCGCGCCGGCTTCGAAGCCGACCAGCTCGACGACTTCAAGGGCCTCAACCGACGCAGCCCCTGGCTCGCCTTCCTCATGCTGCTGCTGATGTTCTCGATGGCGGGCATTCCGCCGACGGTCGGCTTCTACGCCAAGCTGTCGGTGCTGCAGGCCGTGGTCGGCATCGGCTACGTGTGGCTGGCCGTCGCCGCGGTGCTGTTCTCGCTCATCGGCGCTTTTTACTACCTGCGCATCGTCAAGCTCATGTACTTCGACACCCCGCACGACACCACGCCGATCATCCCGTGCCCCGACAGCCGGATTATCATGTCGGCCAACGGCCTGGCCGTGCTGGCGCTCGGCATCCTGCCGCAGCCGCTCATGGCCGTGTGCCTCTACGCCGTCGGCGCCTCGTTCTGAGCGTTTATGAATAAATCTACTGCGCGGCTCGGATCGGGGTTTGGGCGGTGCTCGAAATCCTCATGTACAACAACGTACATTCCCGTTTCTGCGCTCCGGCCGCACCCCGCTGCGACCCGCTCGCTACGATTTCTTCTTAAACGCTGAACTCAATGCTGCCGGGGCAAGTCTGTTCCCTGGCATTACTCGGCTTTCTGGATTCAACGTGAACTTTTCGACTTCCCTGCTGCTTGTCCTGGCCTTCATCGCCGCCAACCTGCCGTTCCTGTTCGAGCGCATTTTCTTCGTCGTCAAGCCGAAGTCCGGCCACAAGGGCCTCGCCTGGCGCCTGCTCGAGCTCGTCGTGCTGTTCTTCGTGGCTGGCGGCATCGCGCTTTTGCTGGAAAGCCGCCTCGGGCCGATCCACAAGCAGAACTGGGAGTTCTACGCGGTCAACGCTGCGCTGTTCCTGGTGTTCGCGTACCCCGGCTTCGTCTACCGCTACCTGTGGCGTCGCCGCGGCGCCTGACGCATGGACACCCTCGAATTCCGGCTGCGCGGCGAATACGTCGCGCTGTGCGACCTCTTGAAGCTCACCGGCATCGCCGGCAGCGGCGGGCAGGGCAAGCTCATGATCGCCAACGGCGAAGTCAGCGTCGATGGCAAGCCGGAGAGCCGCAAGACCGCCAAGATCCGCGCGGGGCAAACCGTGTGTTGCTTCGGCCAGACGGTTCGGGTGGTTGCGGGCGCCTAGCCCGGATATTTCACCGGCCAGCAAGCGTGGATGGACCTATCCATGATGCCGGCTTCACAGGCTCACCGTCATCGACGTCAGCCATTCCGGCATCCGTTCCAGCAGCCAGGACTCGGCTACCTTGTCGGCACCGCTCAGCACCAGGGTGCCCAGCCCCAGGAACAGCAGGCCCAGTACCGTCTTGCCGTGACGCCCGAAGGCCAGCAGGCGGCCGCGAACGCGCGTGACAGCCTCTCGCGACAGGCTGCCCAGGATGACCAGGGGAAGGGCGGCGCCGAGCCCGAACAACAGCATCACCCCCGCCGCCTCGGCCAGGCGTTCGCCCTGGCTCGCCAGGGCAATTGCCCCGCCCAGGGTCGGCCCCACGCAGGGGCTCCAGACCACCCCCAGCACCAGCCCCACCAGGAACTGCCCGCCGAGCCCCTGCGGACTCAGGCGCGCCAGCCAGCCTTGTCCCGCGTTGCCGAGGCCGGCCGCAACGCCGGCGAAACGCGTTTGCAGTCCCGGGGCAAGCAACAGGAGCCCGAACACGATCAGGATGACCGCGCCGGCAACGCGCAGCGTGCCCTGGCCGAGGCCGGCCATCGTTCCGGCGCTGGCCAGCAGCATGCCGACGACGGCGTAGGACAGCCCGAGGCCGCCGGCCAGGGCGAGCGGCCCCAGGCGATGGGCCAGCAGCGCGCTGCCCGCCAGGATAGGAATCAGCGGCAGCACGCAAGGCGCCAGGGTGGACAGCGCCCCGGCGGCGAGGGCGAGTGCGTAGCTCATGGGTCCGAATTCCATTTGTGTGCCTTTCAGTTTTAAAGTTGAATCCGCGACGACCTATTGCCCTGCCTTCAGGCGTTCCATGGTCTTCTCCCGGGTGTAGCGCTGGAAGAGAATGCCGCGCTGGTAGGCCTTGTCCAGCACATATTGCAGCGAGCGCAGCGTGCGTTGACGGTAGCTCAAGGCATCGTTGCGCAGCACCTCACGGCCTGTCTCGTCGAAGAAGACCAAGGCGGGCAGATGGGCCAGCCCGAGTTCCTCCGCCCAGCGGAGCGGCGTGAGCTTGCGTCCGTCGGGTGCGAGAACGGGCGTAGCCGCGTCGCGGGCATCCAGCTGCACGGCCTGGAAGCGGGCCAGCAGGGTGCGCACCCCGGGATCGCTCAGCACATTGGCATGGAAATCCCGGCAGGCCTCGCAGCCCGGCTGCTCGAACAGCACGAGCAAGGGCTTGCCGGCGGGGCGGCGGCGATCCAGAACATAGGGCGGTCGCTCGAACAGGGGATCGCGCACCAGGGCAGCCGGCTGCCCGGCAGCAGGCCGACCTGATGCCTGACGGGCCAGGTAGTCGCGATAGCTGAGTGTTCGATGGTGTCCGCCCGCCACATAATCGAGCACCACGCGAAAGCGCTCCGGCGACTGATAGCCGACAACCCGGTGCATAAGTTTGCCGTCCAACCCGTAGAACAGCAGCGTGGGCGAGAAGGCCGCGCCTTCGCGCCGGGCGAAGTGCTTGACCGGCAGGCTGCGTCCCTGCAGGTCCTTCATCCCGGCATCGTCGAAGATTTCCAGGTGGATGGTGTCGAAGTTTTCACGGACACGGGCGCCGATCGCAGGATCCTTGAGGCTGCGCTCGATGAAAGCCTTGCAGTAGGCGCAGCCTTCGGTGCTGAACAGGAGCATCAGGCCCTGCTTGCCGGCGGTGCGCGCCTCGGCCAGATCGTCGCGCAGGTCGAGGAAACTCGTCTTGAACCAGGCCGGGTCCTCGGCGCGCACGATCGCGGAATCGTCGAACGGCGCATCCCTGGCCGCCGCGCCAGGCGGCGCGGCGCCAAGCAGGCATGCCAGACCCAGTGCCCACGCGTAGCCGTTGCGGGCCGTCATTTCCCGGCTCCCTCGGCATAGTGCACGGCAGTGGGCCCCGTGCCGCTGATCTGCACCACCACGTCCTCGCGCGTGGTGATGAAGTGGGGCACGCCGGCCGGTTCGGTGTAGAAGCTGCCGGCTGGAAGCGCGATGAGCTTGGCCGCATCGAATTTCGGCCCCCAGCCGATGTACCACGTGCCGGAGATTACCGTGTAGGACCTATCGTCCGGATGGCTGTGCGCCTGCACCACCTGTCCGGCCGGGAACTTGACACGCTGGACATAGGGACCGGGCCGGGTGGCGTCTCCCTGGATGTTCGCGACTTCCAGGCCGGCGACCCGGGGGTTCGGTTTCCATTGCAATTGCGACGGGGTCAGCATCAATCCTTGGGTAGGGGTGTTCTCCGCCACCACAAGATCAGCTGGGCGGTGGTCTTCGGATAGAGCATTGATCAATCCCCGCGGAGTGGCGTCTTCCGCCACGGCAAGGGCGTGGACGGCAGCAAGGACCAGTGCGGGAATAAAAAGTGGGGTGTTCATGTCAGTCTCCTTGTCCAGGTTGTGCGTGGCAGCCCGTGCTGGTCGGGCAGGGGCTGCGGCAACGGGATTTGCCCGTGCCTGGGGTCACGCTAGACGAGTTCGATAGGAAACTCCCTAAGGAATGGCTATGTTTTGACTAAGGAAAGATTTTGTCCTGAATTGAGGAGGTTCCAGGCGCTCATGAACGGGCCTTCATCGTCTTTTCCTCGCAACCATGTCCGCCACGCCGAAGCCTCCGGGCTTCGCATCGGCGAATGGCAGGTCGATCCGGCGACGAACAGGCTGAGCCGGGAGGGTGAAACACTGCATCTCGAGCCCAAGGCCATGGCCGTTCTGCTGTTGCTCGCCCGGCGCGCGGGCGAGGTCATCAGCCGGGAAGAACTCCTGGCCACGGTCTGGTCGGGCAGCGTGGTGGGTGACGATACCCTCACCCAGGCTGTGATCAAGCTGCGCAAGGCGCTGGGCGACGACACCCGCTCACCGCGCTATATCGAAACCATTGCCAAGCGAGGTTACCGCCTGGTCGCCACGGTTCGGGCAGGGCAGGGTGACGCACCTGTTGCCGGCGCCCGCCGCGGGGAAAGACCGGCGGCGGCGAACGTGTTGGACACCCGGCGGCTTGTCTGGGCCGCTGGTCTGGCATCGTTGATCATGCTGTTCGTGGCGGGCGTTCCTTACTTCATGGCGCTGGGACCACTCAGTCCCGCGCGGGGATTGCCGGCTCCCCCGGTTGTCGAGACTGCAGCATTCGGCAACATGCCCACCCTCACTGTTCTGCCCTTCGATTCGCTGGGGGAGGACAACCCGGATTACCTAGCGCGCGGTATTGCCACCGATCTCGCCACTGATCTGGCACAGCTAAGTGAAATTCGCGTCATTCGTGCGCCCCTCGAATCCGCCCTCGCAGGGGCAACGGGCACGCGTGCCGTATCGCACTACGTCGTCTCGGGCAATGTGCAGCCCGGCCCGGAGAGCATCAAGATCAACGTCTGGCTGCTTGATGCCGCATCCGGTCGGCAACTCTGGGCTGAGCGTTATGCACGGCCCCGGCGCGACCTGATTGCCATCCAGGAAGAGATCGTCGAGCAGCTGGTGCAGGTACTTGCGGTCAAGGTGAGCGAAACCGAGCGGCGGCGGTTGGCCGCCAGCCATACCCGCAATCTCGAGGCCTACGACCTGTTCCTGCGCGCCTATGCAGCCCATCTCACGCATCAGCAGGACGAAAATCGCCAGGCGCGCGAGCTCTATCGCCAGGCGGCTGCCCTCGATCCCGGCTTTGCCCGCGCCCATGCCGGGCTGGCTATGACCTACGCGAACGACTACCGCTATCAGTGGAGCAGCGCCGGCGTTGATGCGCTCAAGCACGCGATGGAACTGGCCAACACCGCAAGGGAAATCAACCCTGACGTGCGGGAGGTCTACTGGGTGCTCGCCTATGTGCACATGCAGCGACACCAACCATCAGAGGCTCTCCAGCACCTGAAGCGTGCCATCGCGCTCGATCCCTCCTATGCCGATGGCTACGCCCTGATGGGAGCGGTCTATGGCTACGCCGGCGAGCCTGCCAAAGCGCTTCCTCTGTTGCGTTACGGCATGCGGCTCAACCCGGATGCCGGCTACCTTTATTACATGGCGGTGGGGGAGGCCTATTTCTTCCTGGACGAAACCGAGCAGGCGCTGATCAACCTGAATGAAGCCTTGATGCGTAACCCAGCCAATCTGGAAACACGGGTTTTCCTTGCGGCGACCAACGCTGCCCGGGGCAATGCCGAAGCGGCGCGATGGGAGGCAGAGGAAATCAGAATGCTGGCCCCGGGGTTTTCCTTGGCCGCATGGCTGGAAACCTCGCCACTGACCGACGGCCGGCAGAAACGCCGCATCATCGAACTGCTCGCGGAACACGGTCTGTAACCTGCATGCCGGCATTCGGCAACATTGCGATTCGGCCGCGCCGGCCCGAACATCGGATACGCGCCTAAAGAAAGCAGAAGTAGAACCGGCCGGAATCGAACTCCACCGCCAGCCGCGCGCCGCGATTCAGCGCGTAGTCCCACGACCCTTTGGTCGCGCAGCCTTCGTGGCATTCGCTGACGCCGGCCGGGGATTCCAGGTCGCGCTCGCGGTCGTACCAGGAAAGCAGCATCGTCTCGTTGCCCAGCAGGTGTTCGGCGATGGCCGTCGCCAGTTTCAGCAGGGCGTTGAAGTCGAGGTCGAGCTCGGTGGTGTCCAGGCGCAGGGTTTTCATAGCATCGCCTTGAGCGCGTAGAGCATGTCGAGCGCCGCCTTCGGGGTGAGCGTGTCGGGGTCGAGCTCGCGCAGCTGGTCGAGCGCGGGATGCGGCGGCGCCTGGTCGTTGGGCGGGGGGGCGGCGAAGAGGTCGCCCTGCGGGCCGGGCTGCAGTTGCGCGTCCTCGAGTTCACGCAGGTGGCGGCGCGCCGCCTGGATCACCGGGCTCGGCACGCCGGCGAGCCGCGCGACCTGGATGCCGTAGCTTTGCGAGGCCGGGCCTTCTTCCACCGCGTGCAGGAACACCAGGTCGGTGCCGTGCTCCCTGGCGTCGAGGTGGACGTTGGCGAGCTGGCGGAATTCCTGCGCCAGCTGGGTCAGCTCGAAATAGTGGGTGGCGAAGAGGGTGAACGCGCGGGTGGCGGTGACGAGGTGGCGCGCGACCGCCCACGCCAGCGCGAGGCCGTCGAAGGTGGAGGTGCCGCGGCCGATCTCGTCGAGCAATACAAGACTGTTCGCGCTGGCGTTGTGCAGGATGTGCGCGGTCTCGGTCATCTCGACCATGAAGGTCGAGCGCCCGCCGGCGAGGTCGTCGGAGGCGCCGATGCGGGTGAAGATCTGGTCGACGTCGCCGATTTTCGCCGACGTCGCCGGCACCCACAGGCCGCAGCACGCCATCAGCGTGATCAGCGCGACCTGGCGCATGTAGGTCGACTTGCCGCCCATGTTGGGGCCGGTGATGAGCAGCATCTGGCGGGCGCGGGAAAGCGTGACGTCGTTGGGGATGAAGTGGTCGACCTGCGCTTCGACCACGGGATGGCGGCCGCCGCGGATGACGATGCCGGGCTCGCTGGTGTATTCGGGCGCGCACAGCTTCAGCGTGCCGGCGCGCTCGGCCTGGCTTGCCAGCACGTCGAGCTCGGCGAGTGCCGCGGCAATCGCAAGCAGGTCCGGCACGTGCGGCGTCAGCGTGTCGAGCAGCGCCTCGAACAGGAACTTCTCGCGCGCCAGCGCGCGGTCCTGCGCCGACAGCGCGCGGTCCTCGAAGGCCTTGAGTTCCGGCGTGATGTAACGCTCGGCGTTCTTCAGCGTCTGGCGGCGGCGGTAGTCGTCGGGCACCGGCGTCTTGTCGGCCTGCGCGCGGCTGACCTCGATGTAGAAACCGTGCACCTTGTTGTATTCGACCTTGAGATTGCCGATGCCGGTGCGCGCGCGCTCGCGCGTTTCCAGTTCAAGCAGGAAAGATCCCGCGTCGCGCGTCAGCGCGCGCAACTCGTCGAGCTCGGCATCAAACCCGTCGGCGATGACGCCGCCTTCGCGCAGCACGCTCGCGGGCTCGGGCTGGATCGCGCGCGCGAGCAGGGCATGGAGATCGGGGCGGGCGGCGAGCGCCGCCTTGAGCGCAGCCAGCCGCGCGCCGTCGTCGGGCAGGGTGGCGGCGAGGTCGGGCAGGCGCGCGAGCGTGTCGCGCAGGCCGGAGAGGTCGCGCGGGCGCGCGTTCCTGAGCGCGATGCGGCCGCCGATGCGCTCGACGTCGGCGCAGCCTTTCAGGAGCCGGTTGAGCGTGGCGGCGGTGTCGGGCGCCTCGGCGAGCACGCCGATGGCGTCGCGCCGCGCGGCAAGGACCGCACGGTCGCGCAGCGGATGATGCAACCAGTGGCGCAACAGCCGCGTGCCCATCCCGGTCGCAGTGGTGTCGAGCACGGAGAGCAGGGTCGGCGCCGCTTCGCCGCGCAGCGTCTCGGTGAGTTCGAGGTTGCGCCGCGTGGCGGCGTCGAGCTGGACGAATTCGCCGTCGCGCTCGGCGCGGATGGACTGGAGGTGCGGCAGCGCGGTGCGCTGGGTGGCCTGGATGTAGTCGAGCAGGGCACCGGCGGCGGCGATGGCAAGCCGCAGGTCGGCGACGCCGAAACCGGCAAGGTCGCGGCTGCCGAACTGCTGCGCAAGCCGTGCCTCGGCGCTGACCGGATCGAACTGCCACGGCGCCAGGCGGCGTACCGCGCCTGCTTTGATCGATGCGCTTTCAGCGCACGGGGCGGCGAAATCGAAATCGTCAGGCGCGAGGATCTCCGCCGGGCGGATGCGCGCGAGCAGGGCGGGCAGGGCGGACGGGGCGATTTCCGCGACCTGGAAGCGCCCGGCGGCGAGGTTGAGCCAGGCCGCCCCCAGCGTGCCGCCGCCCGGTGCGACCGCCATGATCAGCGTGTCGCGCGTCTCGTCGAGCAGGCCCGAATCGGTCAGCGTGCCGGGGGTGACGATGCGCGTGACCTGGCGCTCGACCGGGCCTTTGCTGGTGGCGGGGTCGCCGACCTGCTCGGCGATGACCACCGATTCGCCCAGCTTCAAGAGGCGCGCGAGGTATTGCTCGGCGCTGTGGTAGGGCACGCCCGCCATCTTGATCGGGCTGCCGGCCGACACGCCGCGCGTCGTCAGGGTAATGTTGAGCAGGCGCGCGGCCTTCTCGGCGTCCTCGAAGAACAGCTCATAGAAGTCGCCCATGCGGTAGAACAGCAGCATGTCCGGATGCTGCGCCTTGATGCCGAG
>DYFW01000348.1 GCA_020725005.1 Thiobacillus denitrificans
CTGCCCGCGCCCTCAATGCTGCGGCCTACAAGGCCGCCCAGGATACTGGCAAGGAAATGGCCAAGGTCTTCGACAGGCCAACGCCATGGGTATTGAAGTCGGTCCGTTACACGAAGGCCACGACCGCCAAACTGCAGGCCAAGGTCGACTTCGACGCATGGGGAAACAAGCAGTCCGTCACCGCCGGGCACGTGCTGCGCGCCCAGATAGCCGGCGGCCGGCGCAAGCTCAAGCGGCACGAGGTTGCCCTGCAGCGCGCGGGCATTCTTCCTGCCGGACACGCGATTGTGCCAGGCGCAGGCGCCCAGATCGATCGGCACGGCAACATGAGTGCCGGGCAGATCGTGCAGATCATGTCCTGGTTCAAATCATTCGGGGAGCAGGGCTACAGCGCCAATATGCGGGACGGCGGCCGGCGCCTCGGTCGCGACAACAAGCGCACGGGCGCCCGTGGCTTTGCCTACTTCGTGCTCCAAAAGAAACACGGCAAGCTGCCTCCGGGTGTCTATCAGCGCTTCAAGCTCGGGTTCGGTTCGGCAGTCAGGCCGGTCATGATCTTTGTGAGGATCCCGGAGTATCGCCGGCGACTCGATTTTTATGGTGTAGCTGAGCGCGCCGCCGTCGCCGAGTTCAAGGCGCAGTTCCCGAAGATGTTGTCCGAAGCATTGAGGACAGCACGGTGATCCGGGTCCTCCTGGAAGCGTCTGCCACGGGCAATTCGCACCCCGTAAATTCGCTAGTTATGAGAGTCCATAAGGGGGTTCCGGTTTATGGCTATGTCTGAATCCATCCTGACACAAAGCGAGATCGCCGAGCATCTCGACCTATCCGAGCGGTCGGTACGTGAGTTCCTTGACGCTTCCGGCATCGATCACAAGCGGGCGACGTTGTCTGATATCCGCATCGCCTACATTCGCCGGTTGCGCGAGCAGGCCGCCGGTCGGGCGACAAACGGCGACCTTGCCCTGGCGTCCGAGCGGGCCGGGCTCGCCCGGGCGCAGCGGGTGCGGATCGAAATGGAAAACGCACGCGAGCAGCGCCTGCTGGTCCGCGTCGAGGAGATCGAGCCGCGGATGAAGGCGGCCGCCGTCCACGCTCGCGCCCGCTGGCTGGAGGCGGTGCCGCGCCTAGCGCGCGAGCTTCCGGACGATCCGATCCGGCGCGAGGAGGTGCTGCAGGTGGAGTTCGAGGCATTCCTTCATCGCTTGGCGGACTGGGCGCACGCCGG
>DYFW01000082.1:0-149 GCA_020725005.1 Thiobacillus denitrificans
TCGCCTCCGGCGCCGACATCGTCCACTTCGACGTGATGGACAACCACTACGTGCCCAACCTCACCATCGGACCGCTGGTGTGCGAGGCGCTGAGGAAGCACGGCGTGACCGCGCCGATCGACGTGCACCTGATGGTCAAGCCGGTCGAT
>DYFW01000082.1:162-10441 GCA_020725005.1 Thiobacillus denitrificans
AATCCGGCTGCAAGCCCGGCCTGGTGTTCAATCCGGCCACCCCGCTCGACGTGCTGGAATACACGCTGGACAAGCTCGACATGGTGCTCCTGATGAGCGTGAACCCCGGCTTCGGCGGCCAGAAGTTCATCCCCTACGTGCTCGACAAGGCGAAGAAAGTGCGCAAGATGATCGACGACCGCGGCCTCGACGTCAGCCTCGAGATCGACGGCGGCGTCGGCCCCGCCAACATCGCCGACGTCGCGCGCGCCGGTGTCGACACCTTCGTCGCGGGTTCCGCCGTGTTCGGCAAGCGCAACGAGAAAGACCCGCACCGCTACGACAGCATCATCGGCGAAATGCGCGCCGAACTGGCCAAAGCAGCCGCCTGACGGCGCGGTGAGGCTAGGGGGTGAGGCGTGCCTCGCGCCGCTCCCTGCGCCTTGCGCCTAGCCCCTCACGCCTTACGCCTCCCCCCTCACTGAAAACATGAACTTTCCCCTCCCCATCCAGGCCGTCGTCATCGATCTCGACGGCACTCTGCTCAATACCGCGCCCGATCTGGCGCACGCCGCCCGCCTGATGATGGCCGACCTCGGCCTGCCGTGCCCGTCGCTGGAAACGATCTCGACCTATAT
Source organism: Thiobacillus denitrificans (assembly GCA_020725005.1). Taxonomy (GTDB): domain Bacteria; phylum Pseudomonadota; class Gammaproteobacteria; order Burkholderiales; family Thiobacillaceae; genus Thiobacillus; species Thiobacillus denitrificans_G. The sequence goes on from DYFW01000082.1 coordinate 780, forward strand.
CGGCAATGGCGTGTCGCGGCTGGTCAAGCGCGTGCTGACCGGCGACATGGACGCCGAGCCGGACGCGGCGCTGTTCGAAAAAGCCATCGCCTCGTACGAGAAGCACTACGGCGAAAACGTGTCGCGGTATTCGCGGCCCTATCCGGGGGTCGTCGAAGGCCTGGACGCGTTCAAGGCCATGGGCGTGCACCTGGCCTGCATCACCAACAAGGCCGAGCGGTTCACCGTGCCGCTCCTGAAGGACACCGGGCTCATCGACTACTTCGAGCTGATTCTTTCCGGCGACAGCCTGCCGAAGCGCAAGCCCGACCCGCTGCCGCTCCTGCACGCCTGCGAGGTGTTCAAGGTTGCGCCGGCCGAGCTGCTGCTGATCGGCGATTCGCTCAACGACACCCAGGCCGCGCGCGCCGCCGGTTGCCCGGTGTTCTGCGTGCCCTATGGCTACAATCGCGGTCGCCCGGTCACCGAGCTGGATCTCGACGCCGTGGTGCCGACGCTGGCCGACGCGGCGAAGATGGTGAGAAAAGCATGAACCACAGTGGCATAGAGACACGGAGATTTTCGATGCGTGATCGATGGTGCAAACCGTCGATGGTTGATGCCGATTTTCTCTGTGCCCGCTGTGCCTCTGTGGTGAAAACATGACCGAACAAGAATTCTTCGACCTCGCCCGCCAGGGCTACAACCGCATCCCGCTGGTGCGCGAGCTGCCCGGCGACCTCGAAACGCCGCTCTCCGTCTACCTCAAGCTCGCCAACGCGCCGTATTCCTACCTGCTCGAATCGGTGGTCGGCGGCGAGCGTTTCGGGCGTTATTCCTTCATCGGCCTGCCGGCGCGCACGGTGATCCGCGTGCGCAACCACGTGCTGACGCTGGAGACCGACGGCGAAGTGGTCGAGGAGCACAACCTGCCCGATCCGCTCGCCTTCATCGCGGCCTACCAGGCGCGCTTCCAGGCGGCGCCGGTCGCGGGACTGCCGCGCTTCACCGGCGGGCTGGCGGGTTATTTCGGCTACGACACCATCCGCTACATCGAAAAGCGGCTCGCGGCCACGCGCAAGCCAGACGTGCTGCACACGCCCGACATCCTCTTGATGCTGACCGAGGAGCTGGCGGTGTTCGACAACCTCGCCGGCAAGCTCTACCTCGTCACCCACGCCGACCCGATGCAGCCGGACGCCTATGCGCAGGGCCACCTGCGGCTGGGCGTACTCGCCGAGAAGCTGAAGGCGCCGGTGCACCTGCCGGCGCCGCCGCTGCTGTCGGCCGACGAACCGGTGTCGGAATTCGGCGAGGCCGAGTTCAAGGCGGCGGTCGCCAAGGCCAAGGACTACATCGGCGCCGGCGACATCATGCAGGTGGTGCTCTCGCAGCGCATGTCGCGGCCGTTCAACGCCTCGCCGCTGTCGCTCTACCGCGCGTTGCGCGGGTTGAATCCCTCGCCCTACCTGTTCTATTACGATTTCGGCGGTTTCCACGTCGTCGGCTCGTCGCCCGAGATTCTGGTGCGCCTGGAGGGCGACACCGTCACCCTGCGCCCGATCGCCGGCACCCGCCCGCGCGGGCTCACGCGCGAGGACGACCAGCGCCTGGCCGAGGAACTGCTGGCCGACCCCAAGGAATGCGCCGAGCACCTGCAGTTGCTGGACCTCGGCCGCAACGACGTCGGGCGCGTGGCGGTGACCGGCAGCGTCAAGGTGACCGAGCACATGCAGATCGAGCGCTACTCGCACGTCATGCACATCGTCTCCAACGTCGAGGGCAAGTTGAAGCCGGGGCTTTCCGCGCTCGACGTGCTGCGCGCGAGCTTCCCTGCCGGCACCGTGTCGGGCGCGCCCAAGGTGCGCGCGATGGAAATCATCGACGAACTCGAACCCACGAAGCGCGGCATCTACGCTGGCGCGGTCGGCTACCTCGGCTTCAATGGCGACATGGATCTCGCGATCGCGATCCGCACCGCCGTGGTCAAGGACGGCACGCTGTACGTGCAGGCCGGCGCCGGCATCGTCGCCGACTCGGTGCCCGAGAACGAATGGCTGGAGACGCAGAACAAGGCGCGCGCCATCGTGCGCGCCGCCGAGATGCTGCAAACCTGAATCCCCCGCCCGCCGCCGTCACAAAACCTAAACCGGGTGACGGCACAATGACAGCCAAGCCTGATTCGCAGCCGCGCCCCGGCAGGTAGTGCCGGGGCGCGACAGCCGCGGATCGCCTATCGGAGTGTTACACTTTTTTTGAAGTCGGCGGACCTGCACGGACCGCCGCTTGCACACGGTCGGCCACGGCCGAGGCGACGGAAGCGTGCCCGCAGGGTGCGCAGTGCGCCATCCAGGACGGAGGAACGGATGAGAACCCGACACGCAGGCATGCGACACGGTCTAGCCCTTCGGGGGGCGCGCGGCTTCACCCTGCTGGAGCTCCTCGTCGTGCTGGTCATCCTCGGCCTGCTGGTCGGCGTCGTCGCGCCGCGCTTCTTCGGCCAGGTCGGCAAATCCGAGGTGAAGGTCGCCGCCGCGCAGATCAAGTCGCTCGAGGACGCGCTCGACCAGTACCGCCTCGACGTCGGCCGCTATCCGACGACCGAGCAGGGGCTGGCGGCCCTCGACACCCAGCCTGCCGGCGTGACGCGCTGGCGCGGCCCCTACCTGAAGAAAGCCGTGCCGAACGACCCCTGGGGCAACCCGTATCAATACCGTTCGCCGGGCGAGCACGGCGAGGTCGACCTGTTCTCGTTCGGCCGCGACGGCCAGCCGGGCGGCACCGGCGAAGCGGCCGACATCACCAACTGGTAAGCCATGCGTTTCGATGTTCGCGCCCTCGGCGGCGCCCAGCGGGTGAGCCTGCAGCTGGACGCGGCCGACCCGGCCGACGCCGCCGACCAGGCCCGCCTGCAGGGGCTGACGGTGCTCGACGTGCGGCCCGCCGGCGGGCTGGCTTTCCTGACGCTGACGCGCCGGGCCCGTTTTCCGCTCGGCCTGTTTTCACGGGAACTGCTGGCGCTCATGACCAGCGGCCTCACGCTGGTCGAGTCGTTGCAGACGCTGGACGAAAAGGAGGCGAGGCCGGAGGCGCGCAAGGTGCTCGGCGGTGTGCTGAAGCATCTCTACGAGGGTGAAGCGTTCTCCGCCGCGATCGGCCATTTTCCCGATGCCTTCCCGCCGCTTTATGTGGCGACGGTGCGCGCGGCCGAGCGCACCGGCGACCTGCCGCAGGCGCTGTCGCGCTATGTCGCCTACCAGGCGCAGGTCGAGCAGGTGCGCAAGAAGGTCATCTCGGCGTCGATCTACCCCGTGCTGCTCTTGATCGTCGGCGGGCTCGTCGCGCTGTTCCTGCTCGGTTTCGTCACCCCGCGCTTCGCCTCGGTCTACGCCGACAACCTCGACCGCCTGCCGTGGGCGTCGCGCGTGCTGATGCAGTGGGGAGGCTTCGTCGAGGCGCACGCCGTCGACGCCGGCCTGCTGATCCTCGCGCTGCTTGGCGCCGCGGCCTACGGCGCGAGCCGGCCGGTCGCGCGGGCGTACCTTGCGCGCCAGTTGTGGCGCCTGCCCGGCCTCGGCGAGCCGCTGCGCGTGTTCCAGCTCACCCGTTTCTACCGCACCGTCGGCATGCTGCTTTCCGGCGGCATCCCCGTCGTCACCGCGCTCGACATGGCGGGCGGCCTGCTGCAGCCGGAACTGCGCCTGCGGCTGCAGCAGGCCGCGCGCGGCATCCGCGAGGGCCAGCCCTTGTCGCAGGCGATGGAACACGCGGGGCTCGTCACGCCGGTGGCGCTGCGCATGCTGCGCGTCGGTGAAAAAAGCGGGCGCATGGGCGAGATGATGGAAGCCATCGCGGCTTTCCACGAAGAGGAAACGAGCCGTTTCGTCGAGTGGTTCACCCGTCTGTTCGAACCCATCCTGATGGCGTTGATCGGCCTCGTCATCGGCGTCATCGTGGTGATGCTCTACCTGCCCATCTTCGAACTCGCCGGGAGCCTGGAATGACCGTGCCCGCCGCGCGACTGCCGCGCATCCGGCCCGCCCTGCTGCAACAGGCGCACGAGCTCGCCGCGAAGGAGGGCGGTTCGGCCCTCGCCGCGCTGCAACGCGTCGCGGGGCTCGACGATGCGGATTTTCTCGACGAACTCGGCCGCGCGTTCGCGTTCGAGACCCTGACGATGGACCGGCTGCGCGACCTGCAGCCAGCGTTCGACCGCCTGCCGTTCAATCTCGCGCTGGAGCGCGAATGCGCCGCCTGCCGCGACGCCGACGGCCGCCTCTGGTTCGTCTTCGCCGATCCGCTCAAGCCGGCGCTGCTGGAATGGGCCGAGATGCGGCTCGGCGACGCGTTCAGCCCGGCGCTGGCGCGGCGCGACGACATCCTTGCCTGGCTGCACCGTCTGGAAGGCGATCTGCGCGCGATGGACGGCGTGGTCGGCGAGGCGACGGCGGCCGCCAGCGGCGAGAAGGTCGAGGAAATCTCGCTCAGGGCGATCGGCGAGGACGCCTCGCCGGTGGTCAAGCTGGTGCACTCGACGCTTTACGATGCGCTCGCCGCCGGCGCGTCCGACATCCACATCGAAAACGACGCCCAGGGCATCGCCATCAAGTACCGTATCGACGGCGTGCTGAATCTCATCGCGCAATCGAGCGGCCGCGAAATGGCCGAGCAGGTGATTTCGCGGATCAAGGTGATGGCCGAACTCGACATCGCCGAGCGGCGCGTGCCGCAGGACGGCCGCTTCAAGGTGCTGATGCGCGGCCGCGAAATCGACCTGCGCGTCTCGATCATGCCCGGCGTGTTCGGCGAGGACGCGGTGCTGCGCATCCTCGACCGCCAGCAGCTCGCCGACGAACTGCGCGGCATCTCGCTCGAGGGCCTGGGCTTCGCCGGCGACGATCTGGCGCAGATCCGCAAGCTCGCGCGCGAGCCCTACGGCATGTTCCTCGTCACCGGGCCCACCGGCTCGGGCAAGACGACCACGCTGTACGCCGCGATTTCCGAAATCAACACCGGCCAGGACAAGATCATCACCATCGAGGATCCGGTCGAATACCAGATGCCCGGCATCCTGCAGATTCCGGTCAACGAAAAGAAGGGGCTCACCTTCGCGCGCGGCCTCAGATCGATCCTGCGCCACGACCCCGACAAGATCATGGTCGGTGAGATCCGCGACGCCGAGACCGCGCAGATCGCGGTGCAGTCCGCGCTCACCGGCCACCTCGTGTTCACCACCGTGCACGCCAACAACGTGTACGACGTCATCGGCCGGTTCATGCACATGGGCGTCGATCCCTACAGTTTCGTCTCGGCCTTGAACGGCATCCTCGCGCAGCGCCTGGTGCGGGTGAACTGCCCGCACTGCGCCGAAGCCTATGCGCCGGGCCCGCAGCTGCTGGCCGATTCCGGCATCGCGCCGGCGTCGGCGGCGCGCTACGACTTTCGCGCCGGCCGCGGCTGCGGCCATTGCCGCGGCAGCGGCTACAAGGGCCGCCGCGCGATCGCCGAAATGATGCTGTTGAACGACGAGATCCGCGAACGCATCAGCACCCGCGCGCCGATCCGCCAGGTGAAGGACGCGGCGGCGCGCGCCGGCGTGCGCAGCCTGCGCGAATCCGCGCTCGACCTGGTGCGCCAGGGCATCACCACGCTGGAGGAGGTGAACCGTGTCACTTTTGTCGCCTAGCGTGCGCATCGCCCTCACGCCCGGCCGCGTCGCCGTCGCCGCCGGCGGCGACCGCCGCGAGGCGGCGGTCGCGACCCCGGGCTGGGCCGGTGCGCTCGCCGAACTGCCCGCGCTGCTCGCGGATGCCAGGCTGCGCGGGCGGGCGAGCGTGACGCTGTCGCACCATTTCGCGCAGGTACACCTGTTGCCGTCGCCGCCGCTGGCCTTGAGGCCGGTCGAGCAGCAGGGCTGGATCCGCGACCAGCTGGCGCGCCAGTTCGGCGAGGCCGCGCGCGACTGGCAGGTGGCCTGGCAGGCCGAGCCGCCGGGCGCGCCCTTCCTCGCGGCCGGCGTCGAGCCGGCACGGCTGGCCGAACTCGACGGCGTGTTGCGCTCCGCGTCGCTGAAGGCGGCTGCGGTGCAGCCCTGGCTGGTGGGCGCGTGGAACCGCCAGCGCCGCCGCCTCGGTCGCGGCCGCGCCTGGATGGCGCTCGCCGAACCGGGCCGGCTGACGCTGCTCGCCCTGGCGGGCGGGCGCGCGACCCGCCTGCGCAGCGCGCTGGCGCAGGACGACCCGGCCGCGGCGCTCGCCGGGCTGCTGACGCGCGAAGCGCTGCTTGCCGGCGAGGAGAATCCCGCGCCGCTGTGGATCGAGAGCGCCGGCGTGCGCGCCGACTGGCAGGCGACGGCCGGCGGGCGTAGCGTGCAGGTGCTGCCGGCCGGGCGCGCCGCGCTCGATGCGATGCTGGAGGCCTGAGATGCGGCGCCTCAGGCTCGATTTCCTGCATCCGCTGCCGCGCCCCCACTGGGCCGGCTGGCTGCTCCTCGCCGCAGGGGGGGCGCTGGCCGCCTGGAGCGGTTGGCAGGGCGCGCAGACGCAGGCTGCACTCGACGCCGCGGTGACCGCCGCGCCGCGCGCACCCGCCGCGGCAGCACGGACCCGCTTCGTCGCCGCCGACGAGCAGGCCGCTGTGAGGCAGGCGCGAGAACAGCTGGCGATCCCCTGGGACGCGCTGTTCGTGCGTCTGGAGACCAATCTGCCCAAGCGCATCGCGCTGGTCGCGCTGGAGGCCGACGCGCGCAAGCCCGACGCCACGCTCACCGCCGAAGCGATGAGCGCCCAGGACATGCTGGCCTGGATCGAGCAACTCAGACTGGAAGGCGGCTTCGCCTCAGTGACGCTGGTGAGCCATGCGCTGCAGGAAAGCGAAGCGCAACAGCCGCTGCGTTTCGTGCTGCGCCTGGACTGGAAAGGGTGATGGCAGGATTCGAATCCATCCGCTTCCATCTCCGCCGCCTGGGCTGGCCCGGCGCGTTCGGCGTGCTGCTGCTCGCCGGTACCGCGGCGTGGCAGCTTGCCGTGGTGCAACCGCGCGCCGAGGCGCTGGCGGCGCAATGGGCGCGCAACGCCGACGCCGTGCGTGCGGCGCAGGCCGAGCAGGTCGCTGCTGCCGCCGCCGAGGCCGCCGGCGTGCGCGGGCAGCCGACGCTGGCGCCTGCTGCCGCGGCCTCGTTGCGCCGCGTGTTCGAGGCGGCCGAGGCGGCCGGCGTGGCGCTGCCGCAGGGCGACTACCGCCTCACCGAAATCCGTGACGCGCACCTGCGGCGCTACCAGCTGACGCTGCCGGTGCGCGGCGACTATCCGGCCATCCGGCGCTTCCTGGCCACGGCCCTGAACGCCGAGCCCGCGCTCGCCCTCGCGGGCCTCCAGCTGCGCCGCGCACGCATCGAATCCGACACGGTCGAGGGCCTGCTGAGCTTCACGCTGTATCTGGAGGCCGGCGCATGAATCCGCGTCAACGCTGGCTAGCGCTCGCGCTCGCCGCCACCCTGGCGGCGGCCTTGTGGCCGGCCCGCGAGGACACCGTCGCCGTGGTTGAGCGCGCCGAGCGCCCCGCAGGGCCGGCCGCGGACGCGCAGGTCGCCGCGCCGGCCCCGCCACCGTCCGCGGCCGCGGCGCGCCTGGCCGACATGCAGGGCAACCTGTTTCCCGTGCAGACCTGGGCGCCGCCGCCACCGCCGCCCCCCAAGCCGCCGCCACCGCCGCCGCCCAGTCCGCCGCCCCTGCCGTTCAAGTATCTCGGGCGCTGGATCGACGACGGCAAGCCGACCCTGTTCCTGGCACAGGGCGAACTGCCCGTGCCGGTCCACGTCGGTCAGGTGCTGTCGGGCACCTGGCGGGTGGACGCCATCACCGAACAGCAGGTGAACTTCACCTACCTGCCGCTCGACATGCCATCGACTCTGGGAATCACGCCATGAACAAGGCTCCATTGATTGTCCTGCTGGTGCTGGCGCTCGCCGGCTGCGCCAGCGACCGTGCGTATCGCGAGGGCGAGCGCCTGCTGGCGCAGGGGCAGACCGAGGCGGGCCTGCGCCAGCTCGAGCAGGCGATGCGGGAATCGCCCGCCAATGTGCAATACCGCACGGCCTACCTGCAGGCGCGCGACGCCCATCTGGTCCGCCTGTTCGCCGAAGGCGACGCGGCGCTCGCGGCAGGCCGCGAGGCGGAAGCCGAGGCGCGCTACCGCGATATTTTGACGCTGCATCCGGAAAGCCCGCGCGCCCGCGCGGCGCTGGCGGCGATCGACGTCCGGCGCGCCAACCAGACACTCGTGAAAGAGGCCCGGGCCGCGCTCGACAAGGGCGACGTCGACGCCGCGCGACGCAAGCTGCGCGACGTGCTGGCGCGTGACCCCGCGCATGCCGACGCGCAGGCGCTGATGCGCCAGGTCGAGGCGAAGGCCGGCCGGCCGCGCGGCGCCGAGCTGCCGGCGCTTGCCGCCGCCTATCGCCGCCCGGTCACGCTGCAGTTCCGCGACGCGCCGGTGCGCACCATCTTCGACGCGCTGTCGCGCCAGTCCGGCCTCAATTTCGTGTTCGACAAGGATGTGCGCACCGACACCCGCCTGACCATCTTCGCCGCCGACACCCCCATCGCCGACGCGCTCGACATGCTGCTGAAGACCGGGCAGATGGGCAGGAAGGTGCTCTCCGAAAACACCCTGCTGATCTATCCGGCGGTGCCGGCCAAGCTCAAGGAATACCAGGACCTGGTGGTGAAGGGCTTCTTCCTTTCCAACACCGACGCCAAGCAGGTGGTGAACCTGGTGCGCAGCATGGCGAAGACGCGCGATGTCTACATCGACGACAAGCTCAACCTGCTGGTGGTGCGCGACACCCCCGAGGCGGTGCGCCTGGTCGAGCGGCTGGTGATGCTGGCCGACCGCCCCGAGCCGGAGGTGATGCTGGAAGTCGAGATCCTCGAAGTGAAACGCAGCCGCCTGCAGGAGCTCGGCGTCCAGTACCCGAACCAGTTCACCGTGCTGACGCCGGAAGCGACGGTGAAGAGCACCGTCGCCCCGGGCGGGGTGGTTGTCACCGACAGCGTCCCGGGCGGGCGCCTGACCATCGACTCGCTGCGCAACCTCAGCCGCGCCGACATCGGCGTGTCGCCCAACCCCACCGTCAACCTGCGCAAGGACACCGGCGACGTCAGTATTCTCGCCAACCCGCGCATCCGGGTGAAGAACAAGGAAAAGGCCAAGATCCACATCGGCGACAAGGTGCCGGTGATCACGTCCAATGTCACCTCGACCGGCGTCACCTCGGAATCGGTGTCGTATCTCGACGTCGGCATCAAGGTCGACGTCGAGCCGCAGGTGCACCTGGAAGGCGAGGTCGGCATCAAGGTCGGCCTCGAAGTCTCCAATATCGTGCAGCAGGTCAAGAGCGCAACCGGCACGCTGACCTACCAGATCGGCAGCCGCAACGCCAACACCGTGCTGCGTCTCAAGGACGGCGAAACCCAGGTGCTCGCCGGCCTGATCTCCGACGAGGACCGCAGCGGCGCGAGCAAGGTGCCGTTGTTCGGCGACATCCCGCTGCTCGGGCGGCTGTTCTCGAACCATCGCGACGAACTCAACAAGACCGAGATCGTGCTGCTCATCACGCCGCGCATCATCCGCAACATCGAGCGGCCGGCGCTGGCCGACGCCGAATTCCTCAGCGGCACCGA
>DYFW01000082.1:10541-12054 GCA_020725005.1 Thiobacillus denitrificans
CCGCGCCATGAGCCGATGCCGGCGACCCGCCCGCGGCTTCACGCTCATCGAGCTGGTCATCGCCGTCGCCATCGTCGGCGTGCTCGCGCTGCTGGCGGCACCCTTGCTCGAAGTCACCGCGCAGCGCCAGCGGGAAGCCGAGCTGCGCCAGGCGCTGCGCGAGATCCGCACCGCGATCGACGCCTACCATCAGGCGGTGAAGGAAAAGCGCATCGAATCGCCGGCCGACGCGTCGGGGTATCCGCCGAGCCTCGACGTGCTGGCGGCCGGGGTGCCCGACATCACGCAACCGGAGCGGCGCAAGATCTATTTCCTGCGGCGCCTGCCGCGCGACCCCATGCATCCGGACGGCAGCCTGCCGGCGGCCGGAACCTGGGGGCTCAGGAGCTACGCCAGCCCGCCCGACGCGCCGGCGCCGGGCGAGGATGTCTACGACGTCCATTCGCTGTCCGACAAGGTCGGGATGAACGGCGTGCCCTACCGGGAGTGGTGACATGCATGGCCTGCTGAAGCGCGGCTTCACCCTGATCGAGCTGCTGGTCGTGCTGGCGATCGTCGCCACGCTGCTCACGCTCGCCGTGCCGCGCTACTTCCAGCACGTCGAGCGCTCCAGGGAAGCGGTGCTGAAGGAAAACCTCGCCACCGTGCGCGACGCCATCGACAAATACCACGCCGACACCAACACCTGGCCACCCACGCTCGAAGCCCTGGCCGAGCGGCGCTACCTGCGCGCGGTGCCGACCGATCCGATCACCGAACGCGCCGATACCTGGCGGATCGTGCCGCCGCCCGACGGCGGCAGCGGCGTCTACGACCTGCACAGCGGCGCCGAGGGCGCCGGGCTCGACGGCGTACCTTATGCCGACTGGTAGGACGCTGCGCCAGCGCGGCTTCAGCCTGCTCGGCCTCTTGTTCGTCGTCGCCGGACTCGGCGTCGGCATGGCCGCGCTCGGCACGATGTGGCACACCGCCGCGCAGCGCGAGAAGGAGCGGGAGCTGCTCTTCGTCGGCGACCAGTACGCGCGCGCCATCGAATCGTTCTGGTATGTCCCGCTGCCGGTCGGCACGCCGCGGCGGTTGCCCAAGAACATCACCGAGCTGCTCGCCGACCCCCGCTTCCCCGGCACTGTGCGCCACCTGCGCCGCGCCTGGCCCGACCCCATGACCGGCGGCGCATGGGTGCTGATCCGAGGCGCCGACGGCGGCATCGCCGGGGTGGCCAGCGCGTCCGATGACACCCCCTTCAAGCAGGCAAACTTTCCTGCGCGCTACGCCCGCTTCGAAGCGGCGCAACGTTACCGTGACTGGGAATTCAGCTTCGACGCTGAGAATGCCGCGGCCGCCGCGCGGCCGGCGCCCGGTGTCGTCGCGCCGCAGTCGGACGCCACCCCGCTGGCGCCCTAGCCGGGCTTCCGCCCGCCTGCATTCTGGGCGAAAATCCCCACCTTTGCCGTTTCCGCGGGCGCGGGCGGCCGCATCGCAAAGGTACCCGGCACATGCTGCTGATGATCGA
>DYFW01000083.1 GCA_020725005.1 Thiobacillus denitrificans
TCGTCCTGCGGTTGCCGAAGATGTCGTAGCCGTAGGTCTCGGCCGTGCCGTCGTTTGCCTCGGTCAGGCGGTCGAGGTTGTCGTAGAGGTAGCTCCAGGTCTTGGTGACGCCGCCGACGTTTTCCGTGTGGGTGGCGCGGCGGCCCTGCTGGTCGAGGGTGTAGAGGTGGCTGGATAGAACCGTGGTGTTGAAGAGGTTCTGTTTCTCCTTGAGGTTGCCGTCCTCGAACCAGCTCTGGGTGGTGCGCTGGCCCGAGTTCAGGCGCTGCTCGACCAGCCGCCCGCCGGCGTCGTAGGTGAAGGCGATGGTTTCGTTGTTGGGGGCGACGATGCTGGCGAGCCGTCCGGTGGCGTCATAGCTCAGGCTGGCGCTGTGGCCGTCGCTGTCTTCGATGCGTGCCAATCTCCCGCCCGGCGTCCAGGTGTAGGTCAGGGTCTTGTTGCCTCGGCTGTCGGTGACGGTGTGGAGGCGCTTGGCCGGGTCGTAGGCGTAGTCGTAGGCGACGACGGTCTGGTTCGATGCGTTTTTCGTCTCGGCGCGGGTGACGAGGCCGAGCGCGTCCCTTGTGTAGACGGCGGTCTGGCCGTTCGCACCGGGCACGGTTCTTTGCTTCAACTGGCCCTGGGTTTCGCCGGGCTGGCCTTTGCTGCCGTAGGCGTAGGTCGTCGATTGACCGGCGGCGATCTGGGTGGGGGTCTGACTCGATGTCAGCTGGTTGTGGACGTTCCAGGTCCATTTCCAGACTTTGCCGTTGGGGTCGGTCTCGCTGAGTTTTCTGCCGAAGTCGTCGTAGGTGCGGGCAAGCTGTTTCTTGATATTCACGCCGTCGAGGGTGCAGGTCTTGCTGGTGGTGTCGGTGGTCGAGCCGGCCCAGATCTCCTTCACGTCGGACAGCGTCGTGTAGACGACACAGGTGACCGGCCGGCTGGTGTCGGTGGCGGAAACCTGCGGGCCGACTTCGCGGGTCAATCGGCCGAGTTCGTCGTAGAAGCGGTAGCTGTCTCTTACGCTGCCGTCGGCGGCGATGGCGTTGATCTTGGTCGGGCGGCCTTGTCCGTCGTACTGGGCGACTTCGACCGCGCGGCCCTGGGCTTGGCCGGTGACCTTGGGCAGGGTGGTTTTCTTGAGACGGCCGTCCTGAGTGGCGTGGTAGTACTCGTAGGCGGTGGTGAGATTGTTGGGGTCGGTGCTGCTCCGCACTCTTCCGTCGGCGTCCAGGATGAGGGAAACGCGGTGGCCTTCCTGGTTGTAGGCGCCGGTGACTCTTCCCATGGGGTCGCGATCGAAGCCGATGCGGTAGCCATCCGCACCGGTGACCCGAGTGACGTGGCCGAGCGGGTTGTACTGGGTGAGGGTGGCGTTGCCGGCGTAGTCGACGCGTCGCTCCAGGCGGTCGAGATCGTCCCAGGCGGCGTAATAGCCGTCCAGATACGCGCCGCCGACGGTGAGCCCGACGGCAAGCGGGTTGCCGTTGGCATCAAACACGGTGTCCCACTGGTGGCCGCGGCCGTCGGGGGATTTAACGGGGCGGTCGAAGATGCGTGGGCGGGCACTCATGGTTTCCTCGCAAAGAATCCGCCAAGCTTGGCGATCAGGCCGTCTGCTTCCTTCGGCCAGGGTGGCACGGACTCCGGCCATTCTGGCGGCCAGACAATGGGTGGCAGCTTCAGCAGACGGGCGTGTTCCTCGGCGTCCGCGCGGCACAGCGCGATGCAGTCGGGGCGATCCAGGCGGGATTCGAGTTCCTGGAAGCGGGCAAGCAGGGCTTCTTCCCAGTCGCGCAAGGGCTTGTCGGTCGCCATGCGGCTTTTGCGACGGAATATATCAAATGCACGCCCTAAGTCCCTACGCGCCGTAGGCGCGCCGCGTGTCATGTTGAAATAAGCAAGGAAAAGATCAGCGGCCCAATGAAGACCGTCCTTGCCAAACCAGCGCAGGGCTTTGTCGATGGCTTCGTCTTCCAAGGGGGCTGTAAAGGAGATCGGAGAATCTTTTTTCAGCCTCGTCAGGATTTCGGCGGTAAATGTTTCGTCAAGCGGGGTGTCGGGGGGGAAGCTCCATCTTCGTAAAGAGCTCGCAGATGTAGATTTCAAAGCTGAAACTGTACTTAATAGCGAATTTATATCTACAGAGCCATCTCTGCACCTATTGCTCTCCATATCCTTTTCATAAAGCTTTGGTCCCAATACGGAAAGAGCTGGAGAAATCTCTATCCATCCGCTGCGACTGACACCAACGAATACCCACTGCACTATATGGCCACGCATCCGAAGGATATCCCTCCGCTTGTACTGCGCAGTGAAGTCCGGCAGCGCCGCCCGAAGGTGCGTCCTGACAAAATGCGCGATCTCGGGGGCCGTGTACATGGCTGCGCCCTCGGCTTACTTGAACAAGCGCGGATCGATCAAGCCCCCTCCCGAGTTTCCGCCAAGATAGGGCACAGGATCATCCCCATAGAGCGAGCCGCCCAACAAGTAACCCGTATTCAGGCCTGCGCCCATGCCGGACATGCTCTGCGGGCGTGGCGCATTGTGTCCATTAGGCGTTACCGTGAAGACTGGCGTGCCCTCAGGAAGATTATTGTTGTACTTTGCCATCTGCGAATTGGAGATGCCGGATTTGCCCGTCTTCAGGTCGAAGACAGCGGTGGGGTTGGCTGTATTTCCAACTACTGCATCGGGGTTGGAACTGCCTTTGGGGCGATATTTATCCTGAAGCCATTCGCCCTTTACATACGGTTGCTCACCAGAGACATTCCGCCCTCCAGCCCCGCCTTTTAATGCATTTTCAAACTCCGTATGCACCTTCGTCCCCCTCGTTTGAGCCGTTCCGACTCTAGGGACAGCATTATCGGCCTGCTTTGCCACATCGACCAACTTGTTGCCGGCGCGGTAGGTGGCTCCTGCACCCGTCACGAACGGAACTACCGCTCCCCCAACATCCAGGGCAAGCGCCGTGGCATGGACACCGAAGTTCGCGCCGCCGGTTTTGTACAGGTCGTAGCCGAGCACGCCAATGTCATAGACGATAAAGCCGATGTCCGCGAAAACGTCCAGCGCTTCGCCAGTGGGGTCGATGTAATTGGTCGGCGAATTGGCCACGTACGCATACGGACTGACGGCATCGGCCATCCCCATCGGATCACGCGATGCGAACCTGCCGATGCCGGGGTGGTAGTACCTCGCCCGGTAGAACACCATGCCGGTGGCGTCGGGTTCGCGCCCGGTGTAGCCGTAGAGCGGCACCGTGCCCGATGCGGCGATCCTGTTGCCCCACGCATCGAAGCGCTGATTGGCCGTCAGGGTGCCGGTTACGTTGGTCGTGCCGATGACGCTGCCGAGTCCGTCTTGCAGGTAAGCCGCCTGCGTCGCACTCGGGCCATTGGTTGCGCCTGTGAGTCTCAACAGCGGTTCGTCGATGTTGGCGCCGTGGACATACTTCGCACTCGGCATGCCCGTCATCGCCGTCGCCCACTCGGCATGAATGTCGTCGCCGTCGTAGAGGTAGCTGGTCGTGGTTGCACCACTGGTCTTGCTGATCCTTCTGCCGCTGTCGTCGTACTGGTAGCTCTCGGCGACGGCGTTCGCGCCGGTTCTCGTCGCGGTGTTCAGATGATCGAGCGCGTTCCAAACCAGGGCGAGCGTGGTCGCACCGGTTCCCGAGGCGGTGCAGTCGGTGGTCGTCTTGGTGACGGTGCCGCCGGTGTTCACCTCGCACAGCTTGACCATGTGCCCGTCGGCATCATGCACCGCCGCGCCGGTCAGGGCGCCGGCGTCCGATCCGCTTCTGATTTCCGTGAGCTGGTGCGCAGCGTCGTACAGGTACGCCGTCGTTGTTCCGGATTTGGTCTTCGTCCTGCGGTTGCCGAAGATGTCGTAGCCGTAGGTCTCGGCCGTGCCGTCGTTTGCCTCGGTCAGGCGGTCGAGGTTGTCGTAGAGGTAGCTCCAGGTCTTGGTGACGCCGCCGACGTTTTCCGTGTGGGTGGCGCGGCGGCCCTGCTGGTCGAGGGTGTAGAGGTGGCTGGATAGAACCGTGGTGTTGAAGAGGTTCTGTTTCTCCTTGAGGTTGCCGTCCTCGAACCAGCTCTGGGTGGTGCGCTGGCCCGAGTTCAGGCGCTGCTCGACCAGCCGCCCGCCGGCGTCGTAGGTGAAGGCGATGGTTTCGTTGTTGGGGGCGACGATGCTGGCGAGCCGTCCGGTGGCGTCATAGCTCAGGCTGGCGCTGTGGCCGTCGCTGTCTTCGACCCTGGCCAGTCTTCCGCCAGGCGTCCAGGTGTAGGTGAGGGTTTTGTTGCCCCGGGAGTCGGTGACGGTGTTTAGGCGCTTGGCGGGGTCGTAGGCGTAGTCGTAGGCGACGACCAGGCTGTTGCCGGGGGTTCGGGTTTCGGCGCGGGTGACCAGCCCCAGCGCGTCTCTTGTGTAGATGGCGGTCTGGCCGTGGGTACCCGGCACGGTCCGGGATTTGAGCTGGCCCTGGGTTTCGCCGGGGGCGCCTTTGCTGCCGTAGGCGTAGACGGTGCTCTGGCCGGCGGCGAGCTGGACGGGGGTCTGGCTGGATACCAGCTGGTTGTGCAGGTTCCAGCTCCATTTCCAGGTCTTGCCGTTCTGATCGGTTTCGCTGAGCTTCCTGCCGAAGTCGTCGTAGGTTCTTGCAACTTGTTTCTTGAGGCTTGCATCGGCAAGGTTGCAAACCTTGCTCACCGTGTCGGTGGTGCTGCCGGCCCAGATTTCCTTCACATCGCCAAGCGCGGTGTAGACGGTGCAGGTTACGGGGCGGCTGGTGTCGGTGGCGGAAACCTGCGGGCCAACGTCTCTTGTGAGCCGGCCGAGTTCGTCGTAAAAGCGGTAGCTGTCGCGGATCGTGCCGTCGGCGGCGATGGCGTTGATTTTGAGAGGGCGACCGGCGCCGTCGTAGCTGGCGACTTCGACCGCGCGGCCCTGGGTCTGGCCGGTGACCTTGGGCTGCGTGGTGCGCTTGAGGCGGCCGTCTTCCGAGGCGTGGTAATACTCGTAGCTCGTGGTGAGATTGTTGGGGTCGGTGTTGCTTCTGACTCTTCCGTCGGCGTCGAGGCTGAGGGAAACGCGATGGCCTTCCTGGTTGTAGGCGCCGGTGACGCGGCCCATGGGGTCGCGGTCGAAGCCGATCGTGTAGCCGTCGGCTTCGGTGATCTGGCTGACGCGGCCGAGCGGGTCGTACCGGGTGAGGGTGGCGTTGCCGGCGTAGTCGACGCGTCTCTCCAAACGGTCGAGGTCGTCCCAGGCGGCGTAGTGGCCGTCGAGATATGCGCCATTGACGGTCAATCCAACCATGAGCGGGTTGCCGTTGGCGTCATACACGGTGTCCCACTGGTGGCCGCGGCCGTCGGGGGTCTTGATGGGACGGTCGAGGGGGTCGTACTGGGTGTCGGCGGGGTACCAGTTGGCGTCGGGGCCGCGCGTGGTGCGGCCGAGGCTGTCGTGGGCAAAGTCGCTGTAGGTTTCGGTTTCGAGGCTGGCCGGGGTGCCGTCGAGGTCGCCGCGCCGCGTCACGCTGACGACGTTGAGCTTGTTGGCATCAAACGCGGTTTCGAGGCTGGGGCCGGTGCCGCTCGTCGCGTCACCCAGCACCGCTGTCGTCCAGTCGCGCAGGCTGCGGGTCTTGGTGGGATTGCCGGCGCTGTCGGCGGCGTATTGCGTCCAGGCGACGATGTCGGCGTTGGCGGGCTTGGTGTTGACGACGGGGGTGACGCCGTTTTTGAGGCGAATGACGTCGGTGAGCCGGCCCTGGGCGTCGAATCGGTTCAGCGTCCAGTTGCCGTCGGCGTCCTTGACGCGCTGCGGCTGGCCGTAGGCGGTGTGGTCGCGGTAGTGCAGGGTGCGGGCGCTGGGCAGGGTGACGTCGGTCAGGTTGCCCAGGCTGTCGTAGGCGTAGGCGGTGACCATGCCCATGGGATCGGTTTTGGTCAGACGCAGGTGGGTGCGGCCGGCGGCCGGGTCGTAGGTGTAGCGGGTCTCGGCGCCGGCTTCGTCGGTGATCGACAAGGGGTTGCCGTGGGCGTCGAACAGGAAGCGGCGCACCCCGCCCTGGCCGTCGGTATGACTGGATTCGCGGCGGAATTCGCTCCAGGCGAAGGTGGTGGCGGATTCGGTTTTGAGGTTGCCCGCGGTATCGAACGGGGTGTGGCGGAAGACGCGGCCGTTGGCGTAGTACTCGAAGCGCATGCCGTTGCCGCGCGGCAACTGGTATTGCTTCATGGCGTGGGCGAGCCTGACGCCATCGGCGGCGGTGTAGTACTGGTAGGTCACCGGCGGCTGGCTGCCGGCTACCGCGAGCGGGTTCTTGAAGGTGACGAGGTCGCCGTGGGCGTCGTAGGCGTATTGCCAGGTACGGCCGGTGAAGTCCTGGATCTGCGTGATTCGATTGGCGGTGTAGCTGAAGCTGAGCGCGCGGTTGAGGCTGTCGGTGACTTTGCAAACATGGGTGCCGGTGCAACCGGCGATGGGCGCATACGACAGGGTGAGCGTGTTGCCGTTCCTGTCGGTGATCGAGAGCAGGCGCGCCTTCTGGCCGGTGTCGGTGGCGCTGGCGTTGACGCTCTCGAACACGTAGACCATGCCCGAGCGTTCAGTCAGGCGATAGCTGCCGTCGGCCAGCCGGGTGAGCGTGGCGTAAACGCCCGCCGTGCCACTGAAGACCGCGTTGGTCGCGATATTGCCGCTGGCGTGGTTGGATGTGGAGAAGAAACGCTCGCCACCCGTGCCGTCCGTCCACGACACCTTGGCGACACCCGATTCGACGCCGTAGAAACGCAGGCTGTGGTTGAAGGAATGCGTCCAGCCAAAGCCCAAGGGGCCGTCCTTGGCGCCCTTGCTGTTGTACCAGCGCTCGAACACCAGCGGCAGGCCGCCGCGGCCCTTGATGGCGATGTCCCGCTCGGAGTGGATGAGGTTGCCGGTGACCATGTTGACGGGGTCGCCGGAGACGGACGTGCCGGTGCTGCTGCCGTTGGCGGTCTGGTAGCCGTTCTGGCCGGATTGCTGGGCGAAGGTGGGGGCGTAGGGGTCGCCGAAGATGCCGGTGCCGAGGCTGGGGTTGTAGAGACTGCCCAGGGGATCGCCGATGCCGTAGCCGCCGGAGGCGGAGCCGTCGGGGTTGGTGCCGCCACCGGCGCCGGTACTGCCCGCCGACGGTGAGGCGGGTTCGACGGTGACGCCGCCGGAATAGCCGTTGATGGGGAAGCTGGCCTGCGCCGGGTTGGTCGAGAAATTCTCCCCGTAGAAGGTGGCACCCTTCCAGCTGCTGGCATCCGGATACTGGATCAGCCGGCGCGGGATGGTGAGCTTGAAGCCGTTGTTGATGTACTGGGACTCGATTGTGCTCACATGCGACGCGCTGTAACTGGTGCCCGCCGGATTGGTGTTGAGCGCGCCGTTGGCACAGGTGTTGGTCAGCTTGCACTTATGGTTGGCCCAGTCGGCGGCGTTGTTGATCTGCAGAATCTCGATGTTCTGCTCTTTGGCGAACTGCAAGCCGCGGGTGGTGGAGACGGCGTCGAGGTTGGCGACTTCGTTCCAGATGTAGGCCTCGTAGGCGGAGGCGGCGAAGCCGGCCAGCTTGAAGGCGCGCAGATCGGCGCTGTTCGGGGTGTCGAGACGGCTGCCGGTGTACCGTCCGCCCGGCCAGTCGATGAGGAAGCCCTTGCGGAAGAGACCGTAAGGCAGATCGAACAGGTAGTTGACCTTGACCTGGGCGGCGGTAAGGCCGAGGCTCACGCCGACGGTGCCGGATTCGCCGAAGAGTTCGCCTGCGCGTTTGCTGGCGTCGGCGACGTAGCGGCTGTACTTGCTGGCGGCGAGGTTGAGAAACTCGCCCTCGATGCCGTCGCGGTCGGCGTTGACGTTGGCGTTGTTGGCCTGCACGTTGGCCAGCAGCTGCGCCGAGCGTTTGGCGAGGTAGGTGTCGGAGGTATGCCAGGCGTAGGCGTGCAGGGCATGCAGGTTGGCGGCGCGGATGTTCGAGTAAGTCACACTCGAACGGGTGGCGGCAGATCCCAGCTCGGCCAGCGTCACGGTCATCGCCAGCTGGTTGTTGGCCGAGCATAGCGTGACGCTGCCGCTGCCCGCCTCAGAGGTCTGTTCGACGCCTTCGAGCTTGAACACCGGCACCATGCTGGCGGTGGCAGAGCACGTGGGCGAAGCGCCGGGATCGACGGCATTGAACCAGGTATCGAATGCAGTCTGGTCGGCAGGTGTCGCGCCCTTGTACGACAGCGTCAGGCGCTTGCTTGCCAGTTCGACAAGGTTGAGGGTCTTCTGGGCTTGCAGGCCGCCGCCGGAATTTTTGGCAGCAACCAGCAGCCGGTATTTGTGCCGATCCGGCAGCGCGGCAGTCTCGGCAGATTCGTTGGCGATGCCGCTCCAGCTGGTGTACTGCAGCACCTCGTAAGGCGGCACGATGGGCAGGATGTCAAAGCGCTGGCGCTTGATTTCGGCCTTGTAGGGCACGTCTTCGAGCGTGTTGTTGGCGTAGTTCGGTGCCTTGGTCTTGGCATGCGCCTCGACCTCGCCTTCGAAGGCTTCATGGGGCAGACGGTAGACGCCTTTGGCATCCAGTCGACTGGATAGCCACTGGCTGTAGTTGAAATCGAAGCTTCCGTCGACACTGATGCCAGCCTGGTAGCGCTGATCCTTGTACGACGGATCGAGCGGCACCCAGCGGTGGCCGGAGTCGTCGAGCCCGGTGCCGCGCCAGGCGGCATACGGCAGACAGGCCTCGATCCAGACGTGGGCCAGATTCACGCCAATGGCCTGGCCGCTGGCATTGTCCTGAACGGTTGCGGCTGGATTGCCGTTCATCGCCAGGACGGCTCTGGCCGCATCGTAGGTTTTTGCGCCGATCCAGCGAGGCGCGCGTCCATCGGCGCCTTTGGGTGCACTGTCGATGACCGACACCGTGCCGCGCACGTAACGCACCGGGATGTTGGACGCGCGCAGCAGCGCGGCGAGCAGGCTGGCCTGGTCGGTGGCGCCGCCAGATTTGCTCCACAGCGTGCCGACCGCGCCCTTCATCGAGCCATAGTATGGCTCGAACTTGATGTTCTGGTTGACCCACTCGAACATCCGCACCGGGTTGTGGTCGAGTTGCTTCGCCAGCGCGACGATGTCGGGATGCGCCTTCGGCGCTTCGGCGGTGTCGGCGAGATCGGCCGCGGTGTAACCGCAGGCATCCGCTTCCGCGGGCGTATTGCGCAGGGCGACCTGGATGAAGCCGTCGCGGCTGGCGACTTTCTCCTGCATGAGCCAGTAAATGTCGGAAACGAAGCTCGGCACGATTTTGGCGGCAGGCAGCTTCATCGGCTTGACCGGCTCGGCCTGACGCCAGTTGGGCTGCGGCAGGGGCTCGACCGGGCGCGCGCCCTGCCAGCTCTTGATGCGGCTGGCCATGCGTTTGGCACGTACGTCCAGATTGGTCTTGTCGGCATTGGCCAGATCGTCGAGATCCTGTATGACGGCCTTGAAGCGCGTGTCCAGTTTTGCCTTGTAGGTGCCCGCTTCGGGAGATGCCTCCTCGTCGATGCGGCGCATGACGTCATTGCGCAATGTCAGCAGTTCCTGCCGCTTGGCAGCAGCTTCCGCCTTGCGGCTGGCGAGCGTGTCCTGAACCTGCTGTGCCTTGATGGTTTTGGACTTGAACTTCACGGCCGCGCGCTCGCCCCGTTCGGCCAGTTCCAGACCTTCCCGCAGATGACGATCGAGCACCGCCGCCATCGGGTCGGGCCGACCGCGCTGTGCCTCGCGCACGGCGGGCACAGCCTCCGCGGGGATCGGCGCGACATCCTTGTGCGGTGCGGCGGATGCGGCACCGGCCGCGAGGCTGAGGACGGCCGCCAGCAGGAGGCGGTTCAGGCTTGGGCAAGACATGGGGAGCTCCCTTGAGAATCGCTTCGTTATCTCGATCGGTTTGCCGCAATCACGCGGCGACACGGGCGGCATGGCGGCGTTCTCATTTCAATGCGCCGTGGCGGCACCGTCCCGAACCAAGCGCGCCGTGGCGGCGCATCGCGCCCAGCAGGCCTGCGCCCAACAGGGCAATGGCCCAGGCCGGCAGCGGCACATCGCCATCGGACGCGCTCGGCGACACCACGTCGATGCGGCCGATGACCAGGGTCTTGGCGCTGGCCGCGTCGGTGATTTCGTAGTCGAAGGCGTAGCTGCCGGATGCGGAGGGCACGCCGGAGATCACGCCGTTCGCTGCCATGGCAAGACCCGGCGGCAGGGAACCGTTGACGCGCGCGAAGGCGAATGGACCGTTGCCGCCCGAAGCGGAGACTGTGTAGCTGAATGGCACGTTGAGATGGGCTGTGGCGCTGAACGAGGTGGCGGTGAGGCCGGGCACGGCGTTGGCGTTGGGGTCGAGCTGGCTCTGCGCATCGGCGATCAGGACATTGGTGCCCAACTTCTGCTCGACCACGTCAGTGAGACCGTCCTTGTCGCTGTCGGTGAGCTGTGCGCCGGTGGCTGCGGGCAGCGCGGCTACGACGCGAGCGGTGACGAAGGGATCACCGCGCCAGCTGCCGTCGGCGTTTTGCTGGCCGACCAGCCAGCTACGCGCATTGGCAAGTGCGGTACTGGCCCCCGCGTCGCCTTCGGCTGCGAACAGGGCCAGCGCGCGGATCGCCATGGCCGTGGCCAGCGGCGCCGACGTCTCCAGGTTGCCAGTCTGCGGTCTGCGCTCGGCGAAGCCGCCATCGCCATTGGCCTGGGCGATGAGCCAGGTTTTGGCGCTGGTCATCGCCGTGTCGATTCCGCCAGGGGACGTCCTGCCGCAGGCATTGCCGGACAGGAAACGCCCGGCCTGACGCTGCTTTTTCATTTCGTACAGCATGATCGCGGTTGCGGCAAGCGACCCATGCGTGGCATGCGACGGCTGACCGCTTTGCGGCAGCGCATGCGGCCAGGCACCATTCCAGGGCGAAGCGCTAAGTTGAGCCGGCAGAATATTGCACAGGACGGTAACCGTCAGGTCGGAGGTGTCGTTTGTGTAACCCACCCCCGCGCTGCGCAGCGCACCGTAGCCTAGCGCGGTGTCGAGCGTGCCGGCACCGTAGCCGGGATACGCGCCCCAAGTCGCCACACCACTGGTTGGCAGGCTTCCGGATTGCACGACATGGGTGTTTCGCTCATCGCGTATCCTGCCCGCAATGTTTGTCGCGTCGCGGCCCGCCGCTGCCAGCGCAGCAACCTGCCATGCCCGCGCATCCAGACTGCCGCCCGGCGCGTTGGCAAGCCAGGCCAGCGCGCGCGCGTACTGCGGCGACTTGTTCAATCCGGCCGCGAGCATCGCCTCGACCGCCGCCGAGGTGGACTGCACTTCCAGACTCTGCAAACCCACGAACGAGCCGTCGCCTTTCTGGGTTTGCACCAGCCACTTGATGCCCCTGGCACGTGCGTCGTCGATGCTCGCTTGCGCCGGAGCGGCGGCGAGCGCGAGCAGCAACGCATAGACGAATCGAGGTTTCATGATCACGAGCCTTCTCCCCTGGCTTGTACTGACCGTTGGAGCAACGCTACAGGGCGGATGTGATAGCACGTCGTCCCGGATCCGGGCGCTGCATGAGCCGTACGGGCTACGACTTTAGTCGTAGGCGGCTGAGAATCGGGTTCAGGTTTGAGCCTTGACAGGCTCAGGACACGCAAAAAATTTTGCCGCGAGCTTCCACCCCGCCGCGCCCAGCAGCAAGGCGACTCCGAGCCTGCCGCCGCCATGCAGGAATTCATGCCAGACCATCAGCGGCGAGAAGCGGTCGGGGTCGAGGTTGTCGAGGAGGATGTCCCACACGTAGGCATGCAAGGTCACCGGCAGATCGAGCAGCAGAAAGCCGAAGGCAAGCAGCGCGGCCAGCGCGAAGGCCGCGATTCTCCCTGGCAGCGCGCCTGGCAAGGCGCAGGCGATGGCCGGGGCGATGGCCAGCGGTTGCAGCATCGCGCCGGTGGTGGTGGTGACATCGAACCAGCCGTCCGTTTGCGGGGCGAT
>DYFW01000349.1 GCA_020725005.1 Thiobacillus denitrificans
CCAGGATTGTGATTCCTGTTGTCGTGGGTTCGAGTCCCATCATCCACCCCACCGTCTAACGAGAAGCAAAAACGAGAAACAGAACAAGGCCCGCGCATGCGGGCCTTGCGCTTTTCATTCCCGGCTCCCGCCGTCGACGTACAGCCAGCGGCCGTCGATCCTTTCGAAACGACTGATTTCATGCAGCTTGAACGCGCGCCCGTTGAGTTTGTACCGGGCAACGAACTCGACCGTGGCGTGCGTCGCGTCCTGTGACGCGCATGCCTTCACCTCCAGTCCGCGCCATTGCGGCAGCGGCGGCGTGCACAGGTCGAGCGTCGCCGGACAGGTCGACGGATGCCAGGTCGCGCGCAGGTAATCTTCCAGCCCCAGCACGTAGGCGCTGTAGCGCGAACGCATCAGCGCCTCGGCGTCGGGCGCGGCTTCACCGGCGTGGTAGCGGCCGCAGCATTCATCAAGGACGCGGCCGGAACCGCAGGGGCAGGCGCTCATGGCCGCTTCGCCGGGCAGCGTAGCTTGGGCTGAATGTACGGCCACACCGCGTCGAGCATTTCCGGCTGCGCCCCCTCGTTGGGATGGATGCCGTCGGCCTGCATCATCCCTTCCTTCACCCCCACGCCGCAGACGAAGCACGGCACGCGCACGATCTTCTCCTCGCGCGCGAGATCGACGTAGAGCTTCGCCACCGCGTCGGCATAGGCCTTGCCGTAGTTCGGCAGCACCGGCGCGTCGAACAGGGCGACCCAGGCGCCGCTCGACCTGGCCTGGCGGATCATGGCCTGCAGGTTCTGCTTGATGGCCGGAGGCGGGGCACCGCGCAGCGCGTCGTTGCCGCCCAGCTCGATCAGCACGCCTTGCGGGCGGTGCCGCGCGAGCGCAGGCTGCAGGCGCAGCAGCCCGTTCTGCGTCGTGTCGCCGGTGATGCTCGCATTGACCACGCGCCAGTCGGGTGCGCGCTGCCGCAGGCGCACGTCGAGCAGTTCGACCCAGTTCTTGCCCGGCGCAAGGCCGTAGCCGGAACTCAGGCTGTCGCCGACGATCAACAGCGTGCACGCATTGGCGAGCGCCCAACCCGGCCAGACCAGCAACGCCAGCAGCCACCAGCGATAATTCATCTTTCAACCTTCCAGAACCCAGTTCAATGACGCCTGCCGCCCGTGCCCAGTTCCCCGATGCCGTGGTCGCCGCCCGTGCGCTCTCGCAACGCGTGACCACCGC
>DYFW01000084.1 GCA_020725005.1 Thiobacillus denitrificans
GTCGACAAGCAATACCTCGCGCGCAACTTCCTCGCCTTCTTCCGCCGCGACTACAAGGGCGTCGCGCAGGCGCACCTGGAGTCCGGCTGGGTGCCGGCCGACACCCGCGTCGACGAACTCGAAGCCGCGGTGCGCGCCGTGTGCGAACCGGTGTTCGACCGACCGCTGAAGGAAATCTCCTTCGGGCGCGTGCTGTTGCAGCTGTTCCAGGCGTCGCGCCGCTTCAATGTCGAGATCCAGCCGCAGCTCGTTTTATTGCAAAAGACCCTGCTCAACATCGAAGGCCTGGGCCGCCAGCTCGACCCCGAGCTCGACCTGTGGAAAACCGCCAAGCCCTTCCTCGAGCGCTGGATGAACGAACAGGTGGGCTGGCGCGCGCTGGTGAAGAATCTCCGGAACGAAGCGCCGAAGTGGGCGCAGCTGCTGCCGCAACTGCCCCGGCTCGCGCACCACGCGCTCAACGAAAACCGGCTGGCCCAGCTCGAGGCCGGCCTCGCCCTCATGCTGCGCCAGCAGCAGGCGCGCAACCGCTGGCTCGGCGCCATCGCCGGCCTCATCGCCGCGCTGCTCGTCAGCGTTCTGTCTCTCCTGCTGCGATAAGGACTCGCCATGCTGATCGGTTTCGTCGTTCTCTACCTCGTCATCTCCATCGGCATCGGCCTCTACGCCGCGACCCGCGTCCACAACGCGCGCGACTACATCACTGCCGGCCAGTCGCTGCCGATGATCGTCGTCGTCGCGATGGTGTTCGCCACCTGGTTCGGGGCGGAGACGGTGCTCGGCATACCCGCGACCTTCCTCGACGAAAACCTCGGCGGCACGATTTCCGATCCCTTCGGCGCCTCGCTCGCGCTGATCCTGTTCGGCCTCCTGTTCGCGCGCCCGCTTTACCGCATGAAGCTCGTCACGCTGGGCGACTTCTACCGCGAACGCTACAACCGCCCGGTCGAGATCGCCATGTCGCTGGCAATCGCCGCGTCCTACCTCGGCTGGGTGTCGGCGCAGGTCACGGCGCTGGGGCTGGTGTTCAACGTGCTGTCCGACGGCGTCATCACGGCCCCGCAAGGCATCCTCATCGGCGCCAGCGTGGTCGCGCTCTACACCCTGTTCGGCGGCATGTGGTCGGTCGCGCTCACCACGTTCGTGCAGATGACCATCATCGTCGCGGGCCTTTTGTGGATCTCGTATCTGGTCGGCAGCATGCCCGAGGTCGGCGGCGTGGCGCCGGTGGTCGCGCACGCCTTTGCTGCCGGCAAGTTCGAATTCTGGCCGCCGCTCGAATGGGCGGCCATCGTCACCTTCGTCGCGGGGCTGCTCACCATGGGCTTGGGCTCGGTGCCGCAACAGGACGTGTTCCAGCGCGCCAATTCCTCACGCAACGAGACCATCGCGGTATGGGGCACGGTCATCGGCGGCGCGCTGTACCTGCTGTTCGCCGCGGTGCCGCTCTACCTCACCTATTCGGCCACGCTGGTCGACCCCGTCATGACCACGGCGCTGCTGGCCGAAGACGCCCAACGCGTGCTGCCGACCTTCGTCAAGACCCACCTGCCGCTCGCGGCGCAGATCGTCTTCTACGGCGCGCTGTTGTCGGTGATCATGTCGACCGCCTCGGGCACCCTGCTCGCGCCCTCCGTCACCATCTCGGAAAACATCATCAAGGAAATGATGCCGCGGCACCGCCTGAGCCAGAAAAAACTGCTCTTCATCACCCGCGCAGTCGTCGTCGCCTTCGCCGTGCTCGTCGTCCTCTACGCACTGTGGTCGCGCGAATCCGAGACGAGCATCCACCAGATGGTCGAGAACGCCTACAAGGTCACGCTCGCCACCGCCTTCGTGCCGCTCGTCGCCGGCATCTACTGGAAGCGCGCCAATTCCGCCGGCGCCGGCTGGTCGATCGTGCTCGGCTTTGCCACATGGATCGCGATGGAGTTCATCGCGCCGGAAGGCGTACTGCCGCCGCAGTTCTGGGGGTTCTTTGCCAGCCTCGCCGGGATGGTCGCCGGCTCGCTGCTGTCCTCACACAAATCGTCGCCCGCCTAGGCCGAGGGTCTGTCGGTTTTTTTGACACCCGGGCCCGATTTTGCCCGGGTTCGACATGTCGCACGAAAAGCCCTATCAAGTAACTTGCTGATAAATATCGATATCTTCAAATATAAAAACCATTGGCATGGATTCTGCTTGATTTGCATCTACAGAACTCAAATCGACCAAGGGAACTTCAAAATGGAAATGCACCTGAACAAAAATATCCTGGCAGCCGGCTTGCTCAGCCTCGGGCTGCTCACCTTCGCCTCGGCCGCCCAGGCGGGAGCCATCCACGACGCTTCGTTGTTCACCACCGTACTTCCGGCCAACGACGACGGCTCGACGGGCCCGGTCAATCTGGGATTCACGGCCAATATCAACGGTACGAACTACACCCAGACCTACGTCAACAACAACGGCAACATTACTTTCAACAATCCTTTGGGCACCTACACGCCGTCCGCCATCAGCAGCGGCAGTTTCGGCCCGATCATCGCCGCGTTCTTCGCCGACGTCGACACCCGTGCGCCCGGGTCCAGCCCTGTGACCTACGGCAATGCGACGCTGGGCGGCTTCAATGTTTTCGGCGTCAACTACATCAACGTCGGCGTTTACAATAGCCAGCCCATCTTCAACAGCTTCCAGATGATCCTGACGGATCGCTCGGACATCGCCGCCGGCGATTTCGACATCCAGTTCAACTACGACAACATCGTGTGGGAAGCCGGCACCGCCAGCGGCGCCCCTGCCGGCGGTCTGTGCGACGCGACCTGCACTTCGGCGCTGGTGGGTTACTGGACCAGCCCCACCTCGAACGCCACGCTGCCCGGTTCGCTGGTGCATGGCGCGCTGATCAACGGCGGCCCGAACGCGCTGGTCAGCAGTTCGCTGAATTCCAATATCCTGGGCCAATACAACTTCCAGGTGCGTGGCGGCAACGTCGTAAACGTGCCCGAACCCGCCTCGCTGGCGCTGCTGGGCGTGGGCCTTGCCGGCCTGGCGGCCGCGCGTCGCCGCAAGATCGCCTGAACAAGCGCATGCAACAACAGAAACGGCGACCTCGGGTCGCCGTTTTTTTTAACGCCTAATTGTCATTCAAGAGCGGGGGCGCGATCAGATTCCCCTGTCATCGTCGAGAGACACACCCGATCGCGTGACCAGGCGCCCCCTTCCCGGATGGAAAGTGTCGGAGAACTTTACATTCCACTAAAAATGCGACAAACAACAACACTCAACCATTTGTATTGCTTGACATTTTTTTTCAGGCATAAGCATTGCTAGAACGATTGTGCGATCGGGCTTCCTGCCGGGATCAGCTTACACAAGGAGATAGCAAAATGTTCAACAAACACATACTCGCCGCCGTCGCCGGCACCGCGCTGACCCTCGGCACGCTGGCGACCGCCTCGGCCGCCCCGGTCGTCTACAACCTCGCCCTGAGCAATATTTCCACGTTCGACAATGTCATCACCGGCACGGGCGCCAGCGTGACCACGGCACAGGTCATCGGTGGCCAGAGTGTCTACAACTACACGGACATCAACGGCAACCCCGCCACCGTGACGGTCACCCGCCCCAACGGCACCACCATCAACCCCAGCGGGGGTTATACTTCGAACGGCGTGTCGCTTTCGGGCGCAGTGTGGAACATCAACCCCCAATCGAACGCTGCCGATCCGATTCCCGGCTTCAACTCCGGCCTCAAATTCAGCTTTTCCTCCCCGGTAAACGCCTTCGGCTTCGAGATCGGCGACTGGGCCACCTGCTGCACAACTAGGGTCCGCCCCGCCGCGATCCAGACGACCTACGGTGTGCCCGCGACCGGTTCCGGCCTGTGGATCGCCTTCGACGGCGGCGCGGCGACCCTGCCGGCCAATGCCTTGAGCGCCAACGACAACCCGGGTTTCGCCGCGGTGAGAAGCTACACCAACTTCATCGGTGCCATCGACTCGTCGGGCTTCTTCAGCAACGTGACCTTCTTCGGCGACGGCTTCGGCGAGTTCCTGGTCGCCGGCGGCACGCTGCGCTTCGCTTCCGTACCGCGCGGCTCCGTGGGCGGCGTACCCGAACCCGCCTCGCTGGCGCTGTTGGGCGTGGGCCTTGCCGGCCTGGCGGCCGCGCGTCGCCGCAAGACTGCTTGACAGGCAAGCAAGACAGCAACCGTAATAAAAAAGCCGGCTTCACGCCGGCTTTTTGCATTGCCCTGCGCGCTTCAGCGCAGGTAGCCCTCGCGCGCCAGCTTGAGCAGGATTTGCTGCACCGCCTCGTCGATGCCCAGGCTGGTGGTGTCGATCGCCAGCTCGGGTTTTTCCGGCACTTCGTAAACGGAAAAATGGAAATAGTGGAAATAGGGTCAGACACCATTTACCGCCTCATTATTAAATAGCCGTTCATCGTTTCAAGGTGGTCGACCCCATGCTCACCCAAGCCCGCTGTCAAGCTGCACATGCACGGCATCTTGTTATGGTTTTATACATGGTCTAGTATAAGACCATGATTACGCTGAATCTGAACCAGGCCAAAGCCCACTTATCCGAATGCATCGCCCAGGCCGAAGCCGGGGAGACGGTGATCATCTGCAAACGGAACAAACCCGTGGCCGAGCTCCGCGCGATTCCCCAACCGCAAAAGAAGCCACGCCCTATCGGGCTGCTCAAGGGACAGTTTTCTGTGCCGGAGGCGTTTTTTGAGCCGCTGCCGGATGAGATCATCGCCGCATTCGAGGGGCGCGGGGGTTGAACCGCTACCTCCTGGATACATGCACGTTTCTCTGGCTGGTTGCAGGCAGCGACGCGCTCTCCAAGGCGGCAAGGGAAATCATCCGCAATCCCGATAACGAGGTTTTTCTCTCTGTGGTGAGCGCTTGGGAAATTGTGGTTAAACACGGCATTAACAAGCTGCCGTTGCCACAAAAACCTGACCTGTTCGTGCGCCGCCAGCGCGAAGATCACATGCTGGCAAGTTTGCCCTTGCTGGAAGCGCACGTGCTGACGCTGATCAAGCTGCCGGGCATTCATCACGACCCGTTTGATCGAATGCTGGTATGCCAGGCGGTGGCTGAAGGTTTGACGGTTCTGACACCGGACGAGGCTATCAGCCAATATCCCGTTCGTGCAGTGTGGTAGGGCTCAGCGTAAATACCCTTCGCGCTCCAGCTTGAGCAGGATTTGCTGCACCGCCTCGTCGATGCCGATGCCCGTCGTGTCGATGGACAACTCGGGTTTTTCCGGCACCTCGTAGGGGTCGGAGACGCCGGTGAATTCCGGGATCAGCCCCGCGCGCGCCTTGGCGTAGAGTCCCTTGCGGTCGCGCGCCTCGCAGGTCTCGATCGGCGTGGCGACATGGATTTCGACGAAGCCGCCGACCGCCTCGACCATGGCGCGCACTGCGCGCCGCGTTTCGGCGTAGGGCGCGATCGGCGCGCAGACGGCGATGCCGCGGTTCTTGGTGATCTCGCTCGCGACGAAGCCGATGCGGCGCACGTTGATGTCGCGGTGCGCGCGCGAGAAGCCGAGCTCGGACGACAGGTGGCGGCGCACGATGTCGCCGTCGAGCAGCGTCACCGTGCGTCCGCCCATTTCCATCAGGCGCGCGGTCAGCGCGCGCGCGAGCGTGGATTTCCCGGCGCCCGACAGCCCGGTGAAAAATACGGTGAAGCCCTGTTTGTCGCGCGGCGGGAACTGGCGGTGCAGTTCGGCCAGCACTTCGGGGAAGCTGTACCAGTCGGGAATCCTGAGACCGCCGCGCAGGCGACGCTGGAATTCCGCGCCGGAGAGGGTCAAGAGGCGCGCGCCGGCAGGCGCTTCGGCTTCCGGCAGGTGCTCGGCGCGGTCTTCCACGTACACCATGCGCGGATAGGCGATGAGGCGCACGCCGATGGCTTCGGCGCGGGCCTGGGTATCGGGGTCGAAGCGGGCGAGATCCTCGCCGCGGCGCGCCTCGCCCTCCGGATGGTGCTCGCCGCCCGCGATCATGAGCGCGCAACCGTAATTGCGCGCGACGATGGCGCGCAGCAGCAATTGGCGCGGGCCCGAATCGCACGGCGGCAGCGGCAGCAGGGCCAGCTGCGTGGAGGCGGCGGGGAAGCGCTCGCGGATGGCGACGAGGCTGCGCACGAGGCCGAAGTAGGCGGGGGCGTCGGTGATGTCGCCGCCGGCCTGCGGGTGCAGCAGCAGGTTGGCTTCGTTCATGACCGCGCTCTTGAGGCAGAACTCGAATTGCGCGCGATGCATGGGCTGGCGCGCCTGCCAGGCGAGTACGCGGCGCCAGCCGCGGCGGGCGAACAGCGCGCGCAGCTCGGCCGGGGTTTTCCGGTAATCGACGAAATCCGGATGCGGCGGCAGCGCGACGCCTTCGACCGCGCCGCCGAGGCGCCACCCGCGGTGGTCCTGCCAGACGTCGCCGACGGTCAGCACGGCGAGCATGTAGCCCTCGCCGTCGCGCAGAGCGACGCGGTCGCCGGGCTTGAGCTCGCCCGCGGCTTTCTGGCGCGACGCGAGCGTGACCGGCAGCGGCCAGAAAGTGCCGTCGTCGAGCTGCTGCGCGGTTTCGACGCGTTCGCACTGCGCGCGCGTCATGAAGCCGGTGAGCGGCGAGTAGGCGCCGGTGAGCAGCAGTTCGAGCTCGCAGCGCTCGCGCCAGTCGAGGTCGAGCGAGGGCAGGCCGAGCGCCTCCTGCTTCAGGGCATCGACGCTCGCCGGGTCGATCAGGTTGACGAGGGTGCCGCCGTAGGGCGCGATGAGTTGATTCACCGTTCAGCTCCGGTTGAAGACTGCGTGGTTACCGATAGACGTCGAAAAAACGGGCAATGAAGCGGCCAAGCTCGGATTCGGGCAGATGGTTGATGCCGGCGGCCGCCTTGCGGCCGCCGCCGCTCTCGAACTGGCTGCACAGTTCGTCCGCGCCGAATTTGGCGGCCAGCGGGGCGCGCACGCTGACGACGTAGCCGCCGCCCGGCTTCGCGGTGAGCACAGCGTGCGCCTGCGCAGGAGACTCGGACGCCAAGCGGTTGCCGTAGACGCCGGAAATCCGGCGCGCCCATTTTTCCGCCGGCAGCACGAAGACGCGGCCGGAGGCGCGCGATTCGGCCGCCGCAACCGCGACCGCGCGCGCCATGTCCTCCGCGTAGCCCGCCCGGAGCGTGACGTAGGCCGTGGATTCGGCGATAAACGCGAAGGGGTCGGCGTAGGGGCGCATCTGCCGGTACAACTCGGCGGGGTCGAAAAAGAGGTCGTCGAGCGTCTCGCCGTAGCCGTTGTAGTTGAGGCATTCGCCGAGGGACTGCAATTGCGCCAATCGGGCATCCGGCAGGTTCAACGGCGCTGCCGCGGCCCGGGCGGCATCGACGAGATTGTCGCCGAAAGCCGCCGTCACCGCCCACGGCAGATGGCGCCCCTGCAGATACGCGTTCACCAGGAGGCTGGTGCAGACGTTGGCATCGGTGTCGATGTGCGCCTCCAGATTCGGATGCGCGGGAATGTCACCCGGCTGGTGGTGGTCGAAATAGCGCACCCGCGCGCCTGCGGCGAGCAGGCGGTCGAGCGCATCGCGATTCTTCGACAAGGCGATGTCGAGCACTGTGACGCGATCGCCAGCGTTCGCCTCGACACGCGCGAGCAGGCCGATATCGCGCTTGGGGCCGGTGACGAGTTCGGACGCGGCGGGCTCGGCCAGCCGCAACTGGTGCAGGGCACAGAGACCGTCGGCGTCGCCGTTGAAAACATCGATGATGCGTTCGCTCATGCTTGTTCGTTAGAATCCGCGCATGCCCCGCCCACCGCGCGCCCCCTCTCCTTCCCCGCCGGGCCTGGCGATGCTGTGGCTGGCGCTGGGCTACGCCGCGCTGGTAGTCTATGGCACGCTGTTCCCGCTTGCCGAATGGGTCTCGCCCGCGTCAGGCTGGATCAATCCTATCACGGCGGACTGGCCGCCTAGCGTCTCGCGCGCGGATCTCCTCGTCAATCTCCTCGCCTACGTGCCGCTCGGCCTGTTCCTCGCGCTGTGGCTGCGGCCGCGCGCGGGGACGTTTCCGTCCCTCGTGCTGGCCATGCTGGGCGGCACGGCACTCAGTCTCGTGCTCGAAATCCTGCAGTCGGCGCTGCCCAGCCGCGTGCCCTCCCCGGTCGACTGGCTGGCCAACTCGGCCGGCACGCTGGCCGGCGCCCTCTTCGCTGCCCTGCTCGACCCCCACCTGGCACCCGGCCGCACGCTGCGGCACTGGCGCCACGCCGGGTTCACCGAGGGTACGCTCAGCAACCTCGCGCTCGTCATCCTCCTGTTCTGGACGATGACCCAGGCCGCGCCTTTCGTGCCCTCGCTGGACTGGGGCAACCTCAAGGCCGGCCTGCGGCCGCTCGGCAACAGCCTGCGCCACCCGGCCGCGTTCCAACCCATGGCCGCGCTCATCGCCGGACTGCACATCTTCGCGCTCGGCCTGCTCGTGCGCTGCATCGAACGCCGCCACCTCACCTGGGCCTTCCTCGCCTTCGCGCTGGGCGTGCTGCTATACAAAGTGCCGGCGGTGGGCCGCCAGCTCACCCTGGAAGCCCTGGCCGGCTGGCTGGCCGCGGCGCTGCTGCTCCTTGCCGTGCCGGGCCGCACCGTGGCCGGGCGCGCCCTGCCGGCCATGGCCGCCCTGCTCGCCGCCCATGCGCTGGCGCAGTTCCAGCCGGGCCAGGGCGGCACGACCCATGCGATCAACTGGATCCCGTTCGCCGGCCAGGTCGGCACGCTGGAAGGCATGCTGGACATTCTAGAAACCTTGTGGCCGTTCATGGCGCTCGGCTTGCTGGCACGCTGGCTCACGCCCTGGCGGTGGCGCCCGGGCGTGCTGCTGCTGGGCGGGGGACTGGCCGGCGGCCTCGCCTTCGCGCTCGAATGGATGCAGCAATCGATCCCGGGACGTTTCCCGGACGTCACCGACGTGCTGGTCGCCCTGCTCGGCTGGTCGCTGCCGTGGGCGTTTGCCGACCTGCGTCCGCGCGCAGCGGCGCCCGCTTCGCCGCCCGCGCTGCGCACGATGCGCTGGGCTGCGCCCGTCCTCGCCGTCGCGATGGTCTCGCTGAGTGTCGCCGGCTGGATGGCAGGCAGCCAGGTGCGCCTGGATACCGACGATCGCGGCCGTACCCTGCTGCCCGCGCCGGAGAGCCTGGCGCCGATCAGCCTGCCCAGCTTCCGCTACGAACACCCCCGCCTGCCGCATCCCGGCACGCAGGATATCGCGCGCCTGCAGCGGGAGAATCCCGGCTGGATCGCCCAGACCCGCCAGGCCGCCCGGGGCGGCGCCGGGCACCTCGGGGCCGCCATCGTGATGGCCTACCTCGAGCCCGGCAGCCAGGACCTGGCGCTGCTGCACCAGCGCCTGATGGCCCTGCAATACGCCTACCGCGGGCACGACGAGGCCAAGCCGATCGCGCAGGCCTACGACTGGCTGTATCACCAGTGGACGCCGGCGCAGCGCGACGCGCTGCGCGAGAATCTGGCCGAGGGCGTGATCTACCTCGTCAACTTCATCCGCAAGGAGCGCCTGTCGCCCTACAACGTCTACCTATACAACAGCCCCTTCCAGGCGCTGCTCGCCGCCAATCTCGCGCTGTACGGCGATGACCCGCGGGGCGAGC
Source organism: Thiobacillus denitrificans (assembly GCA_020725005.1). Lineage (GTDB taxonomy): Bacteria > Pseudomonadota > Gammaproteobacteria > Burkholderiales > Thiobacillaceae > Thiobacillus > Thiobacillus denitrificans_G. Next base: position 9,648 of record DYFW01000084.1, read on the forward strand.
TTTACATGCGCTTCACCCATGACCTGTGGAAGAACCGGGTCCTCCCGGTCTGGCGCCAGGTGATGGGGCAGAACGGCGGCTGGCACGAGGGCGGGGAATACGTCGGCATCGGCATCGGCCAGGCCGTCTACCAGGCGCCTGCGATGTGGCGCAGCGCGACCGGCGAGGACCTGTTCCAGAGCGAGCCCGGCCTGCGCGGCTTCCTCGATTTCGTCGTCTACCGCAGGCGACCCGACAACACCGATTTTCGCTGGGGCGACGCCGGCTTCTTCGACCGCATCGTCCCCGACGTCATTCCGCTCGCGCTGGAGTATCGGCACGCGGCCGCCTACAACCTGCGTCCCCCCCGCGCGCTGCCGGAGCCCAGCAGCTGGCCCTGGGGCCCCCTGACGGACGCCAGCCTGCTGTCGCCCGGCGCCCGGACGCCCCTTCCCCTGGCCAGGCATTTCGACGGCATCGGCCTCGTCGTGGCGCGCAGCGACTGGGGCCCGGACGCCACGTACCTGAGCTTCAAGGCCGGCGACAACTTTTGGTCGCACACGCATCTCGACCAGGGCGCCTTCACCCTCTACAAGGGCGGCGAACTGGCGCTGGACAGCGGATTCTACGGCCCCCGCTACGGCGCCGACCATCACATGAACTACACCTACCAGAGCATCGCGCACAATCTGGTGACGGTGACCGACCCGGCAGACAACGCGCCGTCGGACGGCAAGACCGTGCGCGAAATCGCCAATGACGGCGGACAACGGCGCATCGGTTCCGGCTGGGGACTGGAATCGGCACCGATCGACCTCACCGAATGGCTCGACAAGCGCGCGCTCTACCACACCGGCACGATGCAGCGCTATCACGCGGACGGGGACAGCGTGGTCGCCATCGCCGACCTCACCCCCGCCTACACCAACGCGCAGTCCGGGCCGGGCGAATTTTCGCATCGCACCCGGCGGGTCGAACGCATGTGGCGCACGCTCATTTACGATCGCACGGCAGACGTCGTGATCGTGCGCGACGTCGTGCGCGCGACCCGGCCCGAATTCCGCAAGCGCTGGCTGCTCCACACCCAGCATGCCCCGCGCATCCATGGCACAACCTTCACCGTCGAGGTGCCCGCCGATCCGGCCCGCCAGACGCGGGGCGGGCGGCTGACCGGCGAAGTGTTGCTGCCCGCGCAGCCGGAATTGCACGCCATCGGCGGACCGGGGTTCGAATTCTGGGTCGACGGCAGGAATTACGACGAAGGCGGAACGCTGAACCAGGCGATCGCCCGCAAGGGGCAGCCCACCGAAGCGGGGGCGTGGCGCATCGAACTGTCCCCCGCGCTGCCGCGGGAGAAAGACGAATTTCTCGTCGTCCTCGTCCCCCGGCTCGGCGGCGACGCTGCGCTGCCGGACATTCGCCGCCTGGCGGACGGAGACGCCTACGGCGTCGAGATCGCCTCCGCAGGCACGGTCCGTCGCTGGTGGTTCCGCACGGGCACCCAGGGTGTCAGGCTCGACGCGGGGGTGCGAAGCCTTGGGATCACCGTCGACGACGATGCCGGGGTGGGCCGGTCCTGGTGGCAGCGGTTCAAGGCTTGGTGGCAGCGGCGTTGAGCTGGTCGCCCGGCTGCATGCCCGAGCGCAGCAAGTCAATTTTGCCGCAGAGCGTGCGCGTCATGCCGGCCACGCCCTGACGACCGGTATCGACGACAAGATCGGCCACTTCGCGGTAAAGCGGGTCGCGCAGGCGATAGAGTTCGCGCAATTTCTCCAGCGGATTGTCGGTCTGCAGCAGCGGCCGGTTGCGGTCGTGCCGGGTGCGCTCGTACAAGTGCTCGGGCGTGCCGCGCAGGTAGATCACCAGGCCATTCTCACGCAATCTTGCACGGTTGGCCGGCGAGAGCACCGCGCCGCCCCCGGTCGCCAGCACGATGCCCGACTGCGCCGTCAGCTCGGCGATCACCGCCTCCTCGCGCTTGCGGAAACCCGCCTCGCCCTCGATCTCGAAAATCACCGGGATCTTCACCCCGGTACGCGCCTCGATCTCATGGTCGGAGTCGACGAAGCGGCAGCCATAGTGCCTGGCCAGCAGGCGGCCGACGGTCGTCTTGCCCGCGCCCATGAGACCAACGAGGAAGAGGTTGTCACGCTTGCCCATGACGGCATTCTAACGGAGGCCTGCCGGATGACGGACCGTGGAACCCCGGAAAAAAAAGCGCGGGCCAGGCCCGCGCTTTCGGCGTACCTGCGCAATCAGCGCAGCGACAGGCGCTCGTCGAGAATGCGCGGCGTGA
>DYFW01000350.1 GCA_020725005.1 Thiobacillus denitrificans
GGTGATCGGCAGGCGGAGCTTGAAGCGGTCCCAGGCGAGCCGTCCGTCCCCGGAGGCGCGCCAGGCCCGGAAAGCGATGCCGGCGAGCACCGCGCCGGCCAGCAGGAAGCCCCCGTAATCGAGGGTGAGCCGGGAGGATTCGATCAGGATCCGGGTCATCAGCGGCAGCTCGGCGTTGAAGCTGGCATAGACCTTGGCGAAGGCCGGGACGACGAAAACATTGATGACCGCCACGGCGACGACCATGGCAATCGCCACGAAGCTCGGGTAGCGCAGCGCCTCCTTGAGGCGCGCGCGCGTTTCGCGCTCGCTTTCCAGATACTCGAACAGGCGCAGCAGGACGTCGTCGAGGCGCCCGGTCGCCTCGCCGACCCGCACCATGGCGACATAGAACGGGGAAAACACCTCGGGGTGCTGGCGCATCGCCGTCGAAAGATCGCGGCCGGCCTCGAGCGCGCCCTTGAGCGAGGCGATCACTTTGGCAAACGCCGGGTTGGTGGTCGATTCGATGAGGCCGGCGAGCGCGCGCAGGATCGGCACGCCGGCGCGCAGCAGGGTATGGAGCTGGCGCGAGAACAGCTGCACGTCGATCGGCTTGACCGTCTGCGCGAACAGCTTGAAATCGAGGTGAATGGCGCGGCGGCGGTCGTCGTGCGCGGATTCGCGGATGGCGACCGGGGTGATGCCGTTGCGCACGAGGCTCGCCGCGCACTCGGCCGCGCTCTCGGCGTCGAGCACCCCCTGCACGCGTTCGCCGCCGGCAGTGCGGCCGGTGTAGCCGAAGCGCGGCATCAGACGGCGTCGTCCTGCATGCTCGCGCGCATCGCCTCGGCGAGCGAGGTTACGCCCGCGCGCGCCAGCGCGATCGCCTGGTCACGCAGGGTCTGACCGGCAAGCGCCGCGCGCGCGGCGGCGACGAAGGCGCCCGGCTCGCTGCGCGCCAGGGCGTTGGCCAGGGTGCCGTCCATCTCGAGCAGTTCGTGGATGGCGCGCCGCCCGGCGTAGCCCGTGCCGTGGCAGCGCTCGCACCCCTGGCCGGCCATGAAGCCGGCGTCCGGCTGTTCGGCGTACGCTCGACCCAGCCATACCTGTTCCTGCGGCGTCGGCGCGTGCGGCTTTTTGCAGTGGGGGCACAGCTGGCGCACCAGGCGCTGGGCCAGCACGCCCTGCACCGAGGTCGCCACCATGTAGGCCGGCACGCCCATGTCGA
>DYFW01000351.1 GCA_020725005.1 Thiobacillus denitrificans
CGACAAAATCAAGGACCGGCCCGACAAGCAACTGCTGCAGACCGTGATGCTGCGCTCGCTCAAACAGGCGATCTACAGCCCGGACAACGTCGGCCACTTCGGCCTGGCCTACGAGAGCTACACCCACTTCACCTCGCCGATCCGCCGCTATCCCGACCTGCTGATCCATCGCGCCATCAAGTCGGCGCTGGCGGGCAAACGCTACGACACGTTGGACTGGGAGGCGGTCGGCCTCGCCTGCTCGGCCACCGAGCGGCGCGCCGACGAGGCGACGCGCGACGTCGAGGCCTGGCTCAAGTGCTGGTACATGCAGGACCGCGTCGGCGAAACCTTCACCGGCAGCATCTCGTCGGTGGTGCCCTTCGGCATCTTCGTCGCGCTCGACGAGGTGTTCGTCGAAGGCCTGGTGCATGTCTCCGACCTTGGCCGCGACTACTTCCACTTCGACGAGAAGCAGCACGCGATGGTCGGCGAGCGCACCGGCGCGCGCTACCGCCTGTCCGACCGCGTGCGCGTGCAGCTCGTGCGCGTGGACCTCGACCAGAACAAGATCGATTTCCGGCTGGCCGAAGCATGATCAGATACGACTATCCGCTGGCGGGCGACGCCACGCGCGCGCTGCTGCGCGCCAGCCTGCGCAATCGCGCCGAACAGTTCCAGATCTGGCTGCTCGAAGGCCAGCTGAAGAACGTCAATGAGGTGGTGGACCGCCTGCCGGCGGCGCTCGCCGACCTGCTGCCCATCATCGCCAATCCCGAGGCGAACATGAACGTGCGCTTCGGCGCCAGCGCGGTGCTGGAGCGCGCCAGCACGGTCGCCCCCGCCGGTTTCCGCGCGCTGCTGCCGGCCCTGGGCATGCTCGCCGGCCACGGCGACCACCGCGTGCGCGCCGACGCCTGTCATTTGCTGGGCCTCTCCGGCAGCGCGGACGCGATCAAGTACCTGGAGGCGCGGCTGGACGACCCGGACGCCGAGGTGCGGGAGATCGCCGCCGAAAGCATCGCGGAACTCAAAACACAATAAACCCAGACCTACCAAGGAGGAGATGCAGCATGAACCAACTCGCCGAGTTGCGGCGCCGTTTCGCCGGCGCCGATTTCCTGAGCTTCGCCGAGCTCGCCCCCGATTTCGTCGCCGTGCAGGTGCGCACCGATTTCTCGGCGGCGACGATCGCGCTGCAGGGCGCCCACGTCATGACCTGGCAGCCCA
>DYFW01000352.1 GCA_020725005.1 Thiobacillus denitrificans
ATCGGCGATGCGGGGCGGGTCGAACATAGCGAAACTTATGGGTTGAGGTACTAGGACAGGGCCAGGGTGTCGAGCCGCTGCGGCTCGTGCACCCAATAGCCCTGCACGTAATCGACGCCCAGGTCCTTCAGCCACCGGAAGGTGGCTTCGCTGTCGACGTATTCCGCGATCACCTTGATGCCGAGCGCGTGGGCGACGTCGACCATCGACGCCGTCAGCGCCTGGTCGGTGCGGTCGGTGAGGATGTTGCGGATGTAGGTGCCGTCGATCTTGAGATAATCGAGCGGCAGCCGCCGGATATAGCCGTAGGAGCTGTAGCCGCTGCCGAAGTCGTCGAGCGCGATGCGGCAGCCCAGCTTCTTCAGAGCGCGCAGTGCGCGCGCGGCGACATCGAGATTGTCGATCGCGGCGGTTTCGGTCACTTCCAGGATCAGCTTGCAGGCCAGGTCGGGGTGGGCCGAGAGCAGCCTGGCCATGGCGTCGGTGTGCGTCTGCCGGGTGAGGCTGGCGCCCGAAAGATTGACCGACAGACCGCTCAGCCGCGCCAAGCGTGGGGCGTTTCGCCCCATCCAGTCGAGCACGCGGTCGAGCACCCAGGCGTCGAGTTCATGGCTGCGCCCGGTCTGTTCGGCCATTACCACGAAGCTTTGTGTCGAGTGCTGCGGCGTCAGGCTGTCGTCGAGGCCGAGCAGGATCTCGTAATGTGCCGGCGCGTCGCCGCTGCAGGGCTGGATTTTCTGGCAGCGCAGGTAGAGCGCGGACAGCGGCAGGGTGTCGGGCGGGGGCGCGCTGGGCACGATTGCAGCGAGCCCGCTGAGTTCGAGCCCGGCCTCCTGACGGATGCCGGCGCAGGCCTGGTTGGCGCGGCGCAGCACGCTCGACGGCGACGGATCGGCTTCGCCCGGCGCGACCAGAGGCACCACGGCGCCGATCATTTTCCAGCTCGGGTGCAGGCTTTCGAGTTCGCCCTTGAGGCGTGCCACGCGGTCGGATACGCGCCGCGGATCCTGCGGGGCGAATACGATCAGGAAAGCGACATCGCTCAGCCGCCCGCAGTGTTCGCCGGGTTCGAGCATGGCTTGCAGGTGCTCGCCGGTGCGTGCCTGCAGCACGCTAAAGGCGTCGCCCGGCAGGGACAGGCTGGGCCGCATCGAGGGGATTTCCACCAGCGCGCAGAAGGTCGGCGGGTCGAGCACGGG
>DYFW01000353.1 GCA_020725005.1 Thiobacillus denitrificans
CGCTTACGCGATGATCTTGGCGACGACGCCGGCGCCGACGGTGCGGCCGCCTTCGCGGATCGCGAAGCGCAGGCCTTCGTCCATGGCGATCGGCGCGATCAGCTCGACATCCATCGCAACGTTGTCGCCCGGCATCACCATCTCGACGCCCTGCGGCAGCTGCACCACACCCGTCACGTCGGTCGTGCGGAAGTAGAACTGCGGGCGGTAGTTGGTGAAGAACGGCGTGTGACGGCCACCCTCTTCCTTGGTCAGGATGTAGGCCTCGGCCTTGAACTTGGTGTGCGGGGTGATCGAACCCGGCTTGGCCAGAACCTGGCCGCGCTCGACGTCGTCACGCTGCACGCCGCGCAGCAGCGCGCCGATGTTGTCGCCCGCCTCGCCCGAGTCCAGCAGCTTGCGGAACATCTCGACGCCGGTCACCGTCGTCTTCACGGTGGCCTTCAGGCCGACGATCTCGACTTCCTCGCCGACCTTCACGATGCCGCGCTCGACGCGGCCGGTCACCACGGTGCCGCGGCCCGAAATCGAGAACACGTCTTCAACCGGCATCAGGAACGGCTTGTCCTTCGGGCGCTCCGGCTGCGGGATGTACTTGTCCACCGCTTCCATCAGCTTCAGGACCGCGTCGTGGCCCAGTTCCTTGTTGCTGTCCTCAAGGGCAGCCAGCGCCGAACCGCGGATGATCGGAATATCGTCGCCCGGGAAATCGTACTTCGACAGCAGCTCGCGCACTTCCAGCTCGACCAGGTCGAGCAGCTCGGCGTCGTCCACCATGTCGCACTTGTTCATGAACACCACCAGCGCCGGAACGCCGACCTGGCGCGCCAGCAGGATGTGCTCGCGGGTCTGCGGCATCGGGCCGTCGGCCGCCGAAACCACCAGGATCGCGCCGTCCATCTGCGCAGCACCCGTGATCATGTTCTTCACATAGTCGGCGTGGCCGGGGCAGTCGACGTGGGCGTAGTGGCGGTTCGCCGTCTCGTACTCAACGTGGCTCGTCGAGATCGTGATGCCGCGCGCCTTCTCTTCCGGCGCCTTGTCGATCTGGTCATACGCCGTGAACGACGCGCCGCCGCTCTCAGCCAGCACCTTCGTGATCGCTGCCGTCAAAGACGTCTTGCCGTGGTCAACGTGACCAATCGTACCAATGTTGCAATGCGGTTTCGTACGCTCAAACTTTGCCTTGGCCATC
>DYFW01000085.1 GCA_020725005.1 Thiobacillus denitrificans
TCGCGGACTCAAAGGTTTCCGGCATGTCCTGCGCCACCTGCGCCATGCGCCACTGAGACGGCATCGAGAAATCGCCCTTGTCTTCGTGCAGCGTGCCGTTGATGAGCGCGAACAGGCTGGACTTGCCAGCGCCGTTACGACCGACCAGACCGACCTTTTCGCCGGGGTTGATCGACACCGAGGCGTTGTCGAGCAGGACCTTGGCGCTGCGCCGAAGGCTGAGGTTCTTGAGGATGATCATGCAGAGGGGGCAGCGCGCAGGACACGCCGCGCCAAAATCGAAAGCCGGATTCTACCCTGTCGCCTTTTTCACGTCCGTTTGCGCTGCCGGATGTTTGCCGCTTCGACACGGATTGACGGCTTTCCGTCAATCCGCACCCTCTCCCCTGCCAGGGCCTTCCACTCGACCACAACAACACCTTGTTTTTTATTACATTTTTTTGATGCGCCGCAGCTGTGCTGGGTGGCACAGGCGTTGCAAGTAGTCAGGCAAGCACCCCACCCAGGAGAACATCATGAAACTGCAATTCGGCCAAAACCAGCTGGTTCTCGAACTCAGCACCTCGCCCTTTGCCTGGTTTCACGGCGAAACCGAGCGCATGAGCCTCACCAGCCTGTCGCTGCTGTTCGTGCAGTTCTCCGTGTTCGCCCGCCAGCCGGCTGTCTGATGCACATCGGTAAAGGAACCCGCGTGAGCCTGAGTCTGTCGCGTTCGCTGCTGGGCTTCTTTAGCGGGAGCACCGGCCGCATGTCGATGTTCAGCCTGACGCTGCTGTTCATCGAATTCCGGGTGATGCGCCGCCTGACCACCACGCACTGCGTGTAAGCTGACCGTCACCCACGCGGCGGCGTCGCGCAGCGCGTCGATCTCCCCCGCCCGCTCAGGGCAACCCACGCCGAATCTCCAGCACCGCCTCGATCCCGCCTGTGGGACGGTTCGCAAGCGTGACCTTCCAGCCATTCGTTTCCGCCAGCTGCCGCACGATCGCCAGCCCCAGCCCGGTGCCGCCCGTGGCCAATGAGCGCGACGCTTCCAGCCGGTAAAACGGCCTGAACACTTTGTCCAGCTGATCCTCCGGGATGCCCGGGCCGCTGTCGCGCACGCTCACCCGCACCACACGGTCGTCACATTCCAGCGCCAGTTCGACCGGGGCCGCGCCACCGTAACGCTGCGCGTTCTCGATCAGGTTGGACACGATTTGCCGCACCGCCAGCCGCCCGGCCTCGACCTCGCACGGCGCCGCGCCCGGCCACGCGAGGCCGGCACCGGCAGCGATTTCATTCAGCAGTGCGGCGAGGTCGAAACGCGTGGCCGGTTCGGCCCGGGTGGTGCGCGCCAGCTCCAGATAGCCTGAAATCAGCGTGTTCATCTCGGCCAGGTCGCACAGCGAACGGTCGATCCGCGCCTGATTGGGTTCGTCGCGCAGCATTTCCAGATTCAGTTGCAGGCGCGTCATCGGCGTGCGCAGGTCGTGCGAAATCCCGGCCAGCAACGTGGTGCGGTTGTCGAGCAGGTTGCGGACCTCGGTGGCCATGGTGTTGAAGCGGCGCGCCAGTTCGGCCAGCTCGGCCGGCCCGGTTTCCGGCAGCGGTTCGGGCAGCTCGCCCGCACCCACCTGGCGGGCCGCCCGGGCCGCGCGCGCCAGCGGCACGGTGAGACGGCGCACCAGAAACAGCGCGGTCAGCAGGCTGAGAAAGGTGCCCATCGCGACCACCGCAATGGCGGCCAGCGGCGGCTTGACCGCATAACGGCCCGGAAAGAAACCGACCCCCAGATCATGCCCGCCCAGCGGAATGTCCAGCCAGGCCGCGGCCTTGCCCGGCACGCCCCGCAGCACGACCGACTCACCCACGCGGCGGCTGAGCGCCGCTTCGATCTCGGTGCGAAAGGCAAACCGCGGGGCATCCGCTGTCGCCCCGACATTGACGGTCGTCAGCCGCAGGCCATGACGGCGCGCCAGTTCCTGTTCGAATGCCGCGCGCGTCTGCGGCGGCAGCTCCACCCAGGTTTGCGCCGACAGCACGATCAGACCGGCCAGGTCGTCGGCCGAGCGCTCCGCCACCGGCACGATCAGGGTGCGATACACCACCCCGAACGCCGCCGCCTGGAACACGATGAAGGCCAGCGCCAGTGTGAGCGCGGTGCGGGCGAAGAGGGAACGGGGCATGGGGGTCAGGGGTCAGGGGTCAGGGGTCAGGGGTCAGGGGTCAGGGGAAAATATCGCGGCCACTGGCCGCTCATTCTCTGGATCCTGAATCCTGATCCCTGACTCCTGGTCCTTTGCCCGGCGGCACAAACAGATAACCCTGGCCGCGCTGGGTGCGGATGTAGGCGGGGTTGGCCGGGTCGTCCTCGATTTTCTTGCGCAGGCGGTTCACCCGCACGTCGATGCTGCGGTCGAACGGGTCGCGCTCGAAGCCGCGCAGCTGATCCATCAGCCAGTCGCGCGACAACGCGCGGTTGGCGTGGGTGACGAAGATTTCCAGCAGTTCGTATTCGCCGCCGGTGAGCGCGATTTCGGCGCCGTCGCGGGTCAGCACGCGGGCGTCGAGATTGACGCTGAACGGGCCGAAACGCACCGCCCGCGCCGTGTCGCCTGCTGCCTGCGCGGCGGGCCCGCCGTTGCGGCGCATCACCGCGCGGATACGCGCCAGCAGCTCGCGCGGGTTGAACGGCTTGGGCAGGTAATCGTCGGCGCCGACCTCGAGGCCGATGATGCGATCGATATCCTCGCCCTTGGCCGACAGCATGATGATGGGCGGACAGCCCGGCTGTCCGCGCAGGCGCCGCGCCACCGACAGGCCATCCTCGCCCGGCATCATCCAGTCGAGCACCAGCAGATCCGGCAGTCGGCGGGCCAGCAGGCGATCGAGCGCGGGAGCATCCTCGGCCGTTTCGACCGCATAGCCCTGGCTGGCCAGGTATTCGGCGACCAGCTCGCGAATGCCGGGATCGTCGTCGGTGACGTAGATGGTGTCTTTTTCCATGCAATAACTATATCAGCGGCTGGATGCCCGCTTGCCCCCGCCGGTTACACACTGTTACAAAACCACCCTTGCGTGAAACAGTGCGCTTACTTTCCTCAACCAGACTGCGAAGCGTGGAAGCAAGACAAGGCGACCACGGAAACGGAGACGACGATGAATGCACGACAACTTGGACTGTTCGGACTGGCTGCACTGGGACTGGCGCTGGCTGCGCCGGTTCAGGCCGCACCCGGCTTCATGGAAAACGCCTTCATCGTGGCCCAGCGTGATCGCGGCGATCGCGGTAGCCGGACCGACGCGCGCCGCCAGGACCGTCGCGACAGCCGTCAGGACGACCGCCGCGACGACCGGCACGACGCCGGGCACGAAGCACCGCGGGGCTACGGTTACGGCTACGAACGCCGCCAGCAGCAACGTTTTGAGGACGAGGACCGCCAGCGCGGTCGTCGCTGAACCGGATTCACCTGAAGAAGAAGGAGCGCAACATGAAATCACGCACACTGAACACCGCACTGATTGCCGCCCTGCTGGGCGCGAGCGGGACTGCATACGCCAGCTCCGGCCAGGGCGACGGTTTTACCGCCCGCGCCAAGGTGCTGGCCAGCACCCCGGTTTACGAGACGGTCAACGAGCCACGCCGCGAATGCTGGGTTGAAACGGTAGGGTATGAAACCCGGGACACCCGCAGCGGCGGCAACGCGGGCGGCACTGTGCTCGGCGCCATCGCCGGGGGCCTGCTCGGTTCCACCGTGGGCAAGGGCGACGGCCGCGTGGCGGCAGCCGCCGTCGGCGCCGCCACCGGCGCGGTCGTGGGCAACCGCTGGAACAATGGCGACCGCCGCTACGAATCGCAACCGCAGCAGGTGGAGCGTTGCCGAACCCACGACAATTTCCGCCAGGTGGTGAGCGGCTACGACGTGCGCTACCGCTTCCAGGATCGCGAGTACACCACCTACCTGCCGTATGACCCGGGCCCGTGGCTGACCCTGAATGTGAGCTTCACCGTGGCAGAGTCGCCGCCGCGCGGCGCACGCTGGAACAGCAGCCACAACACCTGGAGGCGCTGAGCATCCGGGCGCACATCATCCGCAACCGAAAGGAGAGAACCATGTTACGTACACTTTTGATCGCAACGACCCTGCTGGCCGCTTCCGGAAGCGCCCTTGCATCCGACCGCGAATACGGGCGCGTGGTGACGGTCGAACCCCACTTCAGCGTGTCGTTCGGCACCCGTCATCACGACGGCTTCCGCGTGTTGTACGAAAGCGGCGGCAGCCATTACTGGACGTACACGACGCATCACCCCAGCCACGTCATCGTGCTGCCGCCTGACCATTACCGGGCGCAGCCTGTCTATTACAAGCCGAAACATCCTCGTCACGGCTGGCACGACGATGACTGGGGCCACGGACGCGGTCATGGCCGCCCCCACCGCAAGCATCATCGTTCCCGCCACCACGATTAGCAGCCCGCAATCGTTCCGGTCTGCCCCAACCCCGATGCCGGGCCTGGGGCAGACCGCTTGCCGGACGGCCTGAACGGCCTGAACGGCGGGACCCTGCGGCCTTGCTCAACGCAGCGACAGCAGTATCAGGCCGAGCATGATCACCGCCGCGCCCAGCACCCGTCGCTTCCACTCTTCTTTTTCCCCGAACAGGTACACGCTCGAGACGGTCGCCAGCACGATCCCGGCGTTGGTGTAGGCCACGACTTCCGCCGCCGCGAGCGCGCGCATCGCGTGGATCACCAGCGCGTAGGCCACACCGATGCAGATGCCGCCCACCAGCATCGGGACTGTGCCGATGCGCTGTTCAGGCATCCAGCGCCGGGACCGGCGGTGCATGCGCCAGGTGATGGCGATCCAGGAGGCCAGGTAGCCCACCGACAGAAAACCCATCAGGCCCATGAAGGTGGGGATGTGCGCGGTCGCGGCCTTGTCGCTGAGCGAATATACGCTCGTGGAAAGCATGGCCAGCAGCGCCCAGGGCAAGGCATGCCCCCCGTTGCCCCGCCCGGTGCCCGACGCCATGACCAGCAAGCCGAGAACACTGACGACGATGCCGGCCCAGGCGACCAGCGGCAGGTGCTGCTCGAAAAAGAGCGTGCCCCAGAGGGCGATCAGCAGCGGCGAACTGCGCACCACGGGATACACCAGCGCGACCGGCGCATGTTCATAGGCGCGCGCGAGACCAACGAAATACACGGCGTTGGCCGTTGCCGACACCGCCAGCAGCAGCGCCATGCCGGGCGTCCAGTTGACGGTGGTCGCCAGTTCCAGGAATCCCCACGGGCCGAACAGCACCAGATGCGCAAGCAGCACCCACCACAGCGGATTGGCCTGTCTCGGCAAATGCCGCGCCATCAAATTCCAGGCGACATGCATGGCCACCGACAGCGCCAGCGCCAGCGGCGCGCTCACGACCCGGCGTCCGGAATATCGATGCGGGTGCCATCGGACGCCAGGCGAACGTTGGCCGCCGGCGACGGGCGTTCTTCCAGCAGCCAGGCGTCGACAGCATGACTCAGGTGGGTGAACCAGGCGCTGCGGGCGCCGGTCGCGGCGACGCACTGGTGGGCGGCCAGCCAGTCATTGTGGTTCCTGGGCGCCGGCTGCGGCGGGTAGGAGCAGTCGATCGCCATGTCGAACGCGCCCCAGCCGCGCAGGAAGGCGGCGGACTTCGGCGGCAGGCCCAGCGTATCGGTGAGGTAGGCAAAGCGCTGTCCCCGCGGGCCCTCGATCGCATAGCCGAGCGTGGGCTTGGAGTGCACCAGCGGCAAGGGTGTCAGGCGCAAGGCACCGACCTCGAAGACCTCGAACTTGCGCGCCTGCCGGAACGCCAGCAGACCCGGGTGCTTGAACAGATCGGCGCAGCCTTCGCTGTCCGGCGGGCCGTACACCGGCAAGGGCTCGCCCTTGCCCCAGCGCAGGTGGAACAGGCCCTGGACATGGTCGGGATGATAGTGGGTGAGCACGATGGCGCTCAGGAAGCCGGGCGGGAAGCGTTCGTGCAGGTCCATCAGCCCCGCATCCAGCAGCACGCGCGTGTCTGCGGACTCGACCAGGGCGCTGCAGGGCAGCCGGGCGTGGCGGGGGTCGCGCGCGGCGCGCGCGCAGGCCTTGCAGTTGCAGCCGTACAGCGGCACCCCGCCGGCGGCGCCGGTGCCGAGGAAGGTCACGCGCATGCCCGGTCGCCCCGTGCGTGTTTTTGGATCAGGCCAAGCAGCGCGTCGCCCGCCGCCGCCACCGTCCCGTCGTTGCGGATCGCCAGGCCGGGGAAAGGCTGGTGCCGCAGCTGTTCGTGCCGCTGCAGCCGATGCTCGATGGCCGCGGCATCCTCCCGACCGCGCTCCAGCAGGCGTTCGCGCAGCACGGCGGGCGACACCTCGATGGTGACCGGCAGCAGTTCCGGATAGCGCCGACGGGCCTCTGCCAGATAGTCGCGTGAGCCATTGACCACCACGGTGATGTCCTTGGCGAGCCAGTGATCGATCTCGATGCCGACGCCGTAAAGCAGACCGTGGCTGACCCAATGCATGGCGAAAAGGCCGCGGACGCGCCGGGCGGCAAACTCGTCGGGGCTCAGCGCCACGTGGTTCTCGCCGCCGGCCGCCGCGGGGCGGGTGATGTAGCGATGGGCAAAGCAAACGCCGCCATCGCCCGCCAGCTTCTCGCGGGCGTATCCCATCAGCGTGTCCTTGCCGCTGCCCGAGGCACCCACCACATAGATCAACCGCGCGTCCATGCGTCCGTTTCTCAGAGGTGGTCGAAATGCGCGGCCAGCGAAGGCGTGCCGCCCGACCACACCCGCTCCGCCTGCGGCAGGCCGCCCATGTCTTTCACCGCCACCAGGTCCGCGCGCTTGCCGACGGCGATTTCGCCGCGGTCGTGCAGGCCGGCGGCCCGCGCCGGGTTACGGGTGACCAGCGCCACCGCCTCGTGCAGCGCAATGCCGGCCAGCTCGGGCAGCTTCATCACCGAGGGCAGCAGCGCGGCCGGCGAATAATCGCCGCACAGGCAGTCGGCGACGCCGGCGAGCACCGCGTCGAGCGCGCGCATGTTGCCCGACTGGGATTTGCCCCGCAGGATGTTGGGCGCGCCGAACAGGGTGGCCAGGCCCTGGGCGCGCGCGGCCTGCGCCGTTTCCAGGTTCACCGGAAATTCCGACACCACGGCGCCCAGGGCTTTGACCGCGTCCACCTTCTGCGCACTGTCATCGTCGTGGCTGGCGATGGAGACGCCGCGTTCGCGCGCCAGCCGCGCGAGCTGTTCCATGCGCTGCATGGCGCCCTGCGCCGCCGCGGCCTTATGCGCCAGGATGTCATCGAGTTGCGCATCGCTGGTCTTGTAGGTTTTCGCCAGATAGGCGCGGTAGGCCTCGACGTCGCGGAACTGGCCCTGGCCCGGGCTGTGGTCCATGAAGGACAACAGGTGGGCGTGCCCGTCGCGCAGCAGCGACGCCAGCACCGGCGGCGCCGTTTCGTCGGTAACCTCGTAGCGCACGTGCACGCGGTTGTCCACCAGCGCGTGCGCCTGCCAGGCACCCACCGCGCGCGCAATCTCGGCGGCATAGGCGTTATTGCGCACACCCAGTTCGTGGTTGGCGAACGACAGCGCGTGAAAGACCGTGGTGATGCCCGCCGCGGCGTTGCGCTTGTCGGCCTGGGCGCAGGCGAAATCGAGCGGGAAATGCACCTGGGGGCGCGGCTCGACTTCCTTTTCCAGGGCGTCGCAATGGAGGTCGATCATGCCGGGGATCAGCATCTTGCCGCGGAGGTCGATGGCTTGCGCGCCCTTGCCCGATTCGGGATCGATGGCGGCGATGACGCCGTCCTCGATCAGCACGGCGGCGTCTTCGAGCACGTCGTTCGGCAGCACCACGCGGGCGCCGGTCAGATACAGCGGGTTCATGCGATTTCCTTGAGGAGGGTTTCCACGGCGGGCGGCGGCGCCAGTTCGACGACCTGGTCGGCCAGCCTGCGGGTGGTTTCGGGGTGGTGGAAGATGGCGAGCATGGCCGTGCCCCCGGCCTTCAGCCCTTCGATCAGGCCGATCACGCATTCGGCGGTTTTCGGATCGAGGCTGGCGGTCGGCTCGTCGAGCAGCAGCAGGCGCGGGCGGGCGATGAAGCCGCGGGCGAGGTTTACCCGTTGCCGCTCGCCGCCGGAGAAAGTGGCCGGCGAGACGCTCCACAGGCGCTCCGGCAGGCTCATGGCGGACAGCAGGTCGGCCGCGCGCTGTCTGGCTTCCGGACGCGCAACGCCCAGGCCGAACAGCGGCTGCGCGACGACGTCGAGCGTCGGCTGGCGCGGCAGGCAATGCAGGAACTGGGTGACGAAGCCGATTTCGCGGCGCCGCAGCTCCAGGATCTGGTGCTCGCCGGCCAGGGCCAGATCGAGTTCGTGGCCCAGCGCGTCGCGATAAAGCATGCGGCCGGCGCTCGGCAGGTAGGTGCGGTAGATGCCTTTCAGCACCGAGGACTTGCCGGCGCCGGTGGGGCCGATCAGGGCCGTGAGTTCGCCGCTGCGTACCGTGAGGCTGACGTTGTGCGAGGACGGGATCAGCTTGTTCTGCTCGTGCAGCTGGAAATGCTTGGCGTAGCCTTCGACCTGGAGTATGGGTGGATTCATGTCGCGCTCCTCACAGGGCGGAAGCCACCAGCCGCTGGGTATAGGCGTGCTGGGGGTCTTCGAGGATTTGATCGGTGAGCCCCGTCTCGATGACGCGGCCGTATTTCATGACGATGGCGCGGCCGGTCAGCAGGCGAATCACGCCGAGGTCGTGGGTGACGACGACCATCGCGGTCTTCAATTCCTGCTGGATTTCCAGGATCAGGTCGAGAATGCGCGCCTGCACCGACAGGTCGAGCCCGGTGGTCACTTCGTCCAGGAACAGCAGCGGCGGCTGGGTGGCGAGCGCCTTGGCGATCTGCACCCGCTGCTGCATGCCGCCGGAAAAATGCTTCGGCAGGTCGTCGACGCGGGACAGCAGCACCTCGGTGCGCGCCAGCAGCGCCTTGGCGCGTTCGCGGATGGCGCCGTAGTCCATCAGGTCGCTCATCAGCAGGCGCTCGGCGATGTTGCCGCCGGCGCTGATGTTGAAATTCAGGCCCAGATTCGGGTTCTGGTAGACCATGCCGAAGCGGTGGTTGCGCAGCCAGCGCTGCCGCGCTGCGTTCAGCGCGAACAGCTCGTGCTGCGTGTCGCCGTCGAAAAAGATCGCCTCGCCGCCCGATGGCGCCTGATCGAAATAGAGGGCCTTCACCACGGTCGACTTGCCGCTGCCCGATTCGCCCATGACGCCCAGGATTTCGCCCTCGAACAGGTCGAAGGACACGTCGTGGATGGCGACCACGCTGCCGCAATGCGGGCACAGGTTGGTGTCCGCTTCCGGCCCGGTCGATTCGATGCAGTGCGGGCAGCCGGGGCCGTAGATTTTCGACAGGTTTCTGACTTCGAGAACCTTGTTCATGCCGCTTCTCCCCGCAGCGATTCCTTGCGCAGCAGTTTTTCGTCGCACCAGTCGGTGTCCGAGCATTGGTAGACCTTCTCGCCGGCATCGCTGCTGAACTCGTCGAGAAAGGAATCCGTGCAGCCGCAGCGGGCGCAGGCGCGGCGGCGTCCCGCCGCGTCGCGGAAATCCTCGACCCGGAACGGCACGTCGGAAAACGCCAGCGGCTCCGCCCGGGTGTGCGGCGGCACCGCGTAGATCTTCTTTTCGCGCCCGGCGCCGAACAGGGTCAGCGCCGCCGCATGGTCGAGCCTGGGCACGTCCCAGCGCGGAATCGGCGACGGGTCGATGACGTAGTGGCCGTTGATGCGCGTCGGATAACGGTGCGAGATGGTGATCTCGTCGAACTGGACGATGTCTTCGTACAGCTTCACCAGCAGGCGCGAATAGTCGGCCTCGCCGTGCATGATCTTGCGCTTGTCCTCGGACGGCTCGACCACCACCAGCGGGTCAGGATAGGGCACCTGCAGCACGAGGATCTGCGTCGGGGTCAGCGGCCGTTCCGGGATGCGGTGGCGCGACTGGATCAGGCTCGCCTCCGCGGTGCGGGTGGTGGTGGAGACGCCGGGGCAGGTCATTTCGATGAACTGGCGCAGGTTGACCGCGTTCACCGAATCGTCCGAGCCCTGGTCGATGACCTTCACGACCTCGCCGGGACCGATCAGCGCCAGCGTCAGTTGCAGGCCGCCGGTGCCGAAGCCGCGCCCCATGGGCATTTCGCGCGAGGCGTAGGGCACCTGGTAGCCGGGGATGGCGATCGCCTTGAGGACGGCGCGGCGGATTTCCTTCTTGGCGTATTCGTCGAGAAAGCCGAAGTTGTAGGCGTTGCCGCCGGTGGTGTGGGACATGGCGTTCATGCGGGTTCTCCCGACTTCTGCTGCGTGGTGCGCAGGCGGTCCAGGTCGGACTGGAAGGTGACGTAGTGCGGCATCTTGTAATGTGAGGCGAAGCCCATGGAGTCGACTCCGTCGACGTGCAGCAGCACGAACTCCGGGTCTTCGGACGGATTCGCCGGGCCGTCCTGCATGCCCTTCTGCAGCGCGCGATCGAGGATGGCCATGGAGATGGCCTTGACCTCGTTGTGGCCGAAGCAGGCGCCGTAGCCGACGGTGAACACGGGCTTGCCGCCGGGCTCGGTGGCCGCGTACATCGCCACCACCTCGCACTCGGTCATCAGCACTTCGCCAACCTCGGCAAGCTCGCCGGTCACCGGATGCGGCAAGAGTACCGGCAGATAGCCGACCCGCAGTTCCGCCACCGTGGGATGCACGTCGCCGTAGCCGCGCATGTTGGAATAGGCGATGGCCAGCAACGAGCCGGTTTCCGCCCTGGCCATGGTCGCCAGTGCGGCCGAGCGCGGCACCGGAAACACCAGCGGCTCGCGGGTGATGTCGAAGGCGGACGATTCTCCCCTCTCCCCCGGGGAGAGGGGCCGGGGGTGAGGGAGCGGCGGCAGCAAGCCCTCCGCGCGCAGGGCGTCGAGCACCTTGGGAAAGCTGTCGGGCAGTTGCGCTTCGGGGCAGCTGCCCAGCCAGTCGCGGGCCACCGCGCGGAAGGCGTCCGGCGATTCGTCGATCAGCTCCAGGCGCAGCAGGCGCAGGGCGTAGTCCGGCGTCGGCCCCAGCATCTGGCCGCCGGGAATCTCCTTGAAGGCGGACGAGATACGGCGGATCAGGCGCATGCGCGAGGTGTCGAGCGGCGGCGTCGCGGTCAGGCGCGGCCGCGTCGAGCGCCAGGCGCGCAGGGCGAAGGCGGCTTCCAGCGTATCGCCCAGGCTCTGCTTGACGGCGAGCGCGGCGAATTGCGGGTGATACACGCCGCCTTCCGAAACCACGCGATCCACCAGGTGGCGCAACTGGTGCAGGATGGTGTCGATTTCGAGCGGCTCGGCAGCGGGATTGCCCAGCCCTTGCTCGGTGCGCAGGAATTCGGTGACGGCGGCGGCGCCGGTGATGGCGCGCCCGCCGCCCTTGATGGCAACGTAACTCATTTCAGCGGGTTCTCCATGGGGGCCGCGCGCGTGGTGCGCGGCAAGGCGACGATGCGCGTCGCGTCGGCGAGCAGGAGGTCGACGCCGAGCGGAAAGCCGGCGGCCCAGTCGGCGCGGCGCAGCAGCCAGTCGGGATGCAGGCCATCCAGGCGCAGCTCGCGCCGACCGGCGATGCCG
>DYFW01000086.1 GCA_020725005.1 Thiobacillus denitrificans
GTGAAGGCGGTCCAGAACGACACCAGCAGCCACACGGCATGCGTGCCGCCGACCTTGAGCAGTTTTTCGCGGTTCCAGGGCTGTCGGTAGAGACGCACGCGCGCCGGACGCTCGCCCTGGATCATGTGTTCGATCCAGATGAAGCAGTCGGTCCACAGCGTCTGGAAGCAGAAATAGCCGCAGAAGGCGCGCCCGACCAGCCCGGTGACCATGAACAGCAGGATCGCCGCGATGAACAGCAGCAGCGCGAGCCAGATGACGTCCTGAGGATAGACGGTCAGGCCGAAGATCAGGAAGCGTCGCCCGGGCAGGTCGAACAACAGCGCCTGTGCGGGGGCGTCGAGCCGTTCCCATGGCAACCAGGGCAGCAGGAAATACACCGCATAGGCCAACACCAGCACCGTCGTCTTGAAACGACGGAACTTCCCCTTCACCGAGCGGGGGAAAATCGGGATCCGTTTCTGGTACAGCCCCAATTGGTCTTCCAAACCTGCCTGCATCACCTGACCTCGTGCGACGGGAGAAGAAAAAGCCCCCGGATCCGGGGGCTTGGCTCAAACACCGGGCGCGGTCTTACTGGCCGCCGCCGAGTTCATGGACGTAGACCGTGAGCACCTTGATCTGCTCGGGCGACAGGCGGCCGGCCCACGCCGGCATCACGCCCTTGGCGAGGCCGCCGGCGATCACGCCGCGGATCGCGGCGATCTTGCCGTCGTCGTCCTCGGCGCCCGGCACGTTGGCCCACAACCAGACCGAGTCGGTCAGGTTGGGCGCGCCGATGTCGCGACGGCCTTTGGCGTCCGGACCATGGCAGTAGAAGCAGGCGGCGGTTTCGCTGTGGAACAAGGCGTTGCCGGCAGCGGCCTTGGCGCTGTCGTGGCGCATGCCGGACAGGCTGGCGACGTAGTTCGCGAGCTGGTCAATCTGCGCGCCGTCGAGCACTTCGCCGAAGGCGGGCATGTAGCCACGACGGCCGTGCATGAGCGTTTCGTTGATCTTGTCGTAGCTGCCGCCGTAGAGCCAGTCGTCATCGGTGAGGTTGGGGAAGAAGCCAACCTTGCCCTGGCCGCCGGCCTGGTGGCAGGGCGCGCAATTGTCGGCGAACAGCGCCTTGCCAGACGAGAGGATGAAGCCGTTCATCTCGGGGTCGCGGGCGATCTGTTCGTACGACATCGCAGACACCTTGTCGAAATAGGGCTTTTGTTCCGCCGAGGCCCTGTTCAGGTCTTCGAGCAGCAGCGCGCGGGTATTCCAGCTGTGGGTCCGGGTCTCGCCCTCGCTGTTGACGTAGGTGATGGTCGACAGGCCGCCGATCCAACCCTTGCCCATCGGCCACGAGGGATAGATGATCCAGTAGACGATGGCGAAGACGACCGTCACGTAGAAGGTGTAGACCCACCAGGTCGGCAGGGGGTTGTTGTATTCCTGCAGGTCGCCGTCCCAGGCGTGGCCCGTGGTTTGCACCGTTTGAGATTGTAGTTTCTGCTCGCTCATTGCTTGTCCTTCGTGCTGTCCTGCTCGTCGAGAAACGGGATGTCGCGGTACGACTCGAGCCGCTTGCCCCGCTTCTTGCTGCCGTAGACGTAGACCAGGATGCCGATAAAGGTGACGAAAAAGATGATCAGGGCCAGCGGCTTGGTGTTTTCAGGCTTGGAGAACCACTGCAGCCATTCCATGTGCGGCCCCTGACGCCCCGGTCAGCGGTAGTCGACGAACGCGTCGTCGCTGTACTTGCTGAAGTCGACCATGGTGCCCAGCACCTGCAGGTAGGCCACCAGCGCGTCCATCTCGGAAATCCCGGAACGGTCGCCGTCGTAGTTGCCGAAGTTGGCCTGCTCGACGAGATTCTTGCGGGCGTCCGGAATATGCAGCTGCCTGGCAACGGTCTCGCCGAACTTGCCGACGTTGGCGTCGTACTCGGCCTGCGTCAGCGAATACGGCACGCCGACCTTGCGCAAGGCTTTCAGGCGCGATTCGACATCGGAAATATCGAGCGGCGTCGTCAACAGCCAGGGGTAGTTCGGCATCACCGACTCCGGCACCATCGAGCGCGGCGCGATCAGGTGCTGTACGTGCCATTCGTTCGAATACTTTCCGCCGACGCGGGCGAGATCCGGACCGGTGCGCTTGGAGCCCCACTGGAAGGGATGGTCGTACTGCGATTCGGCGGCCAGCGAGTAGTGGCCGTAGCGCAGCTTCTCGTCGCGGAACGGACGGATCATCTGCGAATGGCAGGTGTAGCAGCCTTCGCGGATGTAGATGTCACGACCGCGCTGCTCAAGCGGCGTGTAGGGGCGCACGCCCTCGACCTTCTCGATGGTCTTGTCGATGAAGAACAGCGGCGCGATTTCCACCAGGCCGCCGACGCTGATCGCCAGCATGGTCAACACGGCCATCAGGCCGATGTTGGTTTCGATCCATTCGTGTTTGAAGTTGAGATTCATTTTTCAGCGTCCCGGATTCAGGCGTGGGCCAGCTTGGCGGCCAGCTTGGCTTCCAGCGCAGCGGCTTCGCGCTTGCCCTGGCGGATGGTCATGAACATGTTGAAGGCCATCATCGCGGCACCGGTGAGGAAGAACATGCCACCGATCGCGCGCATCGCGTAGAACGGCATCATCGCCGCAACCGACTCGGCAAACGAGAATTTCAGGTTGCCGAACTCGTCGAAGGCACGCCACATCAAGCCCTGGGTGATGCCGGAAATCCACATCGCGACGATATAGAGCACGATGCCAATGGTGGCGAGCCAGAAGTGCCATTCAACGAGTTTCTGGCTGTAGATCTTGGTGTCCCACAACTTGGGCATCATGTGGTACAGCGAGCCAAACGAGATCATCGCCACCCAGCCGAGCGCGCCGGAGTGCACATGGCCCACGGTCCAGTCGGTGTAGTGGGAGAGCGCATTGACTTCCTTCAGCGACATCATCGGACCTTCGAAGGTCGACATGCCGTAGAACGACAGCGCGACGATCATGAAGCGCATCACCGGGTCGGTGCGCAGTTTGTCCCAGGCGCCCGACAGCGTCATGATGCCGTTGATCATGCCGCCCCACGAGGGCATCAGGAGCAGGATCGAGAAGGCGGCGGCGAGCGACGAGGTCCAGTCGGGCAGCGCGGTCCAGTGCAGGTGGTGGCCACCGACCCACATGTACATGAAGCCCAGCGCCCAGAAGTGGACGATCGACAGGCGATAGGAGTAGATCGGGCGACCCGCCTGCTTGGGCACGAAGTAGTACATCATGCCGAGGAAGGCGGCGGTAAGGAAGAAGCCCACCGCGTTATGACCGTACCACCACTGGGTCATCGCGTCCTGGGTGCCGGCGAACAGGCTGTACGACTTCATCGAGAACAGGTCGACCGGCATCGCCAGGTTGTTGAAGGTATGCAGCAGCGCGGTCGCCAGGATGAAGGCGAGGTAGAACCAGTTGGCAACGTAGATGTGCGGCTGCTTGCGGCGCATGATGGTACCGACGAAGAGGATCAGGTAGGTCACCCACACGATCTCGATCAGGATATCGATCGGCCATTCCATTTCGGCATACTCGCGGCCCTGCGAGTAGCCCATGACATAGCTGAGGTTGGCGAGCACGATGATCGCCATCCAGCCCCAGAAGGTGAAGCTCGCCATGCCGTCGGAGATCAGGCGCGTCTGGCAGGTGCGCTGCACGACGTAGTAGGAGGTGGCAAACAGCGCCGAGCCGCCGAAGCCGAAGATCACCGACGTGGTGTGGACCGGGCGGAAGCGGCCGAAGGAGAAATAGGCGCTGTCGAAATTCAGGAACGGCCAGGCCAGTTCCGAGGCGATCCAAACGCCCGCGAACATGCCGAATACCGCCCACACCAGGGCCATGACGGCAAATTTCTTGACAATGTCAAAATTGTACTGCTCCGCACCGGAATATGTGGTTACCGCCATGACCGCTCCTGTTTGACCCGTAAAAGCGCCTGATGCCGCGCCTTGAACAGCATATGCTTATATTAAAAAACTGTGGAATTATAGGGGGTCGCCCCCCCTGCCGCAAGCCGCCTCTGCTCAGCCTTCCGACAGCAGGGTCTTGAGGTCGCTGGCGATGGCGTCCGGACTGCTGCCGTAGGGCATCAGCAGCCGCAGTTTGCCTTTCGGGTCATAGACATAGGTTCCAGCGCTGTGGTCGATCAGATAGTCATCGGCGGCCTTCACCGAGCTTTTTTGATAGACCACCTTGAATTCGCTCGCCAGGCGCCCGAGCGACGCCGCATCGGTGTACATCCCGAGGAAGCTGGGGTGGAAGGCCGGCACGAACTGCCTCAACATATCCGGCGTGTCCCGCGCCGGGTCGACGGTCACGAAAATGACCTGCACCCGCTCGGCAAGCGGCCCCAGTTGCCGCAAGGCGGCGGCAAAGTCGGCCAAGGTGGTCGGGCAGACGTCAGGGCAATGGGTATAGCCGAAGAAGACGGCCACGACCTTGCCGCGGAAATCGGCCAGCGTGCGCGTCTGGCCGTTGTGATCGGTAAGTTTGAAGTCGCGCGCGAACGGCGCGCCAGTAATATCGGTCGCCTGGAAGGTCGGGCTTGTTGGGGCGGGCTGACAACCCGCCAGCCCGAGCATCGCGATCAAGGCGACGACGGCCCAACCTTGCTTCATGCCTTGACCTGCTCGAAAAGCTGGCCGGGGATGTCGGCGAGGCGGTATTTGCCGCTTTCCACCGCGCGCGCGAGTTTCTCCAGCGTGGTGTCCTGCAGCAGGTCGATGATTTTCTTTTTCACCGGAATCCAGCGGAAATGCAGGGGGCAGGCGGTCTCGTCGCTGCATTTTTTCAGGCCCAGCAGGCAGCTCTGGGTAAACGCCGGCCCCTCGGTCAGCAGGAGGATTTCCATCAGGGTGATCTTCTCCCCGCCGTCGCGCAGGCAGAACCCCCCCAGACGGCCGCGGAAGGAGAACAGCAGGTTACCCTTCGCCAGACTTTGCAGGATCTTGGCCAGGTAAGGCGCCGGCACCCCGAGTTTTGCGGCGATGTCCTTGTTCAGCACGGGCGTGGCGTGCGGCTGCGTCGCCATGTAGATCAGGGCCTGCACGGCATACTGGCTGGTTCGCGAGAGGATCATCATGTGCCCCTGGGGTGGATAGCTGGCACAATATAAAACAATCCCGTCCTAATATCCAGTTGGCCGCGCGTTTCCTTATAAGAATCAGACAGGTAGATGGTAGTAATGATCTACCAGCATGACCGCGAACAGCAGGCTCAGGTACCAGATCGAGTAGCGGAACGTCTCTTTTGCCAACGCGTCGCTGTAGGCACGGTGCAGGCGCCAGCCATAGTGGATGAAGCGCGCGCCCAGTAGCACCGCGCCCGCAAGATAGACCCAGCCGCCCATGCCGGTGCCGACGGGCAGCAAGCTCACGGCGAACAACAGCAGGGTGTAGAGCAGCACGTGCAGGCGCGTGTATGCCTCGCCGTGGGTGACCGGCAGCATGGGCAGGCCGGCCTTGGCGTATTCGTCCCGGCGATACAGCGCCAGCGCCCAGAAGTGCGGCGGCGTCCAGGCGAAGATGATGAGGAAGAGCAACAGCGCGTCATGGTGGACTTCGCCGGTGGCGGCGGCCCAGCCAAGCACCGGCGGCATGGCGCCGGAAGCGCCGCCGATGACGATGTTCTGTGGCGTCGCCGGCTTCAGCAGCGCCGTATAGATCACCGCGTAGCCGACGAAGGTGGCGAGCGTGAGCCACATGGTCAGGGGATTGACGAAGACATGCAGCAGGTAGAGGCCGGCGCCGCCAACGACGCCGGAGAACACCAGCGTCTGCGCGCTCGTCAATTCGCCGCGCGGCAGCGGCCGCGCACGGGTGCGCGCCATGACGGCGTCGATCTTCTGTTCGATCAGGCAGTTGAACGCGGCGGCGGCGGCGGCCACCATGGCGATACCCAAGGTGCCGGCCCACAGCGCGTTCCACGCGGGCCAGCCGGGCACCGCGAGGAACATGCCGATGACCGCGGTGAACACGATCAGGCTGACGACGCGCAGCTTGCACAGCGCGAGGAACTGCTGGCAACGGCAGGTCATGCCCTGGAGCATCACGTTTTGCATGTTCAGGTTCTCCACACGCGATGGTTGAGCCACACCACGCTGGCGAGCAGGAGCGCCGCGCCGGCGTTGTGCGCCACGGCCAGCCCCAGCGGCAGGCTGAACAGCACGTTGCCGATACCGAGCGCCACCTGCACGCACAGCAGGCCGCCGACCGCCATGCCGAAGCAGACGTAGCCCGGCGTGCGCAAGAGGCGGATCGCCAGCCAGCCGACGTAGACGAACACGATCAGCGCCATCGCCCGGTGCACCCAGTGGATCGCGGTGAGCGAGGCCAGGCTGAGCGGCTCGCCGCTCGCGGTTTCGCCGAGTTCGCGCCGGAGCGTGAAGGCGTGCTCGAAATCCATCCCCTGCGGCACCCACTGGCCCTGGCAGAGCGGGAAATCGGTGCAGGCGAGCGCGGCGTAGTTGGTGCTCACCCAACCGCCCAGCGCGATCTGGACGGCGACCAGCACGAGCGCCAGGGTGACGGGGCCGCGCAGGTGTTCGACGCGCGCGTAGTAGGCCTGCGTCGCCACGCCGCGTTCCCGCAGCCACAGCCACAGCAGCAGCGCGAGCGTCGCCATGCCGCCGAGCAGATGCGCCGTGACGACGACCGGCTTCAGAAGCAGCGTCACCGTCCACATGCCGAGCAGGGCCTGGAAGACGATCAGGCAGAAGAGCAGCGTCGGCAGCATGGGACCGCCCCGCGTATCGCGCCGCTGACGCCACGCGAGCACCGCGATTGCCAGCACCAGCAAGCCCAGCGTACCGGCGAAATAGCGATGCACCATTTCCTTCCACGCCTTGGCGTGCGACACCGGCCCGTCCGGGCTCACCGCCAGTTCGGCCTCGATGTGCTCGGCCGCGTGCGTCGGCGTGATCTTGCCGTAGCAGCCGGGCCAGTCCGGGCAGCCCAGGCCGGCGTCGGAGAGGCGGACATAGGCGCCAAGGCTCACCACGCCGAAAGCAAGGATGAGCGTGGCGAGGATCAGGTTTCGATAAAAACTCATGGCATTAACCGATCTGCGAGGCTTTGAGCAGGAGCTTGAGGTCTTTCATGATGCCCTTGGGCGCCGCCTGCTCGGGAAAACGCAGCATCAGGTTGCCGAGGGGATCGACCACGTAGATATGCGCCGAACGCGCGCGCGGCGCCGGGAACTGCTCGACGAAGATTGCATCCTTCGGTCGCCAGACATGCAGGCCCGGGTGTTCGCCGAGCAGCGCCGGGTCGACCGCCGCCGCATCGGTCAGCACCCACACGCGTTCGATGCGCGATTGCTCCTTGCCCTGCGCGATGCGCAGCTGGCGCATCAGGTAGAGCTGGCGTGCACAGTCCGCGTCGCACGCGGCGGGACCGACGTGCACCAGCAGCCACTTGCCCCGCAGCGCCTGCAGGTCGAAGCGGCGGCCGTCGAGGGTGCTGCCGGCGGTGTGCGCCAGCGGCGTCACCGTGAGCAGCGCGCCGTAATTGGTATGCCCGGCGGGGCGCCAGCCGAAATACGCAAGATAGGCGGCAATGACCGGGAGGACGAAAATGCCGATCAGCAACAGGAACTTCGTGCGCGAACTCAAGAGCATGAAACACTCGGATCAGGGGGTTGTTGTCTCGTCGCGCGGGCGGCAACGCTTTGTGTTCATTATCAACCACAACACGACCAGCGTCGTGGCAAGACTGTACCACTGCAACGCATAACCGACATGCGTGTCGACCCCGGTGTCCGGCCGCGGCCAGCGCCGCGCGAGACCGTCCGCCGCATCGCTGGTCTGCAGCACCAGCACCGGCTGCAGGTCGAGGCCGGTGCCCGCCGCGTAGCGCTCGAAATCGAGGTTCTGCCAGACGCGTCCCTGCGGCGCGGCTTCACCCAGCTCGAGGTAGCGCGTGCGCGGGTCGACCGCGATGCCTTCGAGGCGGACCGTGCCGGCCGGCACCGGCGGCAGCGGCACCTGCGCGCGCGACGGCCCCACCCCGACCCAGCCCCGGTTGACCAGCAGCGCATACGGGCTGCCGCTCACGCGCAGCGGCGTCAGCACGTGATACCCCGCGACGCCGTCGAGCACCCGGTTGTCGAGGAGAATGGTGTGCGCGTCGTCGAATGTTCCTTCCGCCTCGACGCGACGGTACAGCACGCTGTCGCGATCGAGCCGGTCGCGCCCGACGTGCACCGGCGGTTCATGCATCGCCTCGTCGTAGCGTGCCTGCAGCGCGCGCTTGAATTCGGCCCGTTCGCTCTGCCAGTTGCCCAGCGACAGCGTCAGCACGAAAAAGAACAGCGCCGCGAGCGTCGGCCACGGCGTGGGCGCGAACACCCAGCGACCGATGCGCAGCCGGGTCAAGTGCATGCGGCGGCCAATCGGGCTAGACTGGCACTTTTTAGCGGGACACCGTCGATGCGCATCCTCGCCCTGATCTTCATACTCTTCATCCTGTTCAGCCTAGGCAGCGCGCTCTACTACCTCATCAAGGACAAGGGGACGACGGAACGCACCGTCAGGATGCTGACCGTTCGGGTGGCGCTGTCGATCGCGCTCTTCGTCATGCTCATGGGGGGATATTACTTCGGTTTCATCCCGGCCAGCGGCTTGCGCTGAGCACCACGCCCGGCACAGCAAAAAGCCGCGCAGGACGCGGCTTTTTTGCTTGTCCGGGCAGCAAGGCCGCCCGTGGTACCGTCAAATCAGCCAGTACACCACGACGAACAGGATCACCCAGACCACGTCGACGAAGTGCCAGTACCACGACGCCGCCTCGAAGGCGAAGTGATGGTCGGCGGTGAAATGACCCGCGATCGAACGGAACAGCATCACCGTCAGCATGGTGGCGCCGACCATCACGTGGAAGCCGTGGAAGCCGGTCAGCATGAAGAAGGTCGCGCCGTAGACGCCCGCGCCGAGGGTGAGCCCCAGTTCCTGGTAGGCATGGATGTATTCGTACACCTGCAGGCCCAGGAAGGTCAGGCCCAGCGCGATGGTCAAGATCAGGCCCCAGATCAGCTGGGCACGGTTGCCCTTCTTCAGGCCCCAGTGCCCCCAGGTGAGCGTCACGCCCGAGCTCAGCAGCAACAGGGTATTGATCGCGGGAATGCCCCAGGCACCCATCGGGGTGAAGGCATGCGGGGCGACGCCGGTCAGCGCATTGACGCCCTCGGTCAGGCCCGGGCCCGCGGTCGGCCAGGTCGCCTGGAACCCCTGCCACAGCAGGCTGCCCGTCTCGGCGTCGGCGAGCCAGGGCACCGACAGCACCCGGGTGTAGAACAGCGCGCCGAAGAAGGCCGCGAAGAACATCACTTCCGAGAAGATGAACCAGCCCATCGACCAGCGGTAGGAGGTGTCGACCTGCTTGTTGTAACGACCGGCCTCGCTGTCGCGGATGACGCTGCCGAACCAGCCGAACATCATGTAGAGCAGGGTGGCCACCCCCGCCAGCAGCACCCAGCCGCCATGGTCGATCTGGTTCATCATCATGGTGCCGCCGACCGCCATCAGCAGCAGCGCGATCGAACCGACGATCGGCCAGATCGACGGTTGCGGCAGGTAGTATTTATCCGTTTGCGCCAGGCTCATCTCATCCCCTCTTTCTTGTTTGGTAGATCGTTCATTGCATGAGCTGCAACACTGCGTAGACCACGAGCAGTATCGTCAGTACAAAAACCGCAGCGCCTATCAGACCCGCCAGGATCACCTGTCTCGGGGTCAGGCTTTGCGCATCGTCGTCGTAATCGCGACGCTTGCGCACACCGAAGAAACTCCAGAAGACCGCCAGCGCCGCCTTCAGGTTGCCGGTCTTAGCCATGCGGCGACCGTTTCCCCGCGCCTGTCTCCGCCTTCGTC
Source organism: Thiobacillus denitrificans (assembly GCA_020725005.1). Taxonomy (GTDB): domain Bacteria; phylum Pseudomonadota; class Gammaproteobacteria; order Burkholderiales; family Thiobacillaceae; genus Thiobacillus; species Thiobacillus denitrificans_G. The sequence continues at coordinate 9,877 of DYFW01000086.1, forward strand.
TGCGTGTCGAAGAAGGTGTAGGACAGGGTCACCGTGTGCACGTCCTTGTCCATCGCCGGGTCGAGCACGAACAGCACCGGCATGCGCCGGGTTTCGCCCGCCGCCAGCGTCTGCGGCGTGAAGCAGAAGCATTCGATCTTCTTGAAGAACGCCGCCGCGCGTGCCGGGCCGTAGCTCGGCACCGCCTGTCCCACGATCGGACGGTCGCCGGTATTGGTGACCGTGTACTCCACCTGCACCAGCTGGCCCGGATGCACCTCGATGCTCGGAAATTCCGGCTTGAACGTCCACGGCAGCCCGGCGTTGGTGTTGGCGTCGAACTCCAGCCGCACCACCCGGCTGGTATCGACCTGCGTGTTCTTCGCCAGCGCCTGCTCGCCGCCCGCATTGATGCCGGTCACCTCGCAGATCTTGTAATAGAAGGGCACCAGGGCAAAGCCGAAGCCGAACATCGCCACGGTCACGACGGCGAACTTGGCCAGGGTCTTGGCGTTGCCCCGTGCCATGCTATTTCAGCCCGTTGTAGAGCGTAAACAGGAACAGACCGAGCGCGATCGCCCCCAGCACCAGTGCCGTGCGGACCTTGCCCACGCGCTTGTCGGCCATGTCCGTCGTGTCCGCCATCACTTGACCACCGGCGCGGTTTCGAAGGTGTGATACGGCGCCGGCGACGGCACGGTCCATTCCAGGCCTTCGGCGCCTTCCCACACCTTGTCGCTCGCCTTGGCGCCGCCCTTGACCGTCTTCAGCACCACGGCCAGGAAGATCAGCTGGCTGAAGCCGAAGAGAAAGGCGCCGACGGTGGCGATCTGGTTGTATTCAGTGAACTGCAGCGCGTAGTCCGGGATGCGGCGCGGCATGCCGGCGAGGCCGAGGAAATGCATCGGGAAGAAGACGATGTTCATGCCGATCACCGACAGCCAGAAGTGCCACTTGCCGAGGGTCTCGTCGTACATGTGGCCGGTCCACTTGGGCAGCCAGTAGTAGGCGCCGGCGAAAATCGCGAACAGCGCACCGGATACCAGCACATAGTGGAAGTGCGCCACCACGTAGTAGGTGTCGTGCAGCTGGATGTCGACCGGCGCGATCGCCAGCACCAAGCCCGAGAAGCCGCCGATGGTGAACAGGCAGACGAAGGCGATGGCGAACAGCATCGGCGTCTCGAAGGTCATCGAGCCGCGCCACATCGTGGCCACCCAGTTGAACACCTTGACCCCGGTGGGCACGGCGATCAGCATCGTCGATAACATGAAGAACAGCTGCGCCGCGACCGGCATGCCCACGGTGAACATGTGGTGCGCCCATACGATGAAGGACAGGATCGCGATCGAGGCGGTCGCGTACACCATCGAGGCGTAGCCGAACAGCGGCTTGCGGGCGAAGGTCGGGATCACCTGCGAGACGATGCCGAAGGCCGGCAGGATCAGGATATAGACCTCGGGGTGGGCGAAGAACCAGAAGATGTGCTGGAACATCACCGGGTCGCCGCCGCCTGCGGCATTGAAGAAGTGCGTGCCGAAGTTGCGGTCGGTGAGCAGCATGGTCACCGCGCCCGCCAGCACCGGCATGGTCGCGATCAGCAGGTAGGCGGTGATCAGCCAGGTCCATACGAACAGTGGCATCTTCATCAGCGTCATGCCGGGCGCGCGCATGTTGAGGATGGTCGTGGCAATGTTGATCGAGCCCATGATCGACGACAGGCCCATGATGTGCACGGCGAGAATCG
>DYFW01000354.1 GCA_020725005.1 Thiobacillus denitrificans
TGGTCGAACGCGGCCACATCTACATCGCCCAGCCGCCGCTGTACAAGGTCAAGCACGGCCGTTCCGAGCGCTACATCAAGGACGAGCACGCGCTGAAGGAACACCTCATGAGCGAGGCGATGAAGGACGCCGAGCTCACCCCCATGGATGGCGCGGTGCCGATTGCAGGCGAAGCGCTCGAAACCCTGGCGCGCGAGTACTTCCTCGCCGAAGCCGTGTGTGACCGCCTCGCCCGCATGCTGCCGGAAGACGTGCTGCAGGCGCTGATGAAAATCCCGCGCCTGTCGCTGGCCGATAGCGGCGCCGCGATGCTGGCGGAGGCCAGCCTGGGCGCCGCGCTCGACGCCGGCAAGTTCGAGGTCGCCGCCGAATACATCGGCGAAACCGACAGCTACCGCCTGCGCATCACGCGTCATTCGCACGGTAACGCCTACGTCTACTACCTCGAAGCCGACCTGCTCGAATCCGGCGACTACGAGCAGCTGGTGAAGGTTGGCAACCTCTTGCGCGACCTCATCGGCCTTGGTGCCCGCGCCCGCCGCGGCGAAAAGGAAACGCCCGTGCAAGGTTTCCGTGAGGCGATGGACTGGTTCCTCGCCGAAGTGAAGCGCGGCATGAGCATCCAGCGCTACAAGGGGCTGGGCGAGATGAACCCCGAGCAGCTGTGGGAAACCACCATGGATCCGAAGGTACGCCGCCTGATGAAAGTGCAGATCGAGGATCTCATCGCCGCCGACCAGATATTCACGACGCTGATGGGTGACGACGTCGAACCGCGACGCGCGTTCATCGAGACGAATGCGCTGGGGGTGCGGAATCTGGACGTGTGAGTTGAGGGCTTGCACGCGTGACCTGTCAAAAACGCTAAAGGACTTTCAATTGCCGAACATTGCATCCGTGCTGAAGGAAGAAATCGCCCGTCTGGTCCGAAGGACGCTGCGTGGCGAAACCGAAAGCCTCAAGAAGGCATCGAGCCGTTACCGTTCCGATATCGCCGCGTTGAAGCGGCGCATCGAGGCCCAGGAAAGGCAGATTAGCCGGCTCGAAAGACAGTTGTCCAAACAGGTCGGCGCTGAGCCTGCCAGCGGCGCGGAATCCGAAACGAAACTGCGGTTCAAGCCGCAGGGCGTGCGGGCGCAGCGGACGCGGCTCGGCCTGTCCGCCGCCGAGCTGGGCGCGCTCG
>DYFW01000355.1 GCA_020725005.1 Thiobacillus denitrificans
CGGCCAGCCGCGCATCGACGGCCGCGACACCCGCACCGTGCGCCCCATCACCATCCGCACCGGCGTGCTGCCGCGCACCCACGGCTCCGCCCTGTTCACCCGCGGCGAAACCCAGGCGCTGGCCGTGACCACGCTCGGCACCGGCCGCGACGAGCAGACCATCGACGCGCTCGAAGGCAGCTACTCCGACCGCTTCATGCTGCACTACAACATGCCGCCCTACGCCACCGGCGAAACCGGCCGCGTCGGCAGCCCCAAGCGCCGCGAGATCGGCCACGGCCGGCTGGCCAAGCGTGCGCTCCTGGCGGTGCTGCCGTCGAAGGAAGAGTTCGGCTACACCATGCGGGTGGTGTCCGAGATTACCGAATCCAACGGCTCGTCGTCGATGGCCTCGGTGTGCGGCGGCTGCCTGTCGCTGATGGACGCCGGCGTGCCGCTCAAGGCGCATGTCGCCGGCATCGCCATGGGACTCATCAAGGAAGGCAACCGCTTCGCCGTGCTGACCGACATCCTCGGTGACGAGGATCACCTCGGCGACATGGACTTCAAGGTCGCGGGCACCGAGAAGGGCGTGACCGCGCTGCAGATGGACATCAAGATCAACGGCATCACCAAGGAAATCATGCAGGCCGCGCTTTCGCAGGCGAAGGAAGGGCGCCTGCACATCCTCGGCATCATGAAGGAGGCCGTCTCCGGCAGCCACGAGATGTCGGCCTACGCGCCGCGCATCATCGCGATGAAAATCAACCCGGAGAAGATCCGCGACGTCATCGGCAAGGGCGGCGCCGTCATCCGCGCGCTGACCGAGGAAACCGGCACCCAGATCGACATCCAGGAAGACGGCACCGTGAAGATCGCCTGCACCAGCATGGAAGCCGGCGAGCTGGCGAAGAAGCGCATCGAGGAGATCACCGCCGAAGTGGAAGTCGGCAAGGTCTACGAGGGCCCGGTCGTCAAGCTCCTGGATTTCGGCGCGATCGTCAACGTGCTGCCCGGCCGCGACGGCCTGCTGCACATCTCGCAGATCGCCCACGAGCGCGTCAACACCATCGGCGACTACCTCAAGGAAGGCCAGATCGTGCGCGTGAAAATTCTCGAGGCCGACGAAAAAGGCCGCCTGCGGCTGTCGATGAAGGCATTGCTGGAAGCCCCCACGACCACCGAGCCGGAAACGCC
>DYFW01000356.1 GCA_020725005.1 Thiobacillus denitrificans
AAGGCGGTCACGCGCTGCTTCGGGATGTCCATGTTGACGTTCTTCAGCGCCTGCGCGTCGCCATAGAAGAGGTTCAGGTTCTCGACCCGCAGCGTCACTTCGCTGGTGTGTTCCGTCTCGCTGCGCACGATGTCGCCGATGTTGAGGGCGTGGGTCTTGGCGGTCATGTCGTTCATGTTCGGCTGTCCTGAAAATCCGGTTTGTCGGGCGTCATACGCCCTCGAGGCCGCGCATCCTCTCGCGCAGTCGGTTGCGCAGGCGGATCGCGAAAAGATTGAGCACAACGATGATGATCACCAGCAGCAGCGCCGTCGCGTAGACCAGCGGCCGCGCCGCTTCCACGTTGGGACTCTGGAAACCGACATCGTAGATGTGGAAGCCCAGGTGCATGAACTTGCGTTCCAGGTGCACGAAGGGAAAGTTGCCGTCGACCGGCAGGCTGGGCGCGAGCTTGACCACGCCGACCAGCATCAGCGGCGCCACCTCGCCGGCGGCACGCGCCACCGCCAGGATCAGGCCGGTCATCATCGCCGGGCTGGCCATCGGCAGCACCGTGCGCCAGAGCGTCTCGGCCTTGGTCGCGCCCAGTGCAAGGCTGCCTTCCCGGATGGTGCGCGGCACGCGCGACAGGCCCTCTTCGGTGGCGACGATCACCACCGGCAGCGTGAGGATGGCGAGCGTCAGGGATGCCCACAGGATACCGGGGCTGCCGAAAGTCGGCGCCGGCAATGCCTCGGGAAAGAACAACTCGTCGATCGAGCCGCCCAGCACGTAGACGAAGAAGCCGAGGCCGAACACGCCGTAGACGATCGACGGCACCCCGGCCAGGTTGTTCACCGAGATGCGGATTGCCCGGATCATCGGACCCTGTTTCGCGTATTCGCGCATGTAGACCGCCGCCATGATGCCGAGCGGCGTGACCATCACCGACATCAGCAGCACCATCATCACCGTGCCGAAAATCGCCGGGAATATCCCGCCCTCGGTGTTGGCCTCACGCGGGTCGTCGCTGACGAACTCGGCGAACTTATGGAAATAGAAGCCTATCTTTTGCCACACGCTCATCGAGTTTGGCATGTAGAGATCGGCGATCTTGGAGAACGGAATCTCGACCAACTGGCCGTCGCTCGTCTCCACCGTCACGCTGTCGCGCTCGATCGCCTGGCGAACCT
>DYFW01000357.1 GCA_020725005.1 Thiobacillus denitrificans
CCCTGGCCGCCATCGTCGCCACGCCCGCTTGGGCCGCCATCCAGACCGTCACGCTGTCCGTGCCCGGCATGACCTGCGCCGCCTGCCCGATCACGGTCAAGAAGGCGCTCTCCAAGGTCGAGGGCGTCAACCAGGTCGACGTGAGCTTCGACAAGCGCGAGGCGGTCGTGACGTTCGACGACGCCAAGACAACGATCCAGAAGCTGACCGAGGCCACCACCAACGCCGGCTATTCGTCCAGCGCGGTGCGCTAGTCACCGAGGCGTGTCGCCATGAATCCGATCATGCGTCTCGCCGACAAAACCGGCTCGCTCGGCGCGCTGGTGTCCGCCATGGGCTGTGCGATGTGCTTTCCCGCTATCGCCAGTTTGGGAGCCGCGATCGGCCTCGGCTTCCTGAGCCGCTGGGAAGGGCTGTTCGTCAATACGCTGCTGCCGGCCTTCGCTTGGCTGGCGTTGGTCATCAACGCGCTGGGCTGGTTCAGCCACCGGCAATGGCATCGCAGTGCGCTCGGCATGCTGGGGCCGACGATCCTGCTGCTCTCGCTCTATCCCTGGTTCCAGTACGGCTGGAGCAGCTACGCCACTTACACCGGGATCGGGCTGATGCTGGCGTTGTCGGTCTGGGATCTGGTGTCACCGGCCAACCGCCGCTGCGGGCCGGACGGCTGCGAACTCCCCGCGAAACACGGATGAAGCGGTCGCCACGAGAGGAATGAGACCATGACGCAACTGCAAATCACCGGCATGACCTGCGAATCGTGCGCGGCCCACGTCAAGGAAGCGCTGAAGCGGGTGCCCGGCGTGCGTTCGGTGGAGGTGTCCTACGCCAAGGGCAATGCAACCCTGGCCATGACCGCAGAGACTTCGACCAAAGCTCTGCTCGCTGCCGTCGCCGGACTCGGATACCGGGCCGCGCTGGCTGATTCACCGACTGCGCCGCCGCGTGGAGGGCTGTTCGACAAGGTGCGCGAATGGGTTGGCGGCGGGGACAAGACCGGCCACGACGACGGCAAGCTGCATATCGCCGTTATCGGCAGCGGCGGCGCGGCGATGGCCGCGGCGCTCAAGGCCGTCGAGCAGGGCGCGCGGGTGACGCTCATCGAACGCGGCACCCTCGGCGGCACCTGCGTCAATGTCGGCTGCGTGCCGTCCAAGATCATGATCCGCGC
>DYFW01000087.1 GCA_020725005.1 Thiobacillus denitrificans
CATCGGCATCGGCGTCACCATCTGCGACAAGGACAATCCGGTCGGCCTGCCCATGCTGTCGGTGGACGAGCCGACGCTGACCATGGACTTCATGGTCAACACGTCGCCGCTCGCCGGCACCGAAGGCAAGTTCGTCACCAGCCGCCAGATCCGCGACCGCCTCACCAAGGAACTCCTGACCAACGTCGCGCTGCGCGTCGAGGACACCGGCGACGCCGACGTATTCCGCGTCTCCGGCCGCGGCGAGCTGCATCTCACCATCCTGCTGGAAAACATGCGCCGCGAAGGCTTCGAGCTCGCGGTCGCCAAGCCGCGCGTGGTGTACAAGGAAATCAACGGCGTGAAGTGCGAACCCTACGAGAACCTCACCATCGACCTCGAGGACGAGCACCAGGGCGCGGTGATGGAAGAGATCGGCCGCCGCCGCGGCGAGCTCACCAACATGGAATCCGACGGCAACGGCCGCACCCGCCTCGAATACCGCATCCCCGCGCGCGGGCTCATCGGCTTCCAGTCCGACTTCATGACCATGACGCGCGGCACCGGCCTCATGAGCCACGTGTTCGACGACTACGGCCCGGTCAAGGCCGACCTGCCTGGCCGTCACAACGGCGTACTGGTGAGTCAGGAGAACGGCGAGGCCGTCGCCTACGCGCTGTGGAACCTCGAAGACCGCGGCCGCATGTTCGTCTCGCCCGGCGACAAGCTGTACGAGGGCATGATCATCGGCATCCACAGCCGCGACAACGACCTGGTGGTCAACCCGATCAAGGGCAAGAAGCTCACCAACGTGCGCGCCTCCGGCACCGACGAGGCCGTGCGCCTGACCCCGCCGATCAAGCTCACGCTCGAATCCGCCGTCGAGTTCATCGACGACGACGAACTGGTCGAGATCACGCCGAAGTCGATCCGCATCCGCAAGCGCCATCTGCAGGAGCACGAACGCAAGCGCGCCAACCGCGAAGCGGCCTGAACCGCCGGCACGAGGCAGCGCCCCTGACGGACCCGGCCTTGTGCCGGGTTTTTTCTTGCCGCCAGCGGGTAGAATCCGCCCATGTCTTCCGTCGAAACCGGCCTCCTGATCGGCCTCGCCGCCCTCCTCGTCATCGCGATCCTCCTGCTCGTTCGCCTGCAGGCCTTGCCCGCGCGGCTCATGCAGGACATGGAAGCGCGCCACCGCGCCGTGCTGACCGACCTGCACGCCGGCCTCACCCAACAATCCGACCGCATGCAGGCCCTGCTCGCCAGCCTGCAGGTCGCGCAGACCGAGCGCCTGGCCGACACGCGCAGCAGTATTTCCGGGCACCTCGGCCAGTTCCAGGCCGCGATGCTGGAGAAGCTCGTCGAACAGGGACGCGCCGAACTGGCCCTGTTGCAGGACACGTTGAAAAGCATGAACGCGCAGTTCGGCGAACGCGTGCAGCAGCTGTCGCAGACGGTCGACGGCCGGCTCAACGAGATTTCCGGCAAGGTCGCCGAGCGCCTCGACGAGGGCTTCAGGAAGACCAACGAAACCTTCACCTCGGTAATGACGCGGCTGGCGGTGATCGACGAGGCGCAGAAGAAGATCGAGGGCCTGGCGTCGAACGTCGTCAGCCTGCAGGAAATCCTCGGCGACAAGCGATCGCGCGGCGCCTTCGGCGAGGTGCAGCTCGAGGCGCTGGTGCGGAACAGCCTGCCGCCCGACGCCTATGCCTTCCAGCACACCCTGAAAAGCGGTGCGCGCGCCGACTGCGTGCTGATCCTGCCGGCGCCGACCGGCAGGGTGTGCGTCGACGCCAAGTTCCCGCTGGAAAACTACAGCCGCATGTTCGACGACACGCTGGCGCCCGCCGAGCGCGATGCCGCCCGGCGCCAGTTCAAGCTGGATGTCAAAAAGCACGTCGACGACATTGCGACCAAGTACATCGTCGCAGGCGAAACTTCGGACGGCGCGGTGCTGTTCCTGCCCGCCGAAGCGGTGTTCGCCGAGATCCACGCCTACCATCCGGATCTCGTCGAGCATGCGCAGAAGCAGCGTGTCTGGCTCACCTCGCCGACCACGCTGATGGCGGTGCTCAACACCGCGCGCGCGGTGATCCGCGACTCCGAGACGCGGCGCATGGCCCACGTCATCAAGGACGAGCTGACCAAGCTGGCGAAGGATTTCGCCCGCTTCGACGAGCGCATGAAAAAGCTCGCCAGCCACATCGAGCAGGCCAGCAAGGACGTGAACGACGTCCGCATCTCGAGCGACAAGATCACGCGCCGCTTTGCCCAGATCGAGCGGGTCGAGCTCGAGCACCCGGACGCCGCGGCCGCGCGCCTGCTCGACAGCGACGATTCGGCATGAACTGGTTCCGCCGCTGGCGGCGCGCGCGCATCCTGCGCCACCACCTCATCGCTGCGGATGCCTTCAGGCAGACCGTCGATGCGCTGCCGATACTCGACGGCCTGACGGCCGGAGAATTGCAGCGCCTGCGCGAGCGGGCGAGCCTGCTGCTCCACGACAAGGCCTTCTCCGCAGCCGGCGGCGCCGAAGTCGAGCCAGACCTGCAGCGCGCCATCGCGGTGCAGGCATCGCTGCTCACGCTCGAGCTCGAGGAGACCAGCTACGACGGCTGGAGCGAGATCATCCTCTACCCCGACGAATTCCTGCGCGACCGCGTCGAGACCGACGAGGCCGGCGTGGTGCACCATAGCCGCGACATCCTGGCTGGCGAATCCTGGCACGGCGGCCCGCTGGTGCTCTCGCTCGCCGACGTCGCGATCAGCGGTCGAGGCGACGGCTTCAATGTCGTATTGCACGAATTCGCGCACAAGCTCGACATGCTCAACGGCGACGCCAACGGCTTCCCGCCGCTGCACCGCGGCATGGACGCCGGGGCCTGGGCGCGCGATTTCAGCGCCGCCTACCAAGACCTGTGCCGCCGCGTCGACGCCGGCGAGGACACCCCCATCGACCCCTACGCGAGCTACGATCCCGGCGAATTCTTTGCCGTGCTGACCGAAGCCTTCTTCGAAACGCCGCGGCTCGTGCTGGCCGAGTATCCTGCCGTTTACGAACAGTTGCGGCAGTTCTACCGCCAGCATCCGCTCGCCCGCCAGGAGGCCGCCCATGCCTGAACGCCGCACCGCCGCGCGCGTCGGCGACATCGCCCCCTTCCACGTGATGGACATCCTGGCGCGCGCGCAGGCGCTGGAGGCGGCCGGCCGCGACATCGTCCATCTGGAAATCGGCGAGCCCGACTTCGCCACGCCGGCGCCCATCGTCGAGGCCGGCATCCAGGCGCTTGCCGCCGGCCACACCCACTACACCGGCGCGCTCGGCCTGCCGGCGCTGCGCGAAGCCATTGCGGGTTTCTACGCCGCGCGCTGGCAGGCCGCGGTGGCGCCGGGGCGCATCGCCGTCACGCCCGGCGCCTCCGGCGCGCTGCTGCTCGCGCTGGGCCTGCTCGCCGGCCCGGGCGACGAGGTGCTGATGGCCGACCCCGGTTATCCCTGCAACCGGCATTTCGCGCGCTTTTGCGAGACGCGCGCGGTGAACGTCCCGGTCGACGCCGCCAGCGGCTTCCAGCTCACGCTCGATCTGATCGAACGGCACGCGACGCCGGCGACCCGCGCGGTGCTCGTCGCGAGCCCGTCCAATCCCACCGGCACCACGCTTCCAGCCGATGAACTCGAGCGCATCCACGCCTGGTGCACCGCGCGCGGCGTCGCGCTCATCGTCGACGAGATCTATCTCGCGCTGACCTACGACGGCATCGAAACGAGCGCCGCGCGCTGGGACGACGTGTTCGTGATCAACAGCTTTTCGAAATATTTCCTGATGACCGGCTGGCGCCTTGGCTGGCTGGTCGCGCCGGACTGGGCGCTGCCAGGGATCGAACGGCTGGCGCAGAACCTGTTCCTCGCGGCACCGACGCCAGCGCAGCATGCCGCGCTGGCCGCGTTCTCGCCCGCGTGCCTTGCCATTCTCGACGCGCGCAAGGCCGAACTGCGTGCCCGCCGCGATTTCCTGTTGCCCGCGCTGCGCGAACGCGGCTTCGTGATCCCCGTCACGCCCCAGGGCGCGTTCTACCTCTACGCGGATTGCAGCCGCTTCACCGACGACAGCCACACCTTCAGTAGCGGGCTGCTCGAGGCAGCCGGCATCGCCGTCACGCCCGGCGTCGATTTCGGCGCGCACCGCGCGACGCAGCATCTGCGCATCGCCTATACCCAGCCGCAGCCGCGCCTGGCCGAGGCGCTGGCGCGACTCGACCGCTTTCTACAGGCATAAAAAAACCGGCCCGCAGGCCGGTTTTCCTCCCTGTGCCCGGTATTACTGGGCGGCAGGAGCAGGTGCCGGCGCGGGCGCAGCAGCGTCAGCCGGGGCAGCGGGCGCAGCAGCGTCAGCCGGGGCAGCAGGCGCAGCAGCGTCGGCGGGCGCAGCAGCGGGCGCTTCAGCGGGAGCAGGAGCGGGGGCGGGCGCTTCAGCAGCGGGCGCTTCAGCAGGAGCAGCAGCTTCTTCTTTTTGGCCGCAAGCGGTCATGGAAGCAGCCAACAGAGCAGCCAGGAGAATGGAATATTTCATTTCAGATTTCCCTTAAATTACGATTGATAACCCACACCAGAGATCGGTCCGGGACTTGTGATCCAGCCGACGCGCGGATTCTAGCAAAACGCCAAAAGAAAACCACAATCCGGTGAATTTCTTATTTTTCTTGCGTCCGGCGTTGCTTGCTTGCAACACCCGCAAGACGTGACTCGAGTGCAGCCCGCCGACCCCGAGGCGCAAAACGTCAGCGCGCCTGCAAGGCGGCGTGCACAAAGTTGGCGAGGCTGTCGGGGAGCGTGCCGCTCTCGAGCGCGCGCCGGTAGGCGGCGCGCGCCTCCTGCGCGTTGCCCTGGGCGGCGAGCGCCATGCCCAGGCCCACCCACCAGCGGGCTTCGTCGGGACGCAGGGCGAGCGCCGCGCGGTAATGCCGGGCAGCGTCGCCGTGCTTCTCGAGTTGGACCAGGACGGCGGCCAGCAGGGCGTGATACTCGGCATCGACCCCGCGCGCACCCAGCCCCCCCTGGAGCGTCGCGGCCGCCGCCGCCGGGTCGCCGCGCGCGGCCTGCAGCTTTGCCAGGCTGAGCGCGAACCAGGCGTGGTCCGGCGATACCTGGCGGCCCGTGCGCAGCACGCCCTCGGCGTCGGCCAGGCGACCCGATTCGACCAGCACCGCCACCAGGGTTTGACGCGCCGCCACGTGGCCCGGGTGCAGGATCAAGGCTTCCTCGAGCAACGGCTGCGCCTGCGGGGCGCGATCTTTCTGCAGCAGGGCGACTGCCTTGCGATAGTTCGCCTCCGCGGCCGCCTCGGGCGAAAGGGGAATGTCGTGTTTCTGGATCGAGGGCGCCGCCGCGGCCGCCACCGGCGCCGGCGGTTTGTCCCGCTCGACGGCCACGCCGGGTGATGGCGCGACCGCCGCCGGAACGGTGGGCGCTGCCGCCTGCGGCGCCGGGCTTGCCACCTGCGGCGCCGGAATGGTCGGAAGCGCTGGCGCCACGGTTGTTTCAGGCAGGTCGTCGGCCGCCCTGGGCGCCGGCGCGGCCGCCACGGCAACGGGAGCCGCAGCCGGTGCGGCGACCTCCGTTGCCTGCGGACGGCTGGCCCACCACGCGCCCGCCACGGCGGCAAGCAGCAGGCCGGCGCCCGCCGCCCCCCAGACGGCGCGGCGACGCCGCGCCGTCGCGACGGGACGCAACGGCAGCGCCCCCTGCGGCTGCGCCGGCTTGTCGCGCGCGTCGAGCGCACGCAGTGTCTGGTTGATGATGCTCATGCGGCACCCCCCGCCCCCAGACCGAGCAGCCACGCGCCCGCCCCCACCGCGCCGGCAAGCCCGATGGCGACCAGCAAGCGCCACACGCGGCCGGTGGCTGGCACGCGTGCCGCCAGCGTGTCGCGCGCCGCCGCCCGCATTTCGCGGCGTCCCGCGCGGGCACGCCCCTTGCCGTAGGCCAGCAGGAGCGCCTTGTGGGCGAGGATGTTGGCCACCCGCGGCACGCCGCCGCTGGCGGCATGCAGCGTCGCCAGCGCACCCGCGCTGAACGGGATGCCCGCGCTCGCGTCGCGGCCGGCGCGCTGCAAGCGGTGAATGACGTAGGCGTCGAGCTCGGCGCGGGCGAGCGGGCGCAGGCTGTCGTGGAAGCTGATGCGGGTCTTGAATTGGGGGATGGCGTCGAGCTGGTCGTCGAGTTCCGGCTGGCCGAACAGCACGATGGAAAGCAGCTTGCGCTTTTCGGTTTCCAGATTCGACAGCAGCCGCACTGCTTCCAGGCATTGCCGCGACATCGCCTGCGCCTCGTCGATCACCAGCACGGCGCGGATGCCGCAGCGCGCCAGTTCGATCACGCGTGCGTGGATCGCCTTGTGCAGGCGGTACAGGTTGTCGTCCGGCGCGAGTTCCAGCCCCAGCTCGTCGGCGACGGCATGCAGGATGCCGGCCGGCTCGAGCGCGGGATTGGGCAGGTAGAGCGCGTGGCAGTCGGGGGGCAGCGCGGCGAGCAGCTTGCGGCACAGCAAGGTCTTGCCGGTGCCGACCGCGCCGGTGACGCGGATGAAGCCTTCGCCGTTGTTGAGCGCGTACAGCAGGGTGTTGAGGGATTCCTGGTGCGGTGCCGAGGCGAAGAAGAAGTCGGTGTCCGGGGTGAGGCCGAACGGCGCCTCAGCCAGCCCGAAATGCGCGAGGTAGGAGAGGGGCGCCGGGCCTGCCCCGGCGCCCGCCGGATCCGGCCCGGTCGCTGGCGCGGCCGCGGGCATGGCGTTGCGCGCCGCGGCGGTCTTGGTGAACGCGACGACGGTCATGGCGCGAACGGCTGCGCGGCCGGCTGCGCCATGCGGTCGAGACGGCCATGCGTCGCCTCGGCGTCGGCCTGCCAGTCGTCGAAGCTGTTGATCACCGTGGGCTTGATCAGGATGACGAGCTCGCTCTTGACCGACTGCTTGTTGGTGTTGCCGAAGAAATAGCCGAGCAGCGGCAACTGGCCGAGACCCGGCACGCGGTTGGCGCTGCCGTCGAAGGACTGCTTCATCATGCCGCCGATGGCGACGATGCGGCCGTCTTCCACCTGCACGATACTGTCGGTTTCCGACACCGCGCTGGACGCGAGCGGGAGCGTCAGCTTGCCCGCCTGTCCGGTGTCGATGTTCTTGATCTTCTCGGTCACCACGCTCACCGACGGGCGCACGTGCAGGGTGATGCGGCCGCGCTCGTCGATCTGCGGCGTGACGTCGAGCGCAATGCCGGAGAAGAAGGGCTGCAGCGTGACGTTCGGCGTGGTCGTGGTGCCGGCGCCGCCGGTGTTGCTGGTGGTCGAGACGTTGGTAACGAAGAAATCGTCGGTGCCGACCTTGAGCACGGCCTTCTGGTTGTTGAGCGCGGCGATGCGCGGGCTCGACAGCACGTGCACCGAGCCCTGGGTTTCGAGGAAATTGATCAGCGCGGAAAAGCTCTTGGTCTGGAAGGCCAGGCCGAACAGCCCGCTGCTGGTGCCCGTTGCCGCCGGCAGCCCTTTGCCGAGCACGCCCGCCAGGGTGCCGCTGGCGGCCCCCGTCACCAGGTTGAAGTTGCTCGCGTCGGCGCCGGACGAGAAACGGTGCTGGCCATCGTGCAGCGCCGCCCAGTTGATGCCGGTCTGGAAGCCGTCGCTCAGGCGCACCTCGAGAATCTTCGCTTCCAGCATGACCTGGCGCTCGACCGCGTTGGCGGTGGCCTTGAGGAAGCGCTCGACGTCGCGCATCGCGCGTGGCGCGGCGCGCACGACGACCACGCCCGACTGCGGATTGAGGATCACGCGCCCGCCCTCGCCGGCCAGCGTCTCCAGCGCCAGCTTGAGCTCGCCCCAGAAGTCGGATTTGAGCGCGGTGCTGATCTTGCTCGTCTCGAGGGACTGCTGGACGCTGCCGCCAGTGCTGCCGGCGCCGCCGCCGGGGGAGGCGGCGCTGACCGAGCCCGAGATCACGCGCGTGTCGGAAGCGCCGGTGCGGGTGCCTGCGAGGTAGTTGACCTGGAACACGCGGGTCTGCGGCGTCAAGGGCTGAACGACGACACGCCGCCCTTCGATGCTGTAGTCGTAGCCGTAGAGTTCACGGATCGCGGAGAGCGCCTCCGGCACGGTGATGTTCTTCAGGTTGGCCGAGATCGTGCCGCTCACGTCGGGGTGCACCAGCATGCTGTAGCGGGTGCCGGATACGATGGCCATGAACACGTCCTGCGCCGGCGCGCCGTTGACCACCAGGTCGAAGCGTGGCTCGACCGGTTCGGCCGCGGCCTTGGGCAGCTCGATCTTGAGCGGCGGCACAAGCTCGGCGCGCGCCTGCGCCTCGCTCACGGGTGCCGGCTGCGGCTGCGCTGCCTGGCGTATTTCCTGCCGGATCGCGGCCTGCGTCGCCTCCGGCGTCGGGATGCCGGCACAGCCGGCCAGCGCCAGCGGCCCCGCGAGCATCCAGGTAAAGTGCTTGTTCATCCGCGTTGTCTCCTGCTATTTGCCGCGCGGCCGTTTGTCGACCTGCGGATAGAGTTTGTGCACCGTCGTCTCGCCGTCGCGGCGCAGCACCACCTCGCTTTCGGTGATGCGCACGACGCGTGCCCCTTCATAACGGCCGCCGGCGGCAATTTCCTGACCGCCGATGATGGCGAGGCGCCGTGGCCCCACCCGCTTGATCGCGGTCAGCGGAATGCCCGCGCCGGCGGCCTCCCCCGCCGGCGGCGCCAGCGGCGGGGCGGTCGGGTCCTGCAGGGCGCCCGCCAGCGGTGTCGCGCACATTGCCAGCCACAATACGCTACGCATCAGACGCTTAGCCATGCTTCCTCCAGGCTCAGGGTATGGACCGTCAGGGTCAGGCTCAGCTCGGGACGGCCGCTGGCATCGAGCTTCGCTTCGCTCCACTGCAGACGCCACGGCATGCGTTCGAGGCGCGCCAGGTAGTCGACCAGGTCGGCGTAGCGGCCGCTGACGGTGATTTCCACGCCGTGCCGGTAGAAACCCGGCGGCGCGCCGTCGGCGGCGCCCGCCAGCGCGACCGGCTGAGGGGGCAGCGACTTGAAACCGACGATGCGCAGGCCACCGGGCCCCTGCACCATGTCGCGCAGCACCTCGCGCATGCGTTCGGGCGGCACCAGCGTGCGCGTGCGCGCCGCCAGCGCGGCATCCAGTTCGGCCAGCCGGGCATCGAGCGCGGCCAGTTCCGCACGCAAGGCCCGGTCCGGATCCTGTGCGAACGCCTGCGGCTTTTGCTGCCGCGCGATATCGGCGAGCCCGGCCTCGGCGGCCTGCAGCCGATCCCGCGCCTGTTGCGCGCGTAAATTGGCGGGGTCGATCAGCAGCCATTGCGCCGCCGCCAGCGCGACGACCAGCGCGGCGGCGAAGACGAGCACGCGTTCGCGCGGGCTCAGCGCGCCGACGCGCTCATTCAGCTGGCGCAGTGTTTCAACGCGCATGCGTCGCTCCTTCCGCCGGCTTGCCGGCGATCAATTCGAAGTCGACCCGGCCAGCGGGCGCTGCGGCGGCTCCCGCCCCCGCCGCGGTCGGCGGGCTCGCCGGCTGCACGGCGGCGACGCTGGCAAAGCGCAGGCCGGCAAACGGCGCCTGCCGCCCGAGCCGCTCGAGATAGGTCGTCACCAAGCCGGCCTGCAGCGCGGAACCGCGCAGCACGACGCTGTCCGGCGCGAGTTCGAAGCCGTTGAGCCAGACGCCCTCGACATGGCTCGCCGCCAGCGCGCGCAGGCGCGGGGAAAAGCCCGCCGTGTCCGCCCCCGGGGTGTCGCCGAGCGTCGCCAGGAGCGCCTCGCGCCGGGTGACCTGGGCCCGCACCGACTCGACCCGCGAGGCCAGCAGCGCGCTGGCGGGGCGGGCGGCCGCCGCCTGCTGCGCCGCCAGCATCCGCTGTGCCTGGGCGAGCCGGGCTTCCTGCTCGGCGGCCTGCGCTTCGATCGATCGCGCGCGGTCGTGCACGACGAGTGCCCAGCCCAGCGCCGCCAGCGCGGCGACGCCGACGCCGATCGCCATCTCGCGCAGGCCGAAGACATAGCGCTTCTGCGTGAGCTGCGGGTTGGCCAGGTTGATCTGCTGGCTCATAGCTGGGTGTCCTCGATCCGCAGCGCCGCGCCGATGGCGTGATAGCAGTCGGCGGGCAGCGCGGCGATGTCGGGGATTGCCGAAACGTCGAGCACGCTCGCAAGATCGAGCGTATCGACGGGCAGGGCGAGATTGCCGGCGAGTCCGTCGCGCAGCGGGCCAGCGCGCTCGCACGGCAGCAGGGTCAGGCGGTCGACCGGCACGCCACCGAACTGGCGGTCGAAATGGTCGAGACTGCGCTGGATTTCCAGGGTCAGGCGGTCGAGCACGCCGCCGAGGCTGTCGCTTTCGAGCAATGCCGGATTCACGCCAAGCGAGCGCGCCATGCACAACTCGCCGTCGAGCGTGAGGGTGAGCAGGCCGCCGGTTTCGACGAAGGCCAGCGTGGCGAGCGCCCGCCCTCGCGTTTCGAGGCGGGTGACGAGGTTGCGCTGCGCGGTCTCGAGGATGTCGATGACCGACAGCACGAGGCCCGCTTTCTGCGCCAACGCGGTTTCCTCGGCGAGCAGGCTGTTCTTCGCCGCGACCACGAAGATCTGCGGGACATGGCTCAGGTGCTCGGGCTGCGGCACGCGCAGCACGTCGATCGTGGCGTCGTCGACGTGGAAATCGAGCATGTCCTGGATCTGCCAGCGCACCGCGGCTTTCAATTCCTCCGGCGGCACCTTGGGCGCGTCGAGCAGGCGCAGGCGGTAATCGCCCGGGCGCAGCACCAGGCTCACCGGCCCCTTGCCCTTGAGGCGCGCGAGCGCCCCGCTCCAGTCGTCGCCCTCGACCGGCGTGACGCCGGCGGCGAGCAGGCGCGGCACCGCGGCGCGACGGTCGACGCGCGCATAGACCAGCCGCCCCGGCAGGCGCAGGTAGGCAGTCAGCCCCAGCTGGTTGGATCGACGGAAGAACCCCATGGCCCCGACCTCAAATTTTCGATGAACTTAAATAAACAAAGTGTTGTTGTCAAAGGATTTTTGCCTGATTCAATACATTTCACGCTGATAAATCAGGGTCCGGTTTCCGCGAAACAGGCCGAAACTCGCGCGCGCAGCCGGATTGCGGTCGTACGCCGCGCCCGTCCACGCGCCCTGCAGCCAGGGCTGCGCCGCCGGCGTCGCGGGGCCCGGCGCGCCGCCCACGCAGGTGCTGCCGCTTGCGGTGGTGCCGAGCTGCACGCTGAGGTCGACGCTGCCGGTATTGCCCGCGCCCGGCGCGGAAAGACGCAGATTGCCGCGCCCGGCAATGAAACGGCCGGACAGCGTGACCGAGGTTTCGCAGGGCGCGAGATCGCG
>DYFW01000358.1 GCA_020725005.1 Thiobacillus denitrificans
CAGTCGTTCGGTCAGGACGGCATTCATGACTTAAGCCTCGGCCGTTTCGCCGACCGGCTGTCCGACCGAGGGAAGATCACCGCCGCGCAGCCAGTCCGGCACCTCTTCGCCGTCCGGGGCTTCCTTGACGCCGAACTCGCCGCGCAGCTGCTTGATGGATACCTCGATCTGGCACAGCAGCCCGGCCATGAAGTCGTCGTGGGCCATGCCGTGCTTCTCGGCGTGCTCGGCGAGCGACTGGAAAGCGGCGCGCAGCTTTCCACGCACCACCGACTCGGCCTCGAAGGCGAACTGGCTGGCTTCCTTGCGGATTTCCTGCCCCTCGACGTCCGGCGGCGGGGTATGCACGCGGGGCTTCTTGGTGGTGAGCTTGGCGGCCAGCTCGTCGATCTTGGCGTTCTTGTCCGCGAGCAGGCGGGACTGCGCCTCGGCGTTCTCGCGGGTTTCGCGCAGGGCGGCCCGCAGTTCCTTGACGCTCATGGTGGCGATGTCGTCTAGCTTCAGCTCGCCGGTCTGGCCGGTCAGCTCCAGCTCCTCGATCTGCTCGTCGTCCAGGACCAGCATCTCGAAGAGCTTGGATTGGGTGCCGATCGCCTTGGTCAAATGATGCGACGTCGCAACATTTGAGAACTTCGTGGCAGCCTGCATGAATCGCACAGCAACCGAGCGATCGAGCCCTAACGCATCCAGGCGGGTCATGTAGTTGCCGTGCTCGCACGCCTCCTTCAACACCCGCAGGCCGCGCCCCACTTCCAGGCAGGCTTCCACACTGCGGCGCATGTTGGCGGCGATGTCGCGTTGGATCAGGTCAGGGTCGGTGCAGTCGGCAGGCAGCTGGTAGCCAAGCTGGGCGGCGACGGCGCGCACCGTGGCCTGGCGCTCCTCGTGCATCACCGCCAGCTGGTTGGCGGCCTCACGCATCGCGGGCAGCGCCGGGGTGTCGGCGTCGGTCACCACCACGGCGGTGTTCTCGGTCTGCTGTGGCTTTCGGGCCATCGTGTTCTCCTTAGAGTTGCGTGGTCAGGCGATTGGTGATCTCGTCGATTCGCTGCCGGGCGGAATCGAGCGAGCGCAGGATGCTCACGGCGTGCTGGGCGAGTCGCGACGAGGGCCGGATGCGGCCGGTCTCGGGGATGCGTTCAGCGAAGCCAGCCGCTTCCAGCGTGG
>DYFW01000359.1 GCA_020725005.1 Thiobacillus denitrificans
CCTTGCCGGCGAGACCACGCTGTGGATCGACATCGGCCAGCCGGACGAGGCGCGCGTCCGTCGCGCGTGCAGCCGCTCGGATCAGGTCGTCGTGCTGTGCTACGCGGCGAGCAGCGACATCTGGTGGCAGGCGATCGCGGGCAAGCTCGCGCGCTTTGCCAACCTCACCGTGCTGCAGCTGCCGGCGGCGACGGCGCAGGCGCTGGGCGCGCTGGCCGAGCGCGGCATGCGCCTGCAGTGCCTGGTGCAGGACGGGGAGAGCTGGATGAACACGCCCACTGAGAGCGTATCGGTCAAATTGACGCGGCTGCAGTCGCCGGCCTGAGGGGTCATTTCGCCGGCGGGCAGTGCTTGATACAGAATGTCTCGGTGATGCGCTGGCCGCCGCAGCCGACGAAACAGGCGTCGAAGGCCGGCTGGCAGTTGCAGTCGTCGTGGCGGGTTTCCTTCACCCGTTGCGCGCGCACGCCCTCGCGCGTCGGTGGCTGCGGTTCGCGGTAGGACGGCGGCAGGGGCGGCCACATGCCCCAGCCGTAGGGCCGGCGATGCGGATAAGCGTGCAGCCACTCGAAGCGCAGCTGCATTTCGTACTGGCGCAGCGCGGCGGCGTACTGCCGCAGCTCGGTCTCGTAGCGCGCCAGCGCCTCGGCGTAGCGCGCCTCGACTTCGGCGTCCACGCCCTGCACGCAGGCTTGGTAGCGCGCCCCGCAATCGGCCTGGCAGGCGGACCGCGTCTTCTCGCAACCCTGCACGCAGGCGCGGCCGGCGGCGTCGGCGGGCGGGATGAATTGCACCCGCGTCTGGTATTGCGGCGTGGCACAGCCGGCGAGCGCGACGGCGAGGAAAAGGGCAGCGTAGCGGACGGGCATTCCGGGATCTCCGCTTCCAGCATAGGTGTTTTCAGGCGGGGGCGGGTTCGAGAAAACGCGGCGCGAGTTCCTCCAGGTTGAGTTCGGCGAGAATCTGCTGCAGCCGCGCGCGCGCGTTGCGGCGCGGCTGGCCGGTGTGGCTGGCGACGATGAGTTCGTTCTTCAGCGAATGCTCCCAGCCGACGAGCTCGGTGACGGTGACCGCGTAGCCATGGGCTTCGAGCTGCAGGCAGCGCAGCACGTTGGTGAGCAGGCTGCCGAATTCGCGGGTATGGATGGGGTGGCGCCAGAT
>DYFW01000360.1 GCA_020725005.1 Thiobacillus denitrificans
CAGGGCGTCCTTCATCGTGCCGAGCTTCATGGTGTTGGAGCGCGGCTCCAGCACGGCGATGACGCGGGCCTTGCCGACGCGGCCGCGCAAGCCGGCCAGCGTGGTGGCGATGGCGGTCGGATGGTGCGCGAAATCGTCATAGACCGTCACGCCGTTCGCCGTGCCGCGTACTTCGAGCCGGCGCTTGACATTCGCGAAGCGCGTTAGTGCTTCGAGGCCGCGTGCCAGCGGCACGCCGGCATGGCGGGCGGCGAGCAGCGCGGCGACGGCGTTATTGCGGTTATGGTCGCCGGCGAGCTGCCAGACGATGGCGCCAAGTTCCTCGCCGCCGCAATGGATGGACAACTTTCCGCTGGCGTCGTCGCCGCGCGCCCGCCAGCCGGCGGGGTCGTTGAAGCGCTCCACGGGCGTCCAGCAGCCGCGCTTCAGCACGCGTTCGAGCGCCGCTTCGCCGGCGTTGGCCACGATCAGGCCATTGCCGGGAATCGTGCGCACGAGATGGTGGAATTGTGTCTCGATGGCCGCAAGATCCGGAAAGATGTCGGCATGATCGTATTCGAGATTGTTCAGGATCGCGGTGCGTGGCCGGTAATGGACAAACTTGGAGCGCTTGTCGCAGAAAGCCGTGTCGTATTCGTCAGCTTCGACGACGAAGAACGATGATTCTGAGAAGTTGGCAGATTTTCCGAAGTTTTGCGGCACGCCGCCGATCAGGTAGCCGGGTTCGAGTCCCGCATCCTGGAGTATCCAGGCGAGCATCGCCGAGGTTGTCGTCTTGCCGTGGGTACCGGCGACGGCCAGCACCCACTTGCCCTGCAGGATGTTTTCGGCGAGCCACTGCGGGCCCGAAACATAAGGCAGGCCGCGATCGAGGATCGCCTCCAGCAGCGGGTTTCCGCGCGATACCGCGTTGCCGACCACCCAAAGGTCGGCGTTCAGTGCGAGTTGTTCCGCGCCATAACCCTCGACGAGGCCGATGCCTTCCGCCTCCAGCTGGGTGCTCATCGGCGGATAGACATTGGCGTCGCAACCGGTGACGCGGTGGCCGGCGGCGCGGGCGATCAGGGCGATACCGCCCATGAAAGTGCCGCAGATTCCGAGAATGTGTATGTGCATGGCCGCTGGCCGGACGGATAGAATGAAGCCGCATTCTACGGGAG
>DYFW01000361.1 GCA_020725005.1 Thiobacillus denitrificans
CCTGGCGCAGCAGCCAGTTGACGAAGCCGCTGTCGGGCGCGGCCGGGTTGACCGGAATGCCGCCAATGTAGACATGGCCGTCGCGCGCGCGCCGCACCTCGAGCGCCAGGCCTTCGAGTTCGATATGGCTGAAGCGAGGCTCGAGCAGCAACAGCGAACGCCACGAAAAGGCCGCATCGAGCGACGGCAGTTCGAGCGCGAGCTTGCCGTCGCCGCCGTACAGGCGCACGCCCTGCAGGCGGAATTCCGGGCGCGCCTGCTGCCAGGCACCCGTCACGGCGTCGAGCGTGACGCGCTGCCCGAGCGCGCGCGACATCAGCGCGGCGACGCTGTCGCGGTGGTCGGCGATATTGGGCAGGATCCAGAAATACATCAGCGCCGCCGCCGCTGCCGCAAACGTGGCCGTCGCGGCCGCCAACCCTGCGCCCCAGCACAGGGCGCGGTGCGTGCACGACAACAGAAAGCGGGGGAATTTCATCGGGCAGGGTTCTCCGGTGGGCTGATTCTATGCGCTGCACCCCGCCTTGCGCTGCGCGCGCGGCGGTAAATTCGTGCGCCTGCCGTCCCCCTCGGAATCAATTGCCGGTAAAGCGGTGGATCTGCCGCCGGTCGCGCTTGGTCGGTCGCCCCTTGACGGCTGCTTGCGGCGTGGCGGCGAGCTTGCGTTCGAGCGCCTGCTGGGCGCGGCGCGCCACGCTCTCCGCCGTTTCCTCGTACAGGGTCCGTGCGAGCGGCGCCGGCCCGCGCTGCGGTGACAGCCCGCGCACGACGAGCGCCCAGTCGGCGTCTCCTGCGTGGATCTCGAGCCGGTCGCCGGGTTTCACCTCGCGCGCCGGTTTCACACGCGCACCGTTCAACTTCACGCGCCCGTGCTCGATCGCCTGCGTGGCGAGGCTGCGCGTCTTGAAGAAACGCGCCGCCCACAGCCACTTGTCGAGACGCATTTTTTCGAGCAGCGGTTTTTCAGTCGACATCGGTCACCCCGGCAAACAGCCCCCCCGACGGCCCAGCATCTGCACCAGCCAGCCACCGCGCACGCGGCGGCCGCCAGCGAACGCCTCCAGGGTGGGCGCAGGTTCGAGAACATTGAACCCGGATAATCCATTATTGAAACTTCCATAACACCTGACATGGCCCCAACCAATTTTCAGCCGTACTCT
>DYFW01000088.1 GCA_020725005.1 Thiobacillus denitrificans
GGTCGAGTTCGTCTCGGCCAACCCGACCGGCCCGCTGCACGTCGGCCACGGCCGCCAGGCCGCGCTGGGCGACGCGATCTGCAATCTCTACGCGGCGCAGGGCTGGGACGTCACCCGCGAGTTCTACTACAACGACGCCGGGGTGCAGATCGCGACGCTCGCCGCGAGCGTGCAGGCGCGCGCCCGCGGCCTGAAGCCGGGCGACGCCGGCTGGCCGGAAGCCGCCTACAACGGCGACTACATCGCCGACATCGCGGCGGACTTCCTTGCCAGGAAGACCGTGACGTCGGACGACCGCGCGTACACGGCGTCGGGCGACGTGGACGACCTCGATTCGATCCGCCAGTTCGCGGTCGCCTACCTGCGCCACGAGCAGGACCTCGACCTCAAGGCCTTCGGGGTGCGCTTCGACAACTACTACCTCGAATCGAGCCTGTATGCCGACGGCCGCGTCGAGGCGACGGTGCAGCGGCTCGTCGCCGCCGGCAAGACCTACGAGCAGGACGGCGCGCTGTGGCTGCGAACGACCGACTATGGCGACGACAAGGACCGCGTGATGCGGAAATCCGACGGCACCTACACCTACTTCGTGCCGGACGTCGCCTACCACATCACCAAGTGGGAGCGGGGATTCGAACGCGCGATCAACATCCAGGGCACCGACCACCACGGCACCATCGCGCGGGTCCGGGCAGGCCTTCAGGCCGCGAACGTCGGCATCCCCGCGGGCTATCCCGACTATCTGCTGCACACCATGGTCCGGGTCATGCGCGGCGGCGAGGAGGTGAAGATCTCCAAGCGCGCCGGCAGCTACGTCACCCTGCGCGATCTCATCGAATGGACCAGCAAGGACGCGGTGCGCTTCTTCCTGCTCTCGCGCAAGCCCGACACGGAATACGTCTTCGATGTCGACCTCGCGCTGGCGCGGAACAACGACAACCCGGTCTATTACGTGCAGTATGCGCACGCGCGCATCTGCCGCGTGTTCGAGGAGTGGGGCGGCATGGCCGACACGCTCGACGCCGCCGACCTGGCGCCGCTCGTCGCGCCGCAGGAACTGGCCCTGATGCAGCGCATCGCCGAATACCCCGAAATCGTGGCCACCGCCGCCAGGGAGCTTGCACCGCATCTCGTCGTGCACTACCTTCAGGGACTGGCCGGCGATTTCCACGCCTGGTACAACGCCGAAAAATTCCTCGTCGACGAGGTGGCGACCCGTCACGCCCGCCTCGCGCTCGCCGACGCCTGCCGCCTCGTCATCGTCGGCGGGCTGGCCTTGCTCGGCGTGTCGGCCCCGGAGAAAATGTAGCCATGGCCAAACCCGCTTCCCGCACCAGCGGCCGCCCGGGCGGCAGCTCCGTCATGGCCGGCGTGCTGATCGGCCTCGCCATCGCCGCGGCGCTCGCCGTCGGCGTCGCGCTGTGGGTCACCGGCAGCAATCCCTTCAAGACCACCGCGGCGCCGCCCCCGCCCGCCGCCGCCACGCCGGGCGCGCCGGCCACGCCCGAACCCGCGCCGAGCTTCGATTTCTACAAGGTGCTGCCGGGCGACGCCCCGGCCGAACTGCCGGCGGCGCCGACGGCCGACGCGCCCGCGGTCCGCTACTATCTGCAGGCCGGCGCTTTCCAGAACCCGGCCGACGCCGACAACCTGAAGGCGCAGCTCGCGCTGCTGGGGATCGAGGCCGCGATCCAGACCACCGAGGTGGCCGACAAGGGTACGTTCCACCGCGTGCGCATCGGCCCCTTCGACGCCATGGGCGATGTCGAACGCACCCGCAAGCTGCTCGCCCAGAACAATCTCCCCGCCACCCTGGTCAGAGAAACGCCCACCCCCTAGGAGACAACCCGATGTTCACCCGTGCCCTGGCGCTCGTCGCCGCCACCGTGCTTTCCCTGTCTGTCAGCGCCGCCGGTCCCGAGGCCTTCGAAGGCCACGACTATGCGCGGGTGAAGCCGCAGCCGGTCGCCACCGGCAACAAGATCGAGGTGCTCGAATTCTTCTGGTATCGCTGCCCGCACTGCTTCCAGCTCGAGCCCGCGCTCAACACCTGGCTCAAGACCCTGCCGGCCGACGCCCAGGTGCGGCGCGTGCCGGCGGTGTTCCGCCCCGACTGGCTGCCCGGCGCCAAGCTCTACTACACGCTCGAACAAATGGGCCTGCTGGGCCGCCTGCACGACAAGGTGTTCGACGCCTACCACGTGGAAAACCTCAACCTCAACGACCCCAAGGTGCTCGGCGACTGGATCGCCAAGCAGGGCGTCGACCGCAAACGGTTCGAGGCGATCTACAACTCGTTCTCGACCCAGTCGAAGGCGACCCAGGGGGCGCAGCTCGCCGCCGCCTACGCCATCAACGGCGTGCCCGCCTTCATCATCGACGGCAAGTACACCACCTCGGTCTCGATGACCGGCAGCCAGCAGCGCCTGTTCGAAGTGCTCGACCAGCTCATCGCCAAGGCGCGCGCCGAACGCGGCGCGAAAAAGCCCGCGAAGTAGGCCCGTTGCCGACCGCCCCGCTCAAGGTCTTTATCACCGGCGCGAGTTCAGGGCTCGGCGCCGCACTCGCCCGCCACTATGGCGCCCAGGGCGCGCGGCTCGGCCTCGTCGGCCGGCGCGCCGAAGCCCTCGAGACCGTCGCCGCCGGCCTCGACGCCCGCTGCCACGTCGCCGACGTGCGCGACGCGGCGGCGATGCAGGCGGCGGCGACGGCCTTTCTCGCCGACGCCGGCGCGCCCGACATCGTGATCGCCGCGGCCGGCATCAGCGTCGGCACGCTCACCGGCGAGGCCGCCGACCTGCCGGTGTTCCGCGCCGTGTTGGAGGCCAACGTGCTGGGGCTGGTGCATACCTTCCACCCCTTCCTCGCCGCCATGCCGGCGGGCGGCGTGCTGTGCGGGATTTCCAGCGTCGCCGGCGTGCGCGGCCTGGCCGGCGGCGGGGCCTATTCGGCGTCGAAGGCCGCCGCCACGGCCTACCTCGAATCGCTGCGGCTGGAACTGCAGCCGCGCGACATCGCGGTGGTCACGGTCGCGCCGGGATACATCGACACGCCCATGACCCGCGTCAATCCCTACGCCATGCCATTCAAGTTGTCCGCCCAGGCAGCCGCTATCCAGACTGCGCGCTGCATCGAACGCCGCCGCGCCTACACGGTCATTCCCTGGCAGATGGCAGCGGTGGCCTGCCTGCTGAAATGGCTGCCCGTTCCGGTTTATGATGCGCTGTTCCGGAACGCGCCGCGCAAACCGCGCGGCCTGCCAACTTGATATCGTTGCATTGAAAAACTACAAGCCTTGCGCGGAGCAGACATGGCCCCCCCCCTCAGCATCATCCTCATCGACGACCATCCATTGCTGCGCATGGGCGTGGCCGGCTACATCCAGCAGGAACCCGGCCTCGCACTCATCGCGCAGATGGCCAACGCCGCCGAGCTGCGCGCCTGGCTTGCCGCCGGCAACCGCGCCGACGCGGCGCTCCTCGACCGCTCGCTGCCCGACGCCGACGGCCTCGACCTCGTCTCCGAACTGCGCGACCTCGGCATCAAGGTCATCATGCTCACCATCGCCGATTCCGACGAGGAAATCTCCGAGGCGATCGCGTCCGGCGTCGACGGCTACGTCATCAAGTCGAGCGACCCCGAGCAGGTGCTCGCTGCGATCCGCAGCGTGTGCGAAGGCCAGAGCAGCTTCCCGCTCAACGTCATGCAGAAGATGGCGCGCGGCGAACTCAACAACAGCGCGCTCTCGGCGCTGACCGCGCGCGAGATGGAAATCGTCAACCACGTCAAGGAAGGGCTGTCCAACAAGGCCATTGCCTACCAGATGACGCTGTCGGAAAACACCGTGCGCAACCACCTGCGCAACATCATGGAGAAACTGGGGCTGAGGAACCGCGTGCAGGTCGCGACCCTGGCGCTGAAGGAAGACCAGAAGCGGCATTGATGTCGCCTCCCCCACGAAAAAGCGCGGCACAGGCCGCGCTTTTTCGTGGGAACTCCCGGGCAGCTATTCCACCGTCACCGACTTCGCGAGATTCCGCGGCTTGTCGACGTCGGTGCCCTTCTGCAACGCGGCGTGATACGACAGCAGCTGCAGTGGCACGGTGTGCAGGATGGGCGAGAGCGCGCCGTTGGCGCCGCCGGGCAGCTTGATGACGTGGACGAACTCGGATTCCTCGATGTTCACGTCGCCGTCGGCGAACACGTAGAGCTCGCCGCCGCGCGCGCGCACTTCCTGCAGGTTGGATTTCAGCTTTTCGACCAGCGGGTCGTTGGGCGCGATGGCGATGACCGGCATGTCCTCGTCGACCAGCGCCAGCGGGCCGTGCTTGAGTTCGCCCGCGGGATAGGCCTCGGCGTGGATGTAGGAAATTTCCTTGAGCTTCAGCGCGCCTTCCAGGGCGATCGGGTAGTGCACGCCGCGGCCGAGAAACAGCGCGTGGTGCTTGTTGGCGAAGCGCTGCGACCACGCCTCGACCTCGGGTTCGAGTGCGAGCACCTGTTGCACCTTGCCGGGCAGGCTGCGCAGGTCGGCCAGGTGCGCGGTTTCCTGGGCTGGCGTGAGCCGCCCGCGCAGCTTGGCCAGCACCAGGGTCAAGAGGAACAGGCCGGCCAACTGGGTGGTGAAGGCCTTGGTCGAAGCGACGCCGATTTCGGGGCCGGCGCGGGTGAGGAATTTCAGCCTTGAAGCGCGCGTCAACGCCGATTCGGGCACGTTGCAGATCGTCAGGGTCTTGGTTTGCCCGAGCGCCTTGGCGTGATTGAGCGCCGCGAGCGTATCGGCGGTCTCGCCCGATTGCGAGATGGTGACGATGAGCGCGTCGGGATTGGGCACGCTGGTACGGTAGCGGTACTCGCTGGCGATTTCGGCGCGCGCGGGAATGCCGGCGATCTCCTCCAGCCAGTAAGTGGCCACTTTCGCCGCGTGGTAGCTGGTGCCGCAGGCGAGGAAGGTCACCGCGTCGACCTGGCGCAACACCTCGGCGGCGTCGTAGCCGAACCACTCGGGCTGCACCCGGTCCTGCGCCACCGCCGCGAGCAGGGTGTCGGCGAGCGCGCGCGGTTGCTCGTGGATTTCCTTCTGCATGAAGTGGCGGTAGTTGCCGAGCTCGGCCATGTCGGCGGAGAGTTCGGAAACATGCACGCTGCGGTCGGCCTGCCTGCCTGCGGCATCGTAAACCGTGACGGACAAGAGGCCGATGTCGGCGACGTCACCCTCTTCCAGATACATCACGCGCTGGGTCACCGGCAGCAGGGCCGAAACATCGGAGGCGATGAAGTTTTCCTCGATGCCCAGGCCGACCAGCAAGGGGCTGCCCCGGCGCGCGCAGACGAGGCGATTGGGCGCGTCTTCGCTGACCACGCCGATGGCGTAGGCGCCTTCGAGTTGCGCCACGGCGTCGCGGGTGGCGGCGAGCAGGTCGCGGCTCTGGCGGTAGTGCCGCTCGATGAGGTGGGCGATCACTTCGGTGTCGGTTTCCGAGGTGAAGGTGAAACCGTCGGCCTTGAGTTGCGCGCGCAGCGCCTCGTGGTTTTCGATAATGCCGTTGTGCACCACGGCGAGGCCATTGCTGACATGCGGGTGGGCATTGGCCTCGCTGGGCGCGCCGTGCGTCGCCCAGCGCGTGTGCGCGATGCCGAGGTGGCCGTGCACCTGCTGCTTCGCGCAGTCTGCGGCGAGCGACGCGACGCGGCCGACGCTGCGCACCCGGTGCAGGCCGCCGTCGATCACGACCAGTCCCGCCGAGTCGTAGCCGCGGTATTCCAGCCGCCGCAGCCCTTCGAGCAGGATGGGGACGACGTTGCGTTGCGCCACTGCGCCGACGATGCCGCACATATCAGCTTTCCTTCTTTTGTTTGACCGGCCGCTTCCAGCCGGGGACGGTAACCTGTTTCGCCCGCGACAGCGTCAATTCTCCCGCGGGGGCGTCGCGGGTGAGCGTGGTGCCCGCGCCCAGCGTCGCCCCCCTGCCGACGGTGACCGGCGCGACGAGCTGCGTGTCCGAGCCGACGAAGACCTCGTCCTCGATCACTGTGCGGTGCTTGTTCGCGCCGTCGTAGTTGCAGGTGATGGTGCCGGCGCCGATGTTGACCTTCTTGCCCATGGTCGTGTCGCCCACGTAGGACAGGTGGTTGATCTTGGAGCCGTCGCCGATCTGGCTGTTCTTGATCTCGACGAAGTTGCCGACGTGCACGTCGCGCGCAAGCAGGGTGCCGGGACGGATGCGCGTGAAGGGGCCGAGCTTGTTGGCTTCGCCGATGACGGCGTCGTCGATGAGGGTGAAGGCGTCGATGCGCGTGCCCGCCGCGACCTTCACGTTGCGCAGCACGCAGTGGGCGCCCACTTCGACGCCGTCGCCCAGCTCGACGCGGCCTTCGAACACGCAGCCGATGTCGATCGTGACATCGCGCCCGCACACGAGGCTGCCGCGCACGTCGAGCCGCGCGGGGTCCAGGAGCGTGACGCCGGCGTCCAGCAGGCCGCGCGCGATCTCGCGCTGGTGGACGCGCTCCAGCTCGGCGAGCTGCGCCTTGCTGTTGACGCCCAGCACCTCCCACGCGTCGGCGGGTTGATGCGCCTCGATTTCGACCCCGTCGCGCACCGCCAGCGCGATGATGTCGGTGAGGTAGTACTCCCCCTGCGCGTTGTCGCTCTTCAGTTCGCCGATCCAGCGCTTCAGATGCGGCGTCGCCACCGCGAGGATGCCGGTATTGACTTCGGTGATCGCCCGTTCGGCCGGGCTCGCGTCCTTGTGTTCGACGATGCGCACCACCTGGCCGTGCTCGCGGACGATGCGGCCGTAGCCGTCGGGGTCGGCGAGCTCGACGGTGAGCAAGCCCAGCTTGCCGCCGCGCGCGGCGTCGACCAGCGGCCGCAGCGTTGCAGCGCGGGTCAGCGGCACGTCGCCATAGAGCACCAGCGTGACCGTGTCGTCGCCCAGCCGCGGCAGCGCCTGCCGCACCGCATGGCCGGTGCCGTGCTGTTCGGCCTGCAACACGAACGTCAGCTTGTCGTCGGCGAGCGCCTGCGGCACCGCCTCGCCCCCGAAGCCGTAGACGACGCAGACCTGCGCCGCGCCGAGTGCGTGGGCGGTGTCGATCACATGCCCGACCAGCGGCTTGCCGGCCAGTTTGTGCAGCACCTTGGGCAGGTCGGACCGCATGCGCGTGCCCTTGCCTGCGGCGAGGATGACGATGTCGAGTTTGGCAGTCATGCGTGGGAAGATGTCGTGGGCCAGGCAATTCGCGCAGCAAGTATAAGGCCAGCGGCCTGTCCGCCGGATGAAAAAAGGCAACCCGATGGGTTGCCTTTTGGGGGAGCGCGGCTGGGTCGCTCAGGGTTGTTTGCGCAGCTTCTTGATCGCCGCCAGCTGGGCCACCGCCTCCGCCAGTTCCGCCTGGGCCTGCGCATAGTCGATCGCCGCGGCCTTGTCCCGCATCGCTTCCTCGGCGGCCTGTTTGGCGGCGAGCGCCTTGGCTTCGTCGAGGTCGGCGCCACGGATCGCGGAGTCGGACAGGATGGTGACGACGTGCGGCTGCACCTCGAGGATGCCGCCGGAGACATACACCAGCTCTTCTTCGGCCTGGTTCGGCACCTTGATGCGCACCGAACCGGGTTTCAGCGTGGTGAGCAGCGGCGTGTGCCGCGGGTAAATACCGAGTTCGCCGCGCGCGCCGGGGGCGATCACCACTTCGGCGGTGCCGGAGTAGAGGGATTCTTCAGCGCTGACGATGTCGACGTGTAGGGTCATGGCCATATTAAAACCTCGTGAAGCGTGAGGCGCGAGGCGTGAGGCGCGGCCCTTTCGCCTGACGCCTTACCCCTCACCCCTCACCAGCTTATTGAATCGTCTTCGCCTTTTCGACGGCTTCCTCGATCGAGCCGACCATGTAGAAGGCCTGCTCGGGCAGGTGGTCGTATTCGCCTTCGACGATCGCCTTGAAGCCGGCGATGGTGTCCTTCAGCGAGACGTACTTGCCGGGCGCGCCGGTGAACACTTCGGCGACGAAGAACGGCTGCGACAGGAAGCGCTGCAGCTTGCGCGCGCGCGACACCGCCAGCTTGTCTTCGGGCGACAGTTCATCCATGCCCAGGATCGCGATGATGTCGCGCAGTTCCTTGTACTTCTGCAGCGTGCCCTGCACCTTGCGCGCGACGGTGTAGTGCTCCTCGCCGACCACTTGCGGATCCAGGATGCGCGAGGTCGAGTCGAGCGGATCCACCGCGGGGTAGATGCCGAGTTCGGCAACCTGACGCGACAGCACCAGGGTGGCGTCCAGGTGGGCGAAGGTCGTCGCGGGCGACGGGTCGGTCAGGTCGTCCGCCGGCACGTACACGGCCTGGAACGAGGTGATCGAGCCGGTCTTGGTCGAGGTGATGCGCTCCTGCAGGCGGCCCATTTCCTCGGCGAGCGTCGGCTGGTAGCCCACCGCCGACGGCATCCGGCCCAAGAGCGCGGACACTTCGGTGCCGGCCAGCGTGTAGCGGTAGATGTTGTCGACGAACAGGAGCACGTCGCGGCCTTCGTCGCGGAAGTATTCGGCCATGGTCAGGCCGGTGAGTGCGACGCGCAGGCGGTTGCCGGGCGGCTCGTTCATCTGGCCGTAGACCAGCGCGACCTTGTCGAGCACGCCGCCTTCCTTCATCTCGTGATAGAAGTCGTTGCCCTCGCGGGTGCGCTCGCCGACGCCGGCGAACACCGAGAAGCCGGAGTGCTGCACGGCGATGTTGCGGATGAGTTCCATCAGCGTCACGGTCTTGCCGACGCCGGCGCCGCCGAACAGGCCGACCTTGCCGCCCTTGGCGATCGGCATGATGAGGTCGATGACCTTGATGCCGGTTTCCAGGATTTCGACCGTCGCGGCCTGGTCGGCGTAGGCCGGGGCCTTGCGGTGGATCGGCATGGTGATTTCCGCGCCGATGGGGCCGGCTTCGTCGACCGGCTCACCGAGCACGTTCATGATGCGGCCCAGCGTCTTCTGGCCGACCGGCACCATGATGGGGTTGCCGGTGGCGAGCACCTCCATGCCGCGCCGGAGGCCGTCGGTCGAGCCCATCGCGATGGTGCGCACGACGCCGTCGCCCAGCTGCTGCTGCACTTCGAAGGTCAGCTCGGGGGACTGCATCTTCAGCGCTTCCATGACCTTGGGCATGGCGTTGCGCGGAAATTCCACGTCCACCACCGCGCCGATGATCTGAACAATTTTTCCGTTGCTCATGTTGATTTCCTAATGAATTGAATTCTGTTAGCGCTCAAACCGCAGCGGCGCCGGCGACGATCTCGGACAGTTCCTTGGTGATCGCGGCCTGACGGGTCTTGTTGTAGATCAGCTTGAGTTCGCCGATCACGTTCTTGGCGTTGTCCGACGCGGCCTTCATCGCCACCATGCGCGCCGACTGCTCGCAGGCGATGTTTTCGGCGACGGCCTGGTATACCAGCGACTCGATGTAGCGCATCAGCATGGCGTCGACCACCGGCTTGGCATCGGGTTCGTAGATGTAGTCCCAGTGCGTCTTCAGGCTCGCCTCTTCCTCGCTCTCGAGCCGTGACAGCGGCAACAGCTGGGTCAGTGTCGGCTCCTGCTTCATGGTGTTGATGAAGCGGTTGTAGACGACGTACAGCGCGTCGATGCGGCCTTCGAGGTAGGCGTCCAGCATGATCTTCACCGGGCCGATCAGCTTGTCCATGTGCGGCGTGTCGCCGATCGCGGTCAGCTGCGACACCACGTTGGCGCCCAGGCGCTGCATGAAGCCCAGGCCCTTGTTGCCGATCGCGGTGACGTCGATGCCGACGCCGGCGGCATCCCACTGCTTCATCTGGTTCACCACCATGCGCAGGGCATTGGTGTTGAGGCCGCCGCACAGGCCCTTGTCGGAGGTGACGACGATGAGGCCGACACGCTTGACCTGTTCGCGGGCGATGACGAAGGGATGCTTGTACTCGGTGTGCGCATACGCCAGGTGCGTCGCCACGCGGGCGATCTTCTCGGCGTACGGGCGCGCGGCCTTCATGCGGTCCTGCGCACGGCGCATCTTGGACGCCGCGACCATTTCCATGGCCTTGGTGATCTTGCGCGTGTTTTCCACGCTCTTGATCTTGGTCCGTATCTCTTTTCCGGCTGCCATGCCTGCTCCTAATTAAAAACGGGCGCTTCCACTCAACGGTCTATCAGTAGACGCCGGTTTTCTTGAACTCGTCGCAGGCGGCGGTGAGCGTCTTTTCGGTCGCGTCGTCCAGGTTGCCGCTGGCCTCGATGCTCTCCATGACGCTGGCGTACTTCGACTTCATGAACGCCTGCAGCGCGGCTTCGAAGGCCAGGATCTTGTTCACCTCGACGTCGTCCATGTAGCCCTTGTTGACCGCGAACAGGGTCAGCGCCATTTGCGACACCGACATCGGCGAGTATTGCGCCTGCTTCATCAGTTCGGTGACGCGGCGGCCGCGCTCGAGCTGCTTGCGGGTGGCTTCGTCGAGGTCGGACGCGAACTGCGCGAAGGCCGCGAGTTCGCGGTACTGCGCCAGCGCCAGACGCACGCCGCCGCCCAGCTTCTTGATGACCTTGGTCTGCGCGGCGCCGCCGACGCGCGACACCGACAGGCCGGCGTTGATCGCGGGACGGATGCCGGCGTTGAAGAGGTCGGTCTCGAGGAAGATCTGGCCGTCGGTGATCGAGATCACGTTGGTCGGCACGAAGGCGGAAACGTCGCCGGCCTGCGTCTCGATGATCGGCAGCGCGGTCAGCGAGCCGGTCTTGCCCTTGACCGCGCCCTTGGTGTATTTCTCGACGTAGTCGGCGTTGACGCGCGCGGCGCGTTCGAGCAGGCGCGAGTGCAGGTAGAACACGTCGCCCGGGTAGGCTTCGCGGCCCGGCGGACGGCGCAGCAGCAGCGACACCTGACGGTAGGCCCAGGCCTGCTTGGTGAGGTCGTCGTACACGATCAGCGCGTCTTCGCCGTTGTCGCGGAAGAACTCGCCCATGGTGCAGCCGGCGTACGGGGCGATGTACTGCATCGCAGCGGCGTCGGAGGCGGTCGCGGCGACGACGATGGTGTGCTCCATCGCGCCGTGTTCTTCGAGCTTGCGCACGACGTTGGCGACGGACGACGCCTTCTGGCCGACGGCGACGTAGATGCACTTCACGCCGGTGCCCTTCTGGTTGATGATGGCGTCGATCGCGACCGCGGTCTTGCCGGTCTGGCGGTCGCCGATGATCAGCTCGCGCTGGCCGCGGC
>DYFW01000362.1 GCA_020725005.1 Thiobacillus denitrificans
AGCCGCGCACCCAGATGGACAGCGAATCGCTGCAGGAGCTCGCCGACTCGATCCGCGCGCAGGGCCTGATGCAGCCCATCCTCGCGCGCGAGGTCGCCGGCGGCTACGAGATCATCGCCGGCGAGCGCCGCTGGCGCGCGGCGCAGCTGGCAGGATTGAGCGAGGTACCGGTGCTGGTGCGCGAAGTCGCCGACGATGCGGTGGCGGCGATGGCGCTGATCGAGAACATCCAGCGCGAGGATTTGAACGCCATCGACGAGGCGCATGGCCTGCAGCGCCTGATCCACGAATTCGGCATGACCCATGACGCCGTCGCGCAGGCGGTCGGCAAGTCGCGCGCGGCGGTGTCCAACCTCCTGCGTCTGCTCAACCTGTCGCGCCCGGTGCAGGACATGCTCGTCGCCGGCCTCATCGAAATGGGTCATGCGCGTGCGCTCTTGCCGCTCAATGCGGCGCAGCAGCGCGAACTCGCGCACGAGATCGAAACCCGCGGGCTGTCGGTGCGCGAAGTCGAGCGCCGCGTCGCGCGCCTGAAGGCGCCGCCGGCGGCGGCGCCGGCGAAGCCCGCCGTGTCGCGCGACCTCCTGCGGCTGGAGGAGGCGCTGTCGGACGCGCTCGGCATGACCGCGCACGTGCAGACGACGCGCTCCGGCAGCGGCAAGCTCACCCTGTCGTTCGCCAGCGCCGACGAGCTCGACGGCCTGCTCCAGCGGCTCGGCATCCAGCTGTGAGACGCGTTCGGCCCGCGAATGTGGCGCCGAGGCATCAGTACTATTTCACTATGTTCTGAAATGCATCATCAAGGGCTTTGATGTTTGCATAGACGCCGCTAATTCGAGTATCATCGCGGGCTAATGTTTAGCGGCAGCCTCACGGGTATCGGCCGGGTCGCGCTGGCCCAGGCGGGCATCGCGCCGATCGTCGCCCTTGCCTATGGCGCGTTCGCTGGACTTGAAGCGGGCCTCGCCGCGTTGTACGGCGGCGTCACCGCGATGGTCGTCAGTGCCGTGTTGGTCGGGCGCGAGCGCCAGGCCACGCGGCATCCCGAATGGGATCAGCATCGCCTGATGAAGCAGTTCATCCGCACCGGGATCGAGCGGCTCGTGGTCTTGATCACGCTGCTCGTGGTCGGAATGAGCGTGCTGCGGCTCGC
>DYFW01000363.1 GCA_020725005.1 Thiobacillus denitrificans
CCAGCCGGCGATCCTCGGCGGTGACCGGCAGCTCAATAGACGCGCGTGTCATGGGATGGGGTGCGGCCGCGGATTTCGAGGCTGACCTGGTTGGGCAGGCACAGCGCCGCCTCGCCGGCTTGCGAGAGCCAGCCCTGTTTCACGCACAGCTGGCGCGGCGAGGGATCGGCGGCGACGCGCGCGCGGCCGGGTTCGATGTCGATCTGCGTGGTGCCGAGCGGACCTGCGACGCTGAGGCGGCGGGCCTGCGTGAGCGCGACGGTCTCGACGATCTTGCCGCCGGCGCGGATCACGGCGGTGTCGCCTGCCGGGGCCAGCCACGACCACCAGGTCAGCACGATGACCATGCCGGTGCCCGCCGCGAGCACGGCCAAGTCGCCCGCGCGCAGCATCAGGCGAGCTCGCGATGTCGCACCAGCACCTGCTCGCGCGCGCGGAAGGCGGCGGCGAGCGTCTCGGCGAAATACACGCTGCGGTGCTGGCCGCCGGTGCAGCCGATGGCCACGGTGAGGTAGGAACGGTGGTCCTGGATGAAGCACGGCAACCAGTTTTCCACGTAGGCGCGGATGTCGGCGAGCATCGCCATCGCATTGGGGCTCGCCTCGAGGTAGTCCTTGACCGGCTGGTCGCGCCCGGTGAGCGGGCGCAGCTCGGCGACATAGTGCGGGTTGGGCAGGCAGCGCACGTCGAACACCAGGTCGGCGTCGAGCGGGATGCCGTGCTTGAAGCCGAAGGACTGGAACAGCAAGGTGATGCGTGACCGATCCTGCCCGATCAGATCCTTGATCCACATGCGCAGCGCCGAGACGGAAAGGTCGCTGGTGTCGATGCGGTGCGCCAGCGGCGCGACGTCGGCGAGCATTTCGCGTTCGAGCTGGATTGCCTCATGCAGCGAGACGGTGTCGCTCGACAGCGGGTGGCGGCGGCGCGTTTCGGAGAAACGCTTGACCAGCGTGAGCGTCTTGGCCTCGAGGAAGATCACGCGCACGTCCGCCCCCTGCGCGCGCAGCTGTTCGACCCGCGCGGGAAGCTGGGCCAGGCTTGCGTTGCTGCGCGCATCGATGGCGATGGCGACGCGTTGCTGTCCTTCCTGCTTGAGGCAGTCGACCAGGGGCTGCAGCATGGCGAGCGGCAGGTTGTCGACGCAGTAG
>DYFW01000089.1 GCA_020725005.1 Thiobacillus denitrificans
GTCGCGCACGCGGCGCAGCAGGCGGTTGGCGATGCGCGGCGTGCCGCGCGAGCGCCGCGCGATCTCCAGCGCGCCCGCCTCGTCGAGGTTCATGCCCAGGAGGCCCGCCGAGCGGTGCACGATGAAACCAAGCTCTTCCGCCGAATAGAATTCGAGCCGGGCGACGATGCCGAAGCGGTCGCGCAGCGGGTTCGTCAACATGCCGGCGCGGGTGGTGGCGCCGACCAGGGTGAACGGCGGCAGGTCGAGCTTGACCGAGCGCGCCGCCGGGCCCTCGCCGATCATGATGTCGATCTGGTAGTCCTCCAGCGCGGGGTAGAGCACTTCCTCGACCACCGGGGAGAGACGATGGATCTCGTCGATGAACAGCACGTCGTTGGGTTCCAGATTGGTGAGCAGCGCCGCCAGGTCGCCGGCGCGTTCGAGCACCGGGCCCGAGGTCTGGCGCAGGTTCACGCCCATTTCGCGCGCGATGATGTGCGCGAGCGTGGTCTTGCCCAGGCCAGGCGGACCGAACAAGAGCACGTGGTCGAGCGCTTCCTTGCGCTGGCGCGCGGCGTGGATGAAGATCTCGAGCTGCTCGCGCGCCTTGGCCTGGCCGACGTATTCGGCGAGCGTGCGCGGCCGCAGCGCGCGTTCGATCTGCTCCTCGACGGGGCTGACGGCGGCGGGTGCGATGAGGCGGTCGGTTTCGATCATGCGCCGATTCTACCGTGCGGCCGCGTCGCCCATGTCGGTATGGAAGACGAGCCGCGCACGGCCCTCGGCCTTGGCGCGATAGAGCGCGCGGTCGGCGCGCTTCAGCACGCGGCTCAAGGTATCGTTGCCGGTAAGCCAGGTGTGCCCGCCGCTCAGGTTGAGTTCCGACTGGATTCCCACGGCCCGCAACTCGGAGCGGAAGCGGTCGACAAGGCGCATGTACCAGGCAGAGGTGCCTTCCAGATCGTGCCCGGCGAGCAGAACGATGAATTCATCGCCCGCCAGCCGTGCCGCGAAATCGGCGCTGCGCGAGGTGGCGGTCAGCGCATGCGCCAGCGCCAGCAGCGCCTTGTCGCCGGCCGCGTGGCCCTGGCTGTCGTTGAGCGCCTTGAAGTGATCGAGGTCCATCAGCACCAGCGCGATGGCGTGGCCGCGCTGTGCAAAGCCGAGCAACTGACTGAAGCGGCCTTCCAGCGCGCGCCTGTTGGGCAGACCGGTGAGCGCGTCGGTGAGGCTCTGGCGGGCAAACTCGCTGCGCTGCTTTTCGATTTCGCCGGCGATCCGTTCGATCTCATGGATCGCCGGCTGAAACTGCAAGTAGGTGGGCACCAGCGGCGGCAGCGGCGACCCCGAGGCGACAGCGGCAAGGCCGTCGCGGATGGTGGCAAGATCACGATGGATATTGCGCTGAAGGGTGCGCATGCCCTGCAGCATCACCGCCAGCACTGCCATGAGCGTCGCGGCCGCAATTGTGATCATGACGAATTGCGTGTGCGACAGCGCCGGATCGCCGCCCCAGACCTGGACCTGCCACCCGGTATCGCGCAGTGCGTGGTCGATGTCGGGCGGGCCGGTGTGCACGGCTTGCGTGCGCACGATCACCGCCCCGGCATCATCGACGACGGCGAGCGCGTGACCCGAATAGCGCGAATCGTCGACCACCCGCTGCAGCTGATCGAGACGTAAGCTCACGAAGAGCCCCCCGACCGTCTCGCCGCCCGGCCCGGTCACCGGCACAGTGATATCGAAATGGGCGAATCCCGGCTGGTCCCGATGAACCAGCAAATGGGTTCTGCCGAGCATACCGGGCTTTTCGAGGTCACGCGCACAGGCCGCGCCGATCCTCAGATCGCCGGCGTTGCCGAGCACGCGACCGTTCGGATCGACCAGCGCCAGCCCCAGCACGCCTGGCAGAAAACGCAATCGGGTTTCGGACCATCGCTGCTGGCTGGCGGTATCGCCGAGCACGACCTGCTCATGCGTGCCAGGATCGGCGGCGAGCTGGCTGACAGCCTGGCGGTAGAAATCCAGCCGACGCAACAGATTTTTTTCGACCAGCACGAGTTGCTCGCGCACGAGCTGGTCGCGCCGCGCGTCGGCTTCGCGGTAACCCGCCCACAGGGTGAGCGAGATTGCCAGCAAAAAGATGGCTACCACCCCCCACAGGCGGATACGGAAACGACGGTCAAGATCGGCCGGGCGCATGGGCTGCGGCTCAGGCTTTCGATAGCCCGCGCAGGGCCTGGCGGATTGCTTCGCCCACCCCGAGGTCGGCCGGCAACTGCCGGATGGCTTCGGCCGCTTCGCGTTCGTTGTAGCCCAGCGCCAGCAGGGCCTGGCGCACGTCGTCGGAGGGCGCGGCGACGGCGCTACCGGCCACCGCGCCGGCGAACACCGGCTTGCCCTTCAGTTCGAGCAAGAGGCGCTCGGCGGTTTTCTTGCCGATGCCGGGCACCTTGACGAGACGTCCGACTTCCTGCGCCGCGATCGCCGCCGACAGGTCGTTGACCGACAGGCCCGAGAGCACCGACAGCGCGGTCTTGGCGCCGATGCCCGAGACCTTGAGCAATTCGCGGAACGCCGCGCGCTCGGCCTCGCTGCCAAAACCATAGAGCAGATGCGCGTCCTCGCGGATCGCCAGGTGCGTGAGCAGGCTCACTTTCTCGCCGATCGCGGGCAGGTTGTAGAAGGTGCTCATCGGCACGTCGATCTCGTAGCCGACGCCGTTCACGTCCACCAGCACCTGCGGCGGCTGCTTGGCGGCGAGGATGCCGGTAATGCGCCCGATCATGGGGCGCATCCATTCAAAACAGCGTTGCCCATCATTCGAAACCCCGGTTCATACCAGCCGCCCGCCTTTCACGCGATACCCCGCCGTGGCGTGCGCGCCGAGCCGGCTGCCGTGCGCGTGGGTAATGGCGCAGGCGAGCGCATCGGCCGCATCGGCGGTCGGCGCCACCGGCAGCG
Source organism: Thiobacillus denitrificans (assembly GCA_020725005.1). Taxonomy (GTDB): domain Bacteria; phylum Pseudomonadota; class Gammaproteobacteria; order Burkholderiales; family Thiobacillaceae; genus Thiobacillus; species Thiobacillus denitrificans_G. The sequence goes on from DYFW01000089.1 coordinate 2,947, forward strand.
CCAGCAGGCGCTTGACCATGTCCTGCACCTGTTCCTTGGCGGCCTTGCCGTGGCCGACCACCGCCTGCTTGATCTGCAAGGCCGTGTATTCCGCCACCGCCAGGTCATGGGATACCGCCGCACAGATCGCCGCGCCGCGCGCCTGCCCCAGCAGCAGGGTGGACTGCGGGTTGACGTTGACGAAGACGATCTCGACCGCGCAGGTGTCGGGCCGGTAGGTCTCGACCACCTCGTTGATGCCGGCGAACAGCACCCCCAGCCGTTGCGGCAGGCTGCCCTCGCCGCTCTTGATCACGCCGCTCGCCACGTAGGCGAGCTTCTGGCCGATCTGCTCGATCACGCCGAAGCCGGTGAGCCGCAGACCGGGGTCGATGCCGAGGATGCGGATACCGCTCACGCTTGCAGCGCCCTCAAGTGCCCCTGCCCGGCATAGGCAAGAATTTTTTCGTCGGCCGTGACCAGCGTGAGGTTATGCACCCGCGCACTCGCCATCAGCAGGCGATCGACCGGGTCACCATGGGGCGAATCCGGCAGCCGCGTCGATTCCAGGGCAATTTCGGGGATCACGCCCAGCATCTGCATGCCTGGGGTTGCAGTGGCCTGGCGCACCCACTCGTCCACTGGCATGGACAGGCGGATGCGGTCCTTGGCCACAAGCACGCCAATCTCCCACACCGACATCACCGACAGCCACAAGCGACCCGCGCGGGCGGCCTGCTCGATGCGCGCGCGGGCCGGTTGGCCGAGGCGGTCGGGGTCGGCTTCCAGCCACAGCCAGACATGGGTGTCGATCACCAGCCCGGCGTCAGGCATCGGCTTCCCAAGCTTCGTCAACCGGCGCAATCAGGTCGCCGCGCACCTGCACCGTGCCCGCGAGACGACCGAACAGCACCGGTTCGGCCTCGTCCACCGGCACCAGCCGGGCCACCGGGCGACCGTGCTTGGTCAGGGTGATGGGGGCGTGCGTCTGCGCCACCTGGTCGAGGTAGGCCAGGCACTTGGCCTTGAATTCAGTCGCGGGAAGTTCCATGGTTGCCCCAAGTGGTCATTTCATTCTGACCACTTTATAGCAGGCCAGTCTCACTCCGGCAACACCGCGTTGGTGTAGACCGCCTGCACGTCGTCGAGGCTCTCCAGCGCGTCGAGGATTTTCTGCATCTTCACCGCGTCGTCGCCGGTGAGCTCGGTTTCCGACTCGGGGCGCATGGTGATCTCGGCCATCGCCAGCGTGAAGCCGGCCTTTTCCAGCGCGTCCTTCACCGTCTCGAAGGCTTTGGGGTCGGGCGGGGTCAGCACCTCGATCGAACCGTCGTCGTTGGGGATCACGTCGTCGGCGCCGGCTTCCAGCGCCACTTCCATCACCGCGTCCTCGCTCGCACCCGGCGCCAGCACGATCTGGCCGCAGTGCTTGAACTGGAACGCGACGCAGCCGTCGGTGCCCATGTTGCCGCCGTGCTTGGTGAAGGCGTGGCGCACGTCGGCCACGGTGCGCGTCTTGTTGTCGGTGAGGCAGTCGACCATCACCGCGACGCCGCCGATGCCGTAGCCCTCGTAGCGCACTTCCTCATAGTTCACGCCGTCGAGCTGGCCGGTGCCGCGCTTGATCGCGTTCTCAATGTTGTCCTTCGGCATCGACTCGGCCTTGGCCTTTTCGATCGCCAGCCGCAGCCGCGGATTCATCGCCGGGTCGCCGCCGCCCATCTTGGCGGCCACGGTGATTTCCTTGATAAGCTTGGTGAAGATCTTGCCGCGCTTGGCATCCTGCCGCCCCTTGCGGTGCTGGATGTTGGCCCACTTCGAATGTCCTGCCATGTTTATTCCAACGCAAATTCAGTAACTGGAGATTTTACACCGTGGCCCCACCCCTACGCTTGGGCATCGACCTCGGCGGCACCAAGATCGAACTGATCGCCATCGACGCCGGCGGCCGCGAAGTCCTGCGCCGCCGCGTGCCCACCCCGCAAAACGACTACCTCGCCACGGTCGCCGCCGTCGCCGCGCTGGTGCATCAGGCGGAATACGAACTGGGCGGACACGGCAGCATCGGCGTCGGCACCCCCGGCGCGATCTCGCCCGCCACCGGACGCATGAAGAACTGCAATTCCACCTGCCTCAACGGCCAGCTGCTCAAGGAAGACCTGGAGCGCGCGCTCGACCGCGAAATCCGCCTCGCCAACGACGCCGACTGCTTCGCGTTGTCGGAAGCGTCCGACGGCGCCGCAGCGGGCGCCAACACCGTGTTCGGCGTCATCCTCGGCACCGGCGTCGGCGGCGGCGTGGTCGTGCGCGGCCATTTGCTACAAGGCGCCAACGCCATCGCCGGCGAGTGGGGCCACAATCCCCTGCCCTATTTCCAGTTCGCCCACGCCCAGGCCGACCGCGAACCCACAGGCACCCACCCCGCCACCGGCGAGGCGATCCCCCACCCCTGGCCCAGCCCGCGCGAACTCGACGCCGCCCCCGCCTGCTACTGCGGCAAGAAAGGCTGCATCGAAACCTGGCTCTCCGGCCCCGGTTTCGCCGCCGACCACGTACGCTACGGCGGCGAAGACCTTCCCGCGCACGAAATCGCCCAGCTCGCCGCCGCCGGCTACGGCCCGTGCAGCGCGACGCTCGCGCGCTACGAGGAACGCCTGGCGCGCGCGCTCGCCGGCGTCATCAATCTCATCGACCCCGACGTGATCGTGCTCGGCGGTGGCATGTCGAACATCGCCCGGCTCTACGACACCGTGCCGAAACTGTGGCGGCGCTACGTGTTTTCCGACCGCGTGGACACGCGGCTCATGCCACCGCAGCACGGCGACTCGAGCGGCGTGCGCGGCGCGGCGTGGCTGTGGGGCGACGAATGCTCCGGCTAGTGCAGCTTGATCCGCGCCCGCGTCGGCGTGCTGATGAAATGCGCGTAGGTGGTGAGCGCGGTCTTCACCCAGCCGTGCAGGGCGATTTCGTGCATCTTGTGCAATGACCAGTACACCAGCCGCGCCAGCACGCCTTCGATCATGATGCTGCCGCCGGTGAGCGCGCCCATCAGGTTGCCGACCGGCGAGAAGCGGCCGAGGGCGACGAGCGAGCCGTAGTCGCGGTAGACGTATTCGGGCAGCGGCTTGCCGGCGAGGCGGCGGCAGATCGACTTGACCAGCAGCGAGGCCTGCTGGTGCGCGGCCTGCGCGCGGGGCGGCACGAACCTGCCGTCCGGCATGGGACACGCGGCGCAGTCGCCGAAGGCGAAGATATTGTCGTCGCGCGTGGTCTGCAGCGTCGTCCGCACCACCAGTTGATTGATGCGGTTGGTTTCGAGCCCGGCGATATCCTTGAGGAAGTCCGGCGCCTTGATGCCGGCCGACCACACCATCATGGAGGCGGGAATGAACTTGCCGTCGGCGGTGAGCATGCCGTTCTCGCGCACCTCGACGATGCGCTCGCGCACGTGCATCTCGACGCCGAGCGCGGCAAGACGCTCTGCGGCGGCGGCCGACAGGCGCGGCGGCAGGCCGGGCAAGATGCGGTCGGAGGCCTCGACCAGCAGCAGTTTCAGGCTTTTCTCCGGCTTGATCTTGTCCATGCCGTAGGCGGAAAGTTCGCGCGTGGTGTCGTGCAGTTCGGCGGCAAGCTCGACGCCGGTGGCGCCCGCGCCGACGATGCCGACGGTGAGCTGGCCTGGCGCGACGGGCTCGCGCTGGGTGTTGGCGCGCAGGCAGGCGTTGATGTGGCGACGATGGAATTCGCGCGCATCCTCGGGCGTGTCGAGCATGATGCAGTGCTCGCGCACGCCGGGCACGCCGAAGTCGTTGCCGACGGAGCCGACCGCGATCACCAGCGTGTCGTAATGGAAGGTTCTGCGCGGGATGATCTCGACGCCGTTTTCGTCGAGGGTCGGCGCGACGCTGACTTCCTGGCGCGTGCGGTCGAGCCCGTCCATGCGACCGAGACGGAAGGTGAAGCCGTGCCAGTGCCCCTGCGCCAGGTATTCGAGGCGCTCGGCGTAGGAATCGAGGCTGCCGGCGGCGACCTCGTACAGAAGCGGCTTCCAGATGTGCGAGGGCGAGGCGTCGATCAAGGTAATGCGCGCGCGCTTCTTCCGGCCGAGCTTGTCGCCGAGCCGGGTGGCGAGCTCCAGCCCGCCGGCGCCGCCACCGACGATCACGATTTCATGCAGCCGCGCTTCACCCGCCACCCGTTTTCTCCCTGGTTTCCGTTTTTCCGATGATGGCCAGAATATTAGTCGATCCTTATTCTTCGCGCGACGCCGACCGCAGGCGAAGCCGCTAGAATCACGCCATTCCAATGCCACAGGATTCGTCATGGCCGACCCGCTCTTGATTGCCAAGAATGCGCACACCGAACTTTTCCTGCTGCCGCAGATGGCCAACCGCCACGGGCTCATCACCGGCGCCACCGGCACCGGCAAGACGGTCACGTTGCAGACGCTGGCCGAACAGTTCTCGGCGATCGGCGTACCCTGCTTCCTGTCGGACGTGAAGGGCGACCTCTCGGGCATTTCGCAGCCGGGCGGCGGCAATGCCAAGGTCGAAGAGCGGGTGGCGATGCTCGGGCTGGAGGGGTTCGCGCACGAGGGCTACCCCGTGACGTTCTGGGATCCCTTCGGCGAAGCCGGCCACCCGGTGCGCGCGACGGTATCCGACATGGGCCCCCTGCTGCTCGCGCGCATCCTCGACTTGAACGAGACGCAGGCCGGCGTATTGAACCTCGTCTTCAAGATCGCCGACGACAACGGCCTGTTGCTGCTCGATCTGAAAGACCTGCGTTCGATGCTCGCCTTCGTCGGCGAAAACGCGAAGTCCTTCACCACCGAGTACGGCAACGTGTCGGCCGCTTCCATCGGCGCGATCCAGCGCGGCCTGCTCACGCTCGAATCGCAGGGCGGCGACAAAATTTTCGGCGAGCCCATGCTCAACATCGACGACCTGATGCAGACCGAGCGCGGGCGCGGCGTCGTCAACATCCTCGCCGCCGACAAACTCATGCAGTCGCCCAAGCTTTACGCGACCCTGCTGCTGTGGCTGCTCGCCGAACTGTTCGAGAACCTGCCCGAGGCGGGCGACCTCGACAAGCCGAAGCTGGTGTTCTTTTTCGACGAGGCGCATCTCCTGTTCAACGACGCGCCGCCCGCGCTGGTGGAAAAGATCGAGCAGGTGGTGCGGCTCATCCGTTCCAAGGGCGTGGGCGTCTTCTTCGTCACGCAGAACCCGGCCGACGTGCCGGACCGCGTGCTGTCGCAGCTCGGCAACCGGGTGCAGCACGCGCTGCGCGCCTTTTCGCCGCGCGACCAGAAGGCGGTCAAGGCGGCGGCGGAGACCATGCGCGACAACCCGGCGCTCGACGAGGCCGCGGTCATCACCGAACTCGGCGTCGGCGAGGCGCTGGTGTCGTTTCTGGACGCCAAGGGCCGTCCCAACGTCGTCGAGCGCGCGTTCATCGTGCCGCCGCGCGGCCAGATCGGGCCGATTCCCGACGCCAGGCGGCGTCAGCTGATGCAGTCCTCGCTGGTCGCGGGTGTATACGACAAGCCCGTCGACCGCGAGTCGGCGCACGAAATCCTCAAGGCGCGTGCCGAGCAGGCAGCGCAGGCGGCTACGGCGCAAGCCGAGGCGAAACAGCAGGCCAAGGCCGCTGCCGGTCCGGCCGGCGGGGGGGTGCTCGGCACCGTGCTCGGTGGCGGCGGGCGGCGCGAAAGCGCGGTGGAAGCGCTGGCGAAGTCGGCCGCGCGCGCCATCGGCAGCCAGGTCGGCCGCTCGCTCGTCCGCGGAATCCTGGGCAGCCTGTTGGGCGGCAAGCGCTGAGGCGCCGCGTCAGGCGAACAGGCGCGCGAGTTCGGCGCCCGGGTCGGCGGCGCGCATGAAGGCCTCGCCGACCAGGAAGGCGTCGACGCCGTGGCTGCGCATCGTGGCGACGTCGCCCGGCGCGAGTATTCCCGATTCGGTGACGACGATGCGGTCGTCGCCGATCTTCGGCAGCAGCGACAGCGTGGTGCCGAGGCTGACCTCGAACGTGCGCAGGTTGCGGTTGTTGATGCCCATGAGCGGCGTCCGCAACTGCAATGCGGCGTCGAGCTCCGCCGCATCGTGCGACTCGACCAGCACCGCCATGCCCAGTTCCAGCGCGAGCGCTTCCAGTTCCCGCATCGCCCCCGGGTCGAGGGCGGCGACGATGAGCAGGATGCAGTCCGCCCCCATCGCGCGCGCCTCATAGACCTGGTAGGGATCGATGATGAAATCCTTGCGCAGCACCGGCAGGCGACACGCCGCGCGCGCCGCCTGCAGGTAGGCGGCGCTGCCCTGGAAGTATTGCGCGTCGGTGAGCACGGACAGACACGCCGCGCCGCCCGCCTCGTAGCTCGCCGCGATCTCGGCGGGGCGGAAGTCCGGGCGGATCACGCCTTTCGACGGGCTCGCCTTCTTGATTTCGGCGATCACCGCCGGTTTCGACGCTGCCCGCTTTGCCCGCAGCGCGCCGACAAAGTCGCGCGGCGGCAGCGCGGCCTCGGCGCGCGCGCGCATCTCGGCGAGCGTCACCTCGTGGCGCGCGGCGACGATTTCGTCGTGCTTGGTGGCGAGGATCCTGTCGAGAATGTCGCTCATGACTGGCTGAACCGGCGGTAGTGCTCGAGCACGTCGCGCGCGGCGAGGCTCGCGATCGCATGCTGCGCCGCGGCGACGCCCTCCTTGAGGCTCGACGCGCGGCCGGCGACGTAGATCGCCGCGCCGGCGTTGAGCGCAACCATCGCGGCGGCGCCGGCGTGGCGGTTCTCCAGCGCCGCAAGCAGCATCTCGACCGCCTCGTCGCGGCCCTTCACCACCAGGTCGCTGGCAGCCACCTGCGGCAGTCCGAACACGCCGGGCTCGAGCTCGTATTCGGTGATGTGGTCGTCCTTGAGTTCGGCAACGTAAGTGGGACTGGCGAGGCTCAGCTCGTCCAGCCCTTCTTCTGCGTGCACCACCAGCACGTGGCGGCTGCCGAGCGCCTGCAGCGCGCGCGCGAGCGGGCCGGTGAGTTCGCGGCTGAACACGCCCAATACCTGGTTGGGCGCGCCGGCCGGGTTGGTGAGCGGCCCCAGCAGGTTGAACAGCGTGCGCACGCCAAGCTCCTTGCGCACGGGCGCGGCGTGCTTCATCGCACTGTGGTGGTTGGGCGCGAACATGAAGCCGACGCCGATCGTCTTCACCGCCTCGGCGACCTTCTCCGGCGCCAGGTTGACGTTGACGCCGAGCGCCTCGAGCACGTCGGCGCTGCCCGAGGTCGACGACACCGAGCGTCCGCCGTGCTTGGCGACACGCGCGCCGCACGCCGCGGCGACGAAGGCCGCCGCGGTCGAAATGTTGAACGTATGGGCACCATCGCCGCCGGTGCCGCAGGTGTCGACCAGGTGCGCGACCCCCGCGAGCGGCACCTTGGTGGAGAGCTCGCGCATGACCTCGGCCGCCGCGGCGATCTCGGTCACGGTCTCGCCCTTCATGCGCATCGCAACGAGGAAGCCGGCGATCTGCGCCGGGGTCCACTCGCCGCCCATCAACGCGCGCATGGCGCCGAGCATGGCGTCGCGCGGCAGGTCGTGGCGGCCCAGCACCAGCGTCAGCAGGTCCTTGTACTGCATCAGGCGCGCTCCTGGAGGAAATTCGCGAGCAGGGCGTGGCCGTGCTCGGTGAGAATGGATTCGGGGTGGAACTGCACCCCCTCGACCGCGAGCGTCTTGTGGCGCACCCCCATGATCTCGCCGTCGTCGGTCCACGCGGTGATCTCGAGGCAATCCGGCAACGATTCGCGCTCGATCACCAGCGAGTGGTAACGGGTCGCGCGGAAGGGGTTCGGCAGTCCCCTGAACACGCCTTTGTCCAGGTGGTGGATCAGCGAGGTCTTGCCGTGCATCAGTTCCTTCGCACGCACGATCCTGCCGCCGAAGGCCTGGCCGATGCTCTGGTGGCCGAGGCACACGCCGAGAATGGGCACCTTGCCGGCGAATTCGCGGATCAGCGGCACCGACACCCCCGCCTCGTTCGGCGTGCAGGGGCCGGGCGAGACGACGATGTGGTCGGGCCTCATGGCGGCAATGCCGGCGAGGTCGATCTCGTCGTTGCGCACGACCTTCACGTCTTCCCCCAGCTCGCCGAAATACTGCACGAGGTTGTAGGTGAAGCTGTCGTAGTTGTCGATCAT
>DYFW01000090.1 GCA_020725005.1 Thiobacillus denitrificans
CGTAGTGGTTGTCCATCACGTCGAAGTGGACGATGTCGGCGCCGGAGGCGAGCACATCGTCGACCTCCTCGCCAAGCCGGGCGAAATTGGCGGACAGGATGGACGGGGCGATGCGGTAAGTCATGGGAAGCTCCGGGAATTTTTGGGGGAACCCGGGCATTTTAACAGCCCGCCACGGCCTTGCGTTACACTGGCCTTTTCCTCATCCCGACGGGCAGCATCGTGGCCGAAGGCAACAAGTACCACATCAGCATCAGCGTCAACACGGCCTATCTTGCCGACCAGAGCGACCCCTCGTCCGATCGCTACGTGTTCGCCTACACCATCACGATTTCCAATACCGGCACCGTGGCCGCGCAACTGATCTCGCGCCACTGGATCATCACCGACGCCGACAACGTCACCCAGGAAGTCAAGGGCCTCGGCGTCGTCGGCGAACAGCCGCTGCTGCGGCCAGGCGAGAGCTTCGAATACACCAGCGGTACCGCGATGGCCACGCCGGTGGGCACCATGCGCGGCACCTACCAGATGGTCGCCGAGGACGGCAACAAGTTCGACGCCGAGATTCCGACTTTCACGCTGTCAATGCCGCGCGTGCTGCACTGAACAGGCCGCAGGTGCCGGGATTCATGGCGCGCGCGGCTGCGCCGCGGCGGTCTTCCCTGCCCCCGCTCATTTTTTCATCGTCCACCACACGATGAAAACGAACAGCCCCAGCGCGATCCCGGCTTCCAGCAGCAGCCAGCCCAGTCCCTGCGTTTCCATTGCTGATTCGCTCCGTTGATATACTCGACGCGTATCGTCGACCGAGCCATCTTTACCCGTGAAGCCGTTCCGTGCAAGCCCGTGGCTGATCGCGCTGCTGTTCCCGGCGTGCGGCGTGCTGCCGCCCGCCCCGACGCCCGCACCCAAGCCGGCGCCTGAACCCGTTCCGCCTGTCGTTCCTTCCGTCCCCCCCGCGCCGCTGCCGACGCCGGCGGCGGCGTTCCCGACCCTCAAGCCGGTCGCGTGGGCCGCGCTCGCCTCCTGGCAGGACGACGCGGCGGGCGAGGCCTGGCCGGCTTTCCTGCAAAGCTGTTCGACGCTGGTCAAACGCAGCGCCTGGCAGGCGATCTGCGCCGAGGCGATGGCGATGCCCGCGCCCGACGACGCCACCGCCCGCGCCTTCTTCGAACAGCGTTTCCAGCCGTACCTCGCCACGCAGGAGGACGGCAGCGAGGAAGGCTTGATCACCGGCTACTACGAACCGCTGCTGAAGGGCGACCGCGTGCGCACCGAGCGCGCGCGCTATCCGCTCTACGCCGTGCCCGACGACCTCGTCACGGTCGACCTCGCCAGCGTGTACCCCGAACTGAAGAACCTGCGCCTGCGCGGGCGGCTGGCCGGCAACCGGCTGGTGCCCTACGCCACGCGCAAGGAGATCGAGGCCGCCGATGACAACGGCCCCGGCAAACCCAACGGCTTCAAGGGGCGCGCGATCGCCTGGGCGGAAGACCCGGTCGACCTCTTCTTCCTGCAGATCCAGGGTTCGGGCCGCATCGAGCTGCCCGACGGCACGCATCTGCGCGTCGGCTACGCCGACCAGAACGGCCACCCCTACGTGTCGATCGGCAAGCTCCTGGTCGAGCGCGGCGAACTCAAGCTCGAAGAAGCGTCGATGCAGGGCATCAAGGACTGGGGGGCGAGAAACCCCGACAAGCTGCCGGAGCTCCTCGCCGCCAATCCGAGCTATGTGTTTTTCCGCGAACTGCCGGACGGCCTTCCCGGCCCGCTCGGCGCGCTCGGCGTGCCGCTCACGGCGGGACGCTCGATCGCGGTCGACCCGCGCTTCATTCCGCTCGGCGCGCCGGTCTTCCTCGCCACCACGCAACCGAATTCGCCCGAGCCGCTGAACCGGCTGGTGATGGCGCAGGATACCGGCGGCGCGATCCGCGGCGGCGTGCGCGCCGACTTCTTCTGGGGCTTCGGTAACGCCGCAGGCGAACGCGCCGGGCGCATGAAGCAGCGCGGCCGCATGTGGGTGCTGCTGCCGAAGGACTATCCGCTCGCAACCGTCCGGCGCTGAGCGGGATTCGTTCCGCGCGAACCTCCAGGCCCGCCCGGCCCTCCCAGGAAGGGAAGACTTACGCTATCCACAGCGCAGCGATATTGGGATTCGACATGAACACCTTGACCGTAGCCATCCAGGGCATGACCTGCGCGAGTTGCTCGACGCGGGTGGAAAAAATCCTCAAGCAATTGCCGGGCGTGACCGACGCCACGGTCAACCTCGCGACCGAGACCGCGACCGTCTCGGGCGAGACCGACCTCGCCCAGGTCAAACAGGCGATCGAACGCGCCGGTTTTGCCGTGCCGACCGAAACGCTCACACTCGACATCAGCGGCATGACCTGCGCGAGCTGCTCGGCGCGCGTCGAAAAGGCGCTCGCCCGCGTGCCGGGGGTCATCGAGGCGAACGTCAACCTCGCCACCGAGCAGGCGACGGTCACGCTGGCGCGCGGCACCTCGCCGGCCGCACTGATCGCCGCGGTCGAGCGCGCGGGCTACGGCGCGTCGCTGCCGCTGCCCGCGGCGCAGGCCGCGGCCGCCCCGGCGCACTCCCTGCCCGAAGCGTGGCCGGTCGCGCTGGCGATCGCCCTGTCGCTGCCCCTTGTCGTGCCGATGGTCGCCCGCGCATTCGGCGTGCACTGGATGCTGCCCGGCTGGCTGCAATGGGCGCTCGCCACGCCGGTGCAGTTCTGGCTCGGCGCGCGCTTCTACCGCGCCGGCTGGAAAGCCTTGATGGCCGGCAGCGGCAACATGGATCTGCTGGTCGCGGTCGGCACCAGCGCGGCCTACGGGCTCTCGGTCTATCTGCTGCTCACGCACGGCGACCCCATGCACCTCTACTTCGAGGCTTCCGCGGTCATCATCAGCCTGGTGCTGCTCGGAAAGTGGCTGGAAGCGCGCGCGCGCCGCCAGACCACCGAGGCGATCCGCGCGCTGCAGGCGCTGCGTCCCGCCACGGCGCGCGTGCGCCACGACGGCGTCGACCGCGACCTGCCGATCGACGCGGTGCGCGTCGGCGACATCGTGGTGATCCGCCCCGGCGAGCGGGTGCCGGTCGACGCCGTGGTACTCGAGGGCACGAGCCAGGTCGACGAAGCCCTGCTCACGGGCGAGTCGCTGCCGGTCGACAAGCAGCCGGGCGACGCGCTCACCGGCGGCGCGATCAACGCCCACGGCGTGCTCGTCGCGCGCACCACCGCGGTCGGCACCGAGACCGTGCTCGCACGCATCATCCGCCTGGTCGAGGACGCGCAGGCGAAGAAGGCGCCGATCCAGCGCCTGGTCGACAAGGTCAGCGCCGTGTTCGTGCCTGTGGTCATGGCCATCGCGCTCGTCACCTTCCTCGGCTGGTGGGTGGCCGGCGCCGGCGTCGAGCAGGCCATCCTCAACGCCGTCGCGGTGTTGGTGATCGCCTGCCCGTGCGCGCTCGGGCTCGCCACGCCGACCGCGATCATGGCCGGCACCGGGGTGGCCGCGCGCCACGGCATCCTGATCAAGGACGCCGAAGCGCTCGAGCTTGCGCACCGCGTCGAGACCGTGGTGTTCGACAAGACCGGCACGCTCACCGACGGCACGCCGCACGTCGCCGCGTGCCTGCCCGCGAGCGGCCACGACGAACAGGAAATCCTCGCCATCGCCGCCGGCCTGCAGGCGGGCAGCGAGCATCCCCTGGCGCGCGCGGTGCTCGCCGAGGCGGCGGCGCGCGGCGTCGCCCCGCTTCCCGCCCGCGCGCAGCAGGCGCTGCCGGGGCGCGGCATCGTCGGCGAGGTCGCGGGTGTGCGTTACTGGCTCGGCAGCCGCCGCCTGATGCAGGAACAGGGGGTCGACACCGACGCACTCGACGCCGCCGCAAGCGAACAGGAGGCAGCCGGGCGCAGCGTGTCGTGGCTGGCGCGCGCCGACGACCGGACCGTGCTCGGCGCGCTCGCCTTCGGCGACGCCGTCAAACCCGGCGCCGCGCACGCCGTGGCCCGCCTCGCCCAACAGGGCATCACCCCCGTCATGCTCTCCGGCGACAACCGTGGCGCGGCGGAAGCCGCGGCGCGCACGCTCGGCATCGACCGCGTGATCGCCGAGGTGCTGCCGGGCGACAAGGCCGCCCACATCGTCGCCCTGAAAGCCGGGGGGACGACGGTGGCAATGGTCGGCGACGGCGTCAACGACGCCCCCGCGCTCGCCGCCGCCGACGTCGGCATCGCCATGTCCTCCGGCAGCGATGTCGCCATGCACACCGCCGGCATCACGCTGATGCGCGGCGACCCGGCGCTGGTCGCCGATGCCATCGACATTTCGAAACGCACCTACGCCAAGATCCGGCAGAACCTGTTCTGGGCCTTCATCTACAACGTGGTCGGCATCCCACTCGCGGCCCTGGGATTCCTCAACCCGGTGATCGCCGGCGCGGCGATGGCGTTCTCCAGCGTGAGCGTGGTGACCAATGCGCTGACGCTCAAGCGCTGGCGTCCCGCCGACGAAACGCGTTGAACTCAATCGCCGCCGGCCCAGTCGTACTCGACCTCGATCAGCAGCAGCGCGCGCACGGCGCGGCCGTCTTTCTGCGCGGGCGAGAAGCGCGCGGCGCGAAACGCGCGCACCGCCGATTCGTCGAACACGCCCGGTGGGTCGGCCCCCACCACCTCGACCGCGCTGACCCGGCCGTCCGCTTCCAGTTTCAGGTGCAGCCGTACCTTGCCCGAGAGCCGCTGCGTGTAGGCGTCCGGCGGGTAGTCGGGCTCGATGCTGCCGAGCGCGCGTGGCTGCACGTCGAGTTCGCGCGCGGGGTAGAACGTCAGGTCGACCGGGCTGTGCAACGCACTGCCCGCTTCCGGTTCGGGGGCGATAGGCTCGGCCGTGGGCGTCGGCTGCGCCCTGGCCGGAACGGGTGGCTCGGCGGCCTCGACCGGCAGCGCCGGCCCGGTTTCTGCCGGCGCTGCCGGGGCCGGCGCGGATGGTGCATCGACCAGCCGCGCCTCGATCGTGTGGCCGCCGCCCGGCGCGGCCGGCGGGGCCACCTGGACGAGCGCGATGAGCGCCGCGTGCAGCCCGAGCGAAATCCACAACGCGGCGAGCGGCCGATGCAGCCGGGGCGGGATCGACGGCTCGCTGAGCGAACCGGCGGCAATCGGCGCAGTCATATTAAAACGCGCGGGTGGCCGGCGTTCCCGCGGCGGGGCAGGTACATTTGAACCGGCCGGCGCGCGGCGCGCGCCGGCCTACAATACGCCGCGCACTCCTTTCCCGGACTCACCATGAAAAGCCTAGTCATCGCGAGCGCCATCTTAGCATCGGCCCTCACCGCTTCCGTCCACGCGCGCGACGTCGAATCGCGCACCGTCTCGATCAAGTCCCCCGACGGCACCGAGGTGCCGGTCGAGGTCGCCCACCCCGTTGGCCGCGGCCCCTTCCCGCCGGTGCTGTTCATCCATGCCAAGCGCGGCTACGAAGGCGACGAGCGCGCCCACGTGCGCGAGCTCGCCGCCCAGGGTTTCCTGGTCGTCGCCCCCGACTGGCAGAGCGGCCGCTTCATCGAGCGCTGGCCGTCGGCGCACAACCCCGAGACCGAGATGGACGTCGAGGCAGGCCTCGACTATCTGAAGTCGCTGCCCAACGCCTGCCGCGGCAAGGTCGGCGTCGTCGGCCTGTCGCGCGGGCCCTACTACGCGATCCGGCTGGCCGCCAAACGCGGACAGGACATCGCCGCCATCGTCAGCTACTACGGCCACATGCAGAACCCCAACGCGCCCGAGCCCGAGCAGCTGTTCAGCGTCGCGCCGGAAATCGCCAAGCTCGACACCCCCATGCTGTTTCTCATCGGCGAACAGGACTACGAACTGCGCCGCATGAACGGCGGCCGCGCCTTTTACGCGCTGTGGGAGCGCGGCGTGCCGGTGGAATACCAGGTCTACCCGATGGCACGGCGCGCCTTCGACTTCCGGCCCGACCAGACGCCGGAAGAGAAGATTGCCAAGCGCCACGCGCGCGAACGCGCCAAGGCCTGGCTCGTGCAATGGATGAAGCTGACGCCGCAGATGACGTGCCGCTGAAAGCGCCTGTCAGTCGAAGGCGCGTTCAAGACCGGCATCGGCGGATGGACGGCCGTCGTCATGTCCCGGTCCGGGCCGGCTTCAGCCTGGACCCTCTCCAGCGACGACGGGAGCCTTCGTCATGAGCAATCCGCGTTCCGCCATCTGGCCGGCGCTGGCCGCCGCCGCGCTGTTCGGCGCGAGCACGCCGCTGGTCAAGCTGCTGGTGGGCGATTTACCGCCGCTGCTGCTCGCCGGCCTGCTGTATCTGGGCAGCGGCCTCGGCCTTGCCCTCATCCGCCTGTTGCGGGACCGGCGCTGGAAGCCGGGCGGGCTTGCGCCCGGCGAATGGCGCTGGCTCGCCGGCGCCATCGTCTTCGGCGGCGTGCTCGGCCCGGCCCTGCTGGTCTTCGGCCTCACCCGCACCGACGCCGGCCCGGCTTCGCTGCTGCTCAATCTCGAATCCGTGTTCACGGCGGTGCTCGCCTGGGTCGTGTTCCGGGAAAACGTCGACCGCCGCATCGTGCTGGGCATGCTGCTCATCGTTGCCGGCGGGGTGGTGCTCGCGTGGCCCGCCGCCGCCAGTGCGCCCCAGGACGTACCGGGCCTGATGGCAATTGCAGCGGCCTGCCTGTGCTGGGGGATCGACAACAACCTGACGCGCCATGTGTCCGGCTCGGACGCGCTGTTCATCGCCGGAGCCAAGGGCTGGACGGCCGGCCTCGTCAATATCAGCCTGGCTTTTCTCCTGGGCGCCCCCTTGCCGGCCTGGCCCACGGCTGGCGTCGCCATGGCGGTCGGCCTCGCCGGCTACGGCTTGAGCCTGGTGCTCTTCGTGCTCGCGCTGCGCGGGCTCGGCACCGCGCGCACCGGCGCCTATTTCTCCACCGCGCCCTTCATCGGCGCCGCCATCGCCATCCTGCTGCTGGACGAGGCGACGTCCGCGCCGTTCTGGATCGCCGCCGGACTGATGGCGCTGGGCGTGTGGCTGCACCTGACCGAACGCCACGCGCACACGCACACCCACGAGCCGCTGGCGCATGACCATCCGCACGTCCATGACGCGCATCACCGGCACGCGCACGATTTCGCGTGGGACGGCCGCGAGCCGCACAGCCATTGGCATCGCCACGAGGCACTGACGCACAGTCATCCGCATTACCCGGACCTGCACCATCGGCACCGGCACGATCCGGCCGCCGATTCCTGATCGCCGCCAGGGCCACGCCACCGGCGGCGCGACGTGGCCGATGCCCCGTTTTGACTCCATTTCGACGTCCGTGCACCATACGTGCGCATCATGACGGCGGGACCGGCGCGGCCTCCGCCACTCAACTAATTGATAGAAAAAGAATTCTTCGCCTGGCACGCCAACTGCTAGGTACAGGGCGAGTACCCAAACCGCAAGGCTGGGTTGCTCCACCCGAAAGGGTAGGCCGTGGTTGTTGCTGCGTCAGCAGGCAAACAAGCACGTTCAGGCAGTCTCCTCCGACTTCGCGGCCTCTTCGGAGGCCGCTTTTTTGAGGTCGGTGGCCCCAGGCAATGTATCGAAAACACCGTGAAAGTACTGATCGTTGAAAACCAGCCCGAGCGCCTGGCGATGCTGGTGCCGGCGCTCGAAGCCGCCGGTTGCGTGGTCACCGCCACCCTCAATTCCGCGCGCAGTCTGGATGTGCAGATCCAGGCACAGCGCCCGGACGTGGTCATCATCGCGCAGGATTCGCCCGACCGCGACACGCTCGAACACATCTGCGTGGCGAACCAGGATTGCCCGCGTCCCATCGTGATGTTCACCGGCGACGGCAGCCCCGAGGCGATCCGCGCGGCGACGCAGGCGGGCGTGACGTCCTACGTGGTCGACGGCCTCGATCCGGCGCGGCTCAAACCCATCCTCGACGTCGCCGTGTCGCGCTTCGAAGCCTTCCAGGCCTTGCACGACCAGCTCGAGCAGACCCGCCTCGAACTCGCCGAACGCAAGCTCATCGACCGCGCCAAAGCGCTGCTCATCAAGCAGACCGGCGCGTCGGAACCCGAGGTCTACCGCGAGATGCGGCGCGCGGCGATGGACCGCGGCATGAAGCTCGTCGACATCGCAAGGCAGATCCTGCAAAAAACCTGACGCGATTGGTGCATGCCTCCGCGACGGTGCACCCATTGCGTGCATGACACGGTGCCAGCACCTTGCAGAAAGCCAGCCCCAAACCGATGGAACCCGCACCCCACAAGGATTTCACGACTCTGGCACAGCAGTTGCTAATACCAGACTGAACAGCCGCAATGATGTGGCTTTCAGCGTGACCGTCAACATTCATCATTGGGACAAAGGCGTCCGCCCTGAAGGCGACGCCTTTTTATTTGGAGAGAACACCGTGAGTGACACCCCGAACAAATCCACAGCCCAAGACCCAAGCAAGCGTGACTTCATGAAGAAAACCACCGGACTCTCCGTCGCCGCCGCGCTGATGGCGCTGGTACCGCCGAGCGTGAAAAGCGGCGCCTGGGCCGCCGGCTCCGACGCCCCCGAAAAACCCAACCTCAGCATCGGTTTCATTCCGCTGACCGATTGCGCATCGGTCGTCATCTCGTCGGTGAAGGGCTTCGACAAGAAATACGGCCTCACCATCACGCCGTCGAAGGAGGCCTCGTGGGCGGCGGTGCGCGACAAGCTGGTGAACGGCGAACTCGACGCCGCGCACGTGCTGTACGGCCTGGTCTACGGCGTGCACCTGGGCATCGGCGGGCCGAAGAAGGACATGGCGGTGCTGGCGACGCTCAACAACAACGGCCAGGCGATTTCGCTCTCCAACCAGCTCAAGGCCCGTGGCGTGACGGACGGCGCATCGCTCGCCAAACTCATCGCGGCCGAACCGAAGGAATACACCTTCGCCCAGACCTTTCCCACCGGCACCCACGCGATGTGGCTGTATTACTGGCTGGCCGCGTACGGCATCAATCCCTTCACCCAGGCCAAGGTCATCACCGTGCCGCCGCCGCAGATGGTCGCCAACATGCGCGTCGACAACATGGACGGCTTCTGCGTGGGCGAGCCGTGGAACGCGCGCGCGATCCGCGACAACATCGGCTTCACCGCCGTGACGACGCAGGACATCTGGAAGGATCATCCCGAGAAGGTGCTCGGCACCACCGCCGAGTTCGTGCAGAAATATCCGAATACGGCACGCGCGATGACCGCCGCGATCCTCGATGCCGCCAAATACATCGACACCATGGCGAACCGCTCGGAAGTGGCGAAGATCATCTCGGCCAAGTCCTACGTCAACACCGACTTCGACTCGATCGAGGACCGCATGCTGGGCCAGTACGACAACGGCATCGGCAAGAAGTGGTCCGACCCCAACTACATGAAGTTCTACAACGACGGCGCGGTGAGCTTCCCCTACCTGTCCGACGGCATGTGGTTCCTCACCCAGCACAAGCGCTGGGGCCTGCTGAAGGAGCATCCGGACTATCTCAAGATCGCCAAAGAGGTCAACCGCATCGACATCTACAAGCAGGCCGCCGCGATGACGAAGACCCCGCTGCCCAAGTCCGACATGCGCACGAGCAAGCTCATCGACGGCGTGGTGTGGGACGGCAAGGACCCCAGGGCCTACGCCGATGGTTTCAAGATCAAGGTCTGATTACATAGGAAAGGAATGATCATGACACCCGAAAAGATCGCTCTGGTGCGCAGCAGCTGGCAATGGGTGCTGCCCATCAAGGACAAGGCGGCGCAGCTGTTCTATGGCCAGCTGTTCGAAATCGACCCCTCGCTGCGCAGCATGTTCAAGGGCGACATGGCCGAGCAGGGCCGCAAACTGATGGCCATCATCAATACGGCCGTCAACAGCCTGGATGATCTCGGCCCCATTCTGGGCGCGGTTCAGGACATGGGGCGCCGCCATGTCGCTTACGGCGTGACGGAGGCCCATTACGACACCGTGGGCAAGGCGCTGATCTGGGCCCTGGGCAAGGGTTTGGGCGAGCAGTTCACACCGGCGGTCAAGGATGCCTGGATAGAAACCTACACCACGCTGGCATCCGCCATGAAACAGGCCGCCTACACCCCGGCATGAAAGCCCCGGCCACCTGCACGGCAGACGCAGGCGGCCGCAAAACGCGGCGTTAACATTCAGGAGTGCGATATGAGCGCAGTCAATGCAACACCCGAAAATTTGAGCGAAATCCTGTCAGGCGAGGATATCGACCTGACGTCAAAAGCACCCGCTGCGGCGAGACCAGCCCGGCGCACGCCCTATTTCGAGACCGAATCAGGCAAGCGCTTCCTCGAAGCCACCGGCAACGCCATCAAGGCGACGATACCGCCGGCACTCGGTCTCATGATGTTCGTCGCGCTGTGGGCGCTCATCGCCAACAGCGGCGGCATCCCCGGCCCGTCCGAAACCTGGAAGGCAGCGGTCGAGTTGTTTTCCGATCCGTTTTACGACAATGGCCCCAACGACAAGGGCATCGGCTGGAACATCCTCAACTCGCTGTATCGCGTCGGCATCGGCTTCGGGCTGGCCGCCGCCGTCGGCATTCCCCTCGGCTTCATGATCGGCCGCTTTGCCTTCCTCAACCAGATGCTGTCGCCCATCATCAGCATCCTGCGCCCTGTCTCGCCGCTGGCCTGGCTGCCGATCGGCCTGCTGGTGCTGAAGCAGGCCGAGCCGGCGTCGATCTGGGTGATCTTCATCTCCAGCATCTGGCCGATGGTGCTGAACACGGCAGCCGGAGTGCAGCGCATCCCGCAGGATTACCTGAACGTCGCGCGCGTGCTCAATCTGTCCGAGATCAAGGTTTTCACCAGGATCCTGTTCCCGGCGGTGCTGCCTTACGTGCTCACCGGCGTGCGGCTGTCGATCGGTGTCGCCTGGCTCGTCATCGTCGCGGCGGAAATGCTCACCGGCGGCGTCGGCATCGGCTTCTGGGTGTGGGACGAGTGGA
>DYFW01000091.1 GCA_020725005.1 Thiobacillus denitrificans
ATCGACGCGCAGGCCCGGCTGGGCCGCCGCCTCGAGCACCACGCCGTCGAAGGGTGCGCGCAGTTCGGCACCACCTGTCTGCGTGGCGATCGAGGACGGCTCGGCCATGCCGGCCAAGTACAAAGACTGGCGCTTTTCCCCTGCCAGCGCGGCGGCTTGTCGATCGGCGGCGACAGTGGCCGACAGGCGCGACTGGGAGATGATGCCGTCCGCGAACAGTTCCTCGTCACGGCGACGGTTTTCTGCAGCCAGCGCCGCCTGTGCTTGCGCGTGGGAGAACTCGCGCCGCACTTCGAGGAAAGATGCGCCCTGCAGTCGCACCAGTGGCTGGCCCTTCTTTACCGTGTCGCCATAGGTCGCGCGTACATTAGTGACCATCGCCGGCAACGGTGCGGCCAGCACCTCAATCTGCGCGGGCGGCACAACCACCTGCGCGGGGAGGCGCAGAGCGCTCTGCGTCCGCATCTCGCCGAGCGCCGTGACAACGATTTTCATGCGGTCGATCTGTGCCGGTGCCATGCGGATTCCGGCTGACTCCACCGGCCAGGATAAGCAGACGAACAGGAAAGAGATAAATACTCGCATAGCTGCCTATTCCGTCTTTGCGAATTTGCACGCGTTGACGTTGAGACTGACCTTGTCACCGACTTTGATATCTATACCGTCGGAGACGGGAAACGAACCCCAGCGTAGATGTGAATTTCCCTTGTATCGAATCAATGCGTAGGTTTTGCTGCCCACCACCCCAGAACATGTGTTCGCCAAGCGCTCGCGTAATTCAGAATCGTTGCCGATTTTCGTAATGGTTCCCGGCCTCCAACCATCCTTGTGGCCGTACTCGAAATCGAGGTTCGCGCATCCTGCCAATGAAGCACTTACAAGAAGCACACCCAATTCAAATCCCATACCGATTTTCATAATCACTTCCTCCCTGTAAGCATCCCCGACCCTCCGGAGGAAAGCTCGACTAAAGATTTGGTTACACCCGGCAAATGCCTATCTCACAGAAGGCTATGCATGTGTTTTCATCCTAGTCCGTGAAACTTAAGGAAGGCTTAAAGGAACTTTTTCCGTCGCGCTTCGTTACAGAAAAACAGCACAATGCCGGACCAGAATGGTTGGCGCAGCTGACGACGAGGAAACGAAGCGAGGATGGATGATGCCGATGAGGAGCTGGCTGCCCGTGCCCAAACCGGTGACCGGCAGGCCTTCGCGCTGCTGGTGCGCCGCCACCAGGAGCGCGTGTTCCGCTTCGTCCTGCGTATGCTCGGCAGCCGCGACGAGGCCATGGATCTGACCCAGGACACATTCCTCAAGGCTTGGAACGCGCTGCCCGCCTGGCAGCCCGAGGCGCGCTTCGCCACTTGGCTGTTCCAGATCGCCCGCAACGCCACCCTCGACCTGCTGCGCCGCCGCCAACTGGTCGAATTCGTTCCCCTCGACGCCGACACACCCGGGGAGGCGGCCTGCGAGCCGCGCGACGGCGCGCCGCTGCCGGAGGAACGGCTCGCCGACCGGCAGCGCATCGGTCTGCTGGAGCGCGCCCTCGCCGCGCTGCCGGCCGAGCAGCGCGAGATCCTGCTGCTGCGCGAGCTGGAGGACATGAGTTACGCCGAGATCGCCGCGACGCTCGGCATCCACGAGGGCACCGTCAAGTCACGCCTGGCCCGCGCGCGCGCCGCCGCCCTCGCCCACTACCGCCACCACGCCGGGGAGAGTCCAGATGAACGCCGCGCATGAAGCCCACATCACGGACAACGATCTGTCCGCCCATCTCGACGCCGAGCTCGATGCCGCCGCGCAGCGCCGCGTGGAGGGTCATCTCGCCGCCTGCCCGCGCTGCGCCGCGCGCCTTGCCGACTTCGCCGCCTTGTCCGCCGACTTCGACCGGTTACCGCAGGAGAGCTTCGGCTGCGACCTCGCCGGCGTCATCGCCGGCCGGCTCGCCGCCGTTGCGCCGCCGCGCCCGCGGATACCCGCACCGGGCTGGCGCGGACTGCTGCCGCTCGGCCTCGGCGCGGCGGCCTCCGTCGCGCTCGGCATCGCCATGGGCGCGGCCCTGCTCGGCGGCGGCGCGGCGCTGCCGCGCATGACGGCAATGAGCGTGTTCGATCCGATTCCCCCCGGCGGCCTCTGCCTGGACGCCTGCTACGCCAGGGGCGCCGACAAGACTGGAGCATTCATCAAATGAAACCCCAACTGCTGCGTACCCTGCTGGCCTTTTCCGTGCTCATCAACGTCGGCGTGCTCGGCGGCGTGGCCTACCGCGCGCTGTCGGGCGAGGACTTTCCCGGCCTGCCGCGCCACCTCGGACTCGACGCCGCGCAGACGCAGCGCTGGCATGAGGCGGAAAAGGGCTTCCTCGCCCAGCTCGCCGAGGGCGCGGCGGCGATCCAGGCACATCGCGACCGCATGATCCACGCGATCTTCGCCGACGTGCCCGACCTTGCCCGGATCGACGCCGAGCGCGCCGCCATCGCGGCGCTGCAGGACGCGCAGCAGAAGCGCGTGATCGAGCAACTGCTCTGGGAACGCGAACTGCTCGACGCGGCACAGCGCGAGCGGCTCGCCGCGCTGCTGCTCGCCCAGCCCGCCGGCCCCTCGGGTTTCGAGCGACTGCACAAGGACTGCCCCGCCGCTCTCTCCAAAAGTCGGCGCCGGCGGGACGGTGAGGCAGCGAAAACAAAACCCCGGCTTTCGGTGAAAGCTAACCGGCGTCAGCCGGTTAAGCGTCAGCGGCCGGAACCAAAAGCCGGCGCTGGCGGCACGGTGAGGGAACAAAAACAAAACCCCGGCTTTCGGCGAAGGCTAACCGGCGTCAGCCGGTTAAGCGTCAGCGGCCGGAACCAAAAGTCGGCGCCGGCGGGACGGTGCGTGCCGCCTTGCGCCTCAGCCGCTGAAGAAGCCGACCGCGACGAGGACCAGCAGGATCAGGCCGCAGGCGATCAGCGTCAGGCCGAGGGCCACCGCGCCGAGGTGGAACTGCCGCGACGGCGCCGCGACCAGATGCCGCTCCAGTTCGCCGCTGTCGATCAGCCGCTGGTAGTGGGCCGGATGGTCGTGGCGGAACTCTTCGAGCGACTGGGTGCCGGTGAACATCACCACGTCGGGCGGCGGCAGCTTGTCCGGACGGAAGTGGTTGTTGAAGAAATGCACGGTGAAGAGGAACACCGCCGCGAGGAAGGCCTCCTCGCCGTGCACCAGGGTGGCGACGTTGAACACCCAGCCCGGCAGGTAGGTGGCGGTGACGTGCGGGAAGGCCAGCATCAGGCCGCTCCAGCCGATCACGTTCACGCCCCAGAACACCGCCCAGTAGTCGAATTTTTCATAATAGGCCCAGCGTTCGAACAGCGGGCGCGGCCCCTTGCCGACGAACCACTTGAACATGCCCCAGCAGTCGGCCAGATCCTTCCAGTTCGGGATCAACGAGTCGGGACCGAACCAGCGGAACTTGCGGTCGCGCAACAGCTTCTGCATCACATGGACGAAGTGGATGAGGAAGATGCCGATGAACAGGAAGGCGGCGACGCGGTGGATGAGGCCGAGGGCCTTCGGTCCGCCGAGCGCGGCGGCGACGGCGGGCGCCCAGGCGCTTTCGGCGAACAGGGCCGTGGTGCCGGTCAGCACCAGCGTCATGGTGACGAGGGCGAAGACCAGGTGGGCGACGCGCCAGCCCCAGTGGAAGCGGCGGAAGTGTTGCCGCTTCTCGTCGAGCCGCAGGCCCTTGGTATCGATGCGCGCGTGCGGCTTGCCATCCTTGCGATCGCGCCATTCGCGGTAATACCAGAGGCCGGAATGCAGCCAGAAGAAGGCGAACACGCCGATCAGCAGCGCGACCATGAACTTGCCGGCGACGAACATCTGCGGATACTTCTCGAAGTCGTGCGTGTTGGCGTGCGGGCCGAAGGAGACGAAGCCCGGCGTGGCGTCGCGCATGCCCGGCTTCTTGTCGTTGTGGCACTGCGTGCAGGTCTTCATGCGGCGGTTCGGATGCACCTTCGACTTCGGATCGTCGACGGCGCGGATGCCGTGGCTGTCGTGGCAGTCGGCGCACTTGGCCGTGTAGGCGTAGCCGAGGCGATTGACCTGGCCGTGATAGGTGTCGGAGTAGCTCGCGAGCGCTTCCTTGTGGCAGTTGCCGCAGGTGTTCACGTTGCCGAGCTTGAACTTTTCCGACGAGGTGTTGATGACGCCGTGGGCCGTATGGCAGTCGGTGCACACCGCGCTCTTGATGTCGCCCTTGTCGAGCACCGCCTCGCCATGCACCGAGGCGGCGTAGGCTTCGAGCTGATCCTCGTGGCACTTGGCGCCGCAGGTGTCGGGAATCTCCTTGTGCCAGGCGGTGCGGCGTTCGCTGTCCTGGGGCGGGACGTTGAAATCATGGGAGGCGTGGCAATCCTCGCAAAACGCCTTGGGCTTGGCGGGGTTGTCCTCGTCGGGCCGGGCATGGAACGAGTTCTTGTAGGCCTCGATGTTCTTCACCACCAGGCCGAGCCCTTCCTTCTCCCTCGCCTTGCCTTCCTGCCGGGCTTTCGTCCAGAGCTGCTCGTGGCAACTGATGCAGTTGGGCGGCTTGGCCGCCAAGTCCTTCTTATGGTTCGCCTGGCTGTCGGCGATATCCGTGTGGCAGGCGACGCATTGCATTTCGGCGTGGATGCCCTTGCCGAACTTGCGCGCATCGACATGACCGAGAGTCCGTTTTTCCTCGTCCGCGCCGGAAACCTCGATTTTCTTCTGCTTGCTGTCGTGGCAGGACAGGCAGCCGGCATTGTCGAGCTGGGCGGCGGGTTGTGCATTGACGGCCCAGGCCGGCGCAAGGCCGCCCAGGGCGAACAGGCAAACAACGATCCCCGCGACCACCAGGGAACGAACTCTCCACGCGGCCATGATCGTTCAGCCTTTCAGCGGTTCAACATCCACTTGGCCACGGCGGTCTGCACCGCGACATCCTTGGTGTCGATGATCTTGTGATCCTCCTTCGTGCCGTCATCGAGCTCCACCTTCTTGCCGGCGGTCATGTGCTTGATCGCCTCCTTCTCGTCGAGCTTCTTTTCCTTGTACTTGGCGGCGATCTTCGCCAGCGACGGGCCCTTCTTGGCCTTGGTGGGGTGATGGCACTTGTGGCAGTCGTTTTCCTTGAAGATTTCCTCGGCATCCACCTGGGCGAAGGCGGGCGCGGACAGGCACAGGCCACCGATGGCGGCGGACACGATAAGGGTACGGATGTTCATTTTCTGCTCCTGAGGCGGTAAGAAACCGGCCGTCCGCGGACGGCCGGCGGGGAGGGAATCAGTTCAGCTTGACGGCCGTGATGTCGGCCTTGGCGCCGATGCCCAGCGTCTTGGTGTAGGAAACGTGATGGCCGCGGCCGGTCATGTTGTCGTCGTGGATGGCGAAGCCGACGTTGTAGACGCCGCCCGGCTTGAGCGCCTTGTCGTCGTCGTTGGCCAGGCCGAGCGGACGGATGAAGACGACGGTCTGCACGCCGTCCTTCCAGCTGCTGACCGCCTTGTTGTCGGCGGCGGAACCCTTGGCGTCCGCCGCGCTCAGCACGTACTGCGGCAGGATGTCGCCTTCCTTCCAGCCGGCGTTCGGATCGAAGGGCACGGCGTTGACGCCCTTGACGAGGATCAACTCCTTCTTGCCGCCGTAGTCGCTCGCCGCGAAGGCCTTGGCGCCGAACTTGGCGGGATCGAACATGAACTTCGGCTGCTTGGTCTTGCCGTCCATGTTGGAGGCGAAATGATTGCTGCCCTTGTCGAAGTTGCGGTATTCGAGCACGTAGCCGTCGTCCGCGCCGCCGACCTTGTCGCTGCGGTGGGCGCGCCACTGCATCAGTTCGAGGAACTGGCCGCTGGCCTTGAGCTTGGCGATTTCGTCGAGGGGCTTGCCGGTCTTCCAGTCCATCGGATCGCTGCGGCTGGCGGGAATGTACTTGCGCACGTCTGACTTCTTGATCGCCTTGAGCAGCGCATTCGCCTCGACCTCGGCCTTGCTCGCCTCCTTCTGCATGTCGCGCTCGCCGTCGTGGCAGGTCAGCCAGCAGCCCTGCTGGGCGAAGCCCGGCACCTTGCCGTCGTCGAGCATGATGTTCAGGCGGTTCTCATAGACGATCCCGGTCTTGCCGGCCAGCACGTTCTTGTTCAGGCGCATGCCGCCGTAGGCCTTCCATTCCTTGCCGTCGAAGCGATAGCCGGGATAGTCGTTGCCCGGGTGGTTCGGGTTGTGCGTCTTGTACTGGAAGCGCAGGTAGGCGTTCTTGTCGTCGTAGGCCGCCTGTACCGTCATGTCGATGTGGCCGTTCTTGCCCTTGAGCGCGGCGGCATGCGGTTCGAGCGGATGATTGCCCCGCAGGATCTTGGCGCCCTGGCGCTGCTCTTCCTTGGGATCGTCGTGGCAGGAGGTGCAGGAATCGCCGCGCGCGGTTTCCTTGGCGGCGCCCGCATGGGCCTCGCTGCGCAGCCACTGGTAGGAGGACTGGCCGGGATAGAACAGCGCGACCTTGGTCGCGGGAATCTTGTTCCAGTCGATGGCCTGCGGGCCGGTCGCCACGGAAGCGCAGCCGGCAACGATCACGGAAACGCCCAGAAACAATGCAGTCTTTTTCATTTCAATCACCTCGATAGGGTTATTGCCCGAACAAGGCTCTGCAATCGGCATGCCATCGAGGAAAACCGGTTTTCCCGGCATGCCGCGCCCGCAGGGGCACCGCGAACTGTCACTGATTCGCGACAGGCGTCACTTCTCGGTGACAATCCCCCAGCGCTTCATGCGCACGTAGAGGTTCTGGCGGGGAATCCCGGAAACGCGCGCCGCTTCCGAGACATTGCCCCCGGCGCCGTCGAGCAGCCGGCGCAGGTAGTCGCGCTCGAACTCGGCGCGGGCGTCCTGGTAGCCCAGGGCGGCAGCGGCCGCCGGCGCGGCCTGTTCCGCGTGTTCGCCGGCGGGAAACAGATGCAGACGGTCGATCGGGCCGCCGGCGTGCAGGGCCACCGCGCGCTCGATGCAATGCTGCAGCTCGCGCACGTTGCCGTCCCAGCGGCAGGACTCCAGGGCCAGCACGGCCGCCGGCGTCAGCGGCCCGCAGCTCTTGCCGAACTTGGCGTTGTAGTGTTCGAGGAAATGCATCGCCAGCGGCAC
The DNA here is from genome assembly GCA_020725005.1 of Thiobacillus denitrificans. Lineage (GTDB taxonomy): Bacteria > Pseudomonadota > Gammaproteobacteria > Burkholderiales > Thiobacillaceae > Thiobacillus > Thiobacillus denitrificans_G. The sequence goes on from DYFW01000091.1 coordinate 7,141, forward strand.
GATGTCTTCCTGGCGCTCGCGCAGCGGCGGCATGCGCACCGTCACCACGGCGATGCGGTAGTAGAGGTCCTCGCGGAAACGCCCCGCCTTGACCTCGGCGAGCAGCGGCCGGTTGGTGGCGCAGATCAGGCGGAAATCGGTCTTGCGCGGCTGGGTGCTGCCGATGCGCGTGAAGCTGTGGTCCTGCAGCACGCGCAGCAGGCTGCTTTGCAGCTTCGGGCTCATGTCGGCGATCTCGTCGAGGAACAGGTTGCCCGCGTGGGCCTTCTCGAAATAGCCGGCGTTGGCCTGGCCGGCGCCGGTGAAGGCGCCCTTCTCGTAGCCGAACAGCAGGCTTTCCAGCAGGCTCTCGGGCAGGCCGCCGCAGTTCACTTCCAGGAAGGGCTTGTCGGCGCGCGCGCTCAGGGCGTGGATCAGCTTGGCGGCGATGTCCTTGCCGGTGCCGCTTTCGCCTTCGAGCAGCACCGTGGTGTCGAGACCGGCGACCTGGCGGATCTGGCCGAGCACGCGCTCCATCGCCGGCGACTGGCCGATCACCGCCGGCATGCCGGGGCCGCTCGCCAGCCGGGCGCGCAGGCCGTCGATCTCGCGATAGGCGCGGTCGAGTTCGAGCGCCTTGCCGATCACCGCCTCCAGGGCTTCGAGGTCGTCGAAGGGCTTGGTCAGGTAGTCGAACAGGCCCTCGCGCACCGCCGCCACGGCGTCGCGCACGTCGGCGAAGCCGGTCATCAGGATGCCCACCTGGCGCGGCCGGCGGGCGCGGAATTCGCGCAGCAGCTCGATGCCGTTGGCGTCGGGCAGGCACTGGTCCATCAGCACCAGGTTGTAATCGTCGGCGGCGAACAGCCGGCGCGCCTCGGCGCCGTCCGTCGCCAGGCTCACCGCGGCGGCGCGGGCCAGCAGACGGTCGAGCAGGATGCGGGTATGGCGGTCGTCGTCGACGACGAGAATCTTGGGCGGCATGTCAGGTCGGGGCGGGTTCGTTGTCCGGCGGGAGAGCGTGGCGTTCCGGCAGCCATATCGCAAAACGTGTGCCATGCCCCGGCTCGCTGCTGACCGTCACCTGCCCCTCGTGCAGCAGCGCCACGTGCTGCACGACAGGCAAACCCAGGCCGGTGCCGTCGCTGCGCGTCGTGTAGAAGGGCACGAAAATCTTTTCCATCACCTCCGGCGCCATGCCGCGGCCCTGGTCGCTCACGGCCAGGGTCCAGCCGGGCAGTCCGCTCACCACCTCCGCCTCGCGCGCCAGGGTGATGACGATGGCGCCGCCATCGCTGGTGGCCTGGGCCGCATTGACGAGCAGGTTGAACAGGGCGTGGCGGATCAGCACCGGGTCGACCGTCAGCACCGCCGCCGGGTCGGCGAGGCGCACCTCCACGGGCAGATGCCTGCTCTCGGTCTGGCGGAACAGCAACACCGTGTCCTCGATCAGGTCGGCCATCGGCGTCGGCCTGCTCTCGAAGCAGGAAACCTTGGTGAATGCCAGCATGCGCTTGACGAAGGCGCGGCAGTCCTCGCCGGCGCCGCGGATCTCCCGCAGCAGTTCGCGGGTGCGCGCCGGATCGCCGGGTTTGCCGTTTTCACCGAGTTCGCGCTCGGCCAGCTGCGCCAGGTTGACCACGCCGACGAGCGGATTGTTGAGCTGGTGGGCGATGCCGCCGACCATGGTGCCCAGGGCCGAGAGCTTTTCCATCTGCAGGATGCGGCGGTGCTCGGTGTCGAGGCGCAACAGCTGGTGTTCGAGATCGTGCTGGCGCCGGTAATCGCGTTCCACCCGGTCGAGGGCGAGGTAGAACATGCCCAGCACGCCGCCCGCCACCAGCAGGCTGATGAGGAGGACGGCCGCCATCGACCACTGGAAGGTCGCCTCCAGCGCGCTGATGTCGCGCATCACCACCAGATCGCCGATGTGGACGCCGCCGGCGTCCTCGACCGGCACGACGGCGAGGTGCAGGGAACGGCCTCCGTCGCGGATCTCTGCGGTGCGGCCGGCGAACAGCTGGGTCAGCAGGCGGTCGTCGAGGGCCGCGGGCAGGCGTTCCGTGGTCTGCGCCTGCACCGCGTGGGTGGCGAAGCGCTCCCATTCGCCGCTGCGTTTCATCAGGTCCTGGCCGCGCCGCCATTGCTGCTCCTGCAGATGCCGCTTGTCCACCAGCACCAAGATGTCCACCGAAAGGCTGCGGCGGATCTCGTCGATCATGTGCTCGATTTCCTCGCCGACCTCGATATAGCCGAACAGCGCGTCGCCGCGCCGCCAGGGCATGACCAGGCGCAGCGTCAGGGTGCCCATCGCTCCCAGTTCCAGACCATGGACCGCCGCCTGGCGCTCGTGCGCCTGTTGCAGGGTGACGCGCGCGATGGTGTCGCCGTACTCGTCCGGGCTGTGGAAACGGTAGAGCGTGACGAAGTCGGGACGCGTCAGGTAGAGGTGAGTGATGCGATGATCGTCGCGCAGCCGCGCGAAAAGCTCGCCGCCCTGGCGCGCCAGTCCCGCGCGGTCGCCGGCGCGCAGGGCGCGCTCCATCGCCTCGTTGGTCGTCAGGGCGCGCATCGCCGCCATCATCAGGTTGGTGTCCTTGTCGAGCTTCTGGGCGAAGAGGTTGGCCACCGCCGTCGAGCGCTCTGCCAGATCCCGGTCGCGGATGCGCGCCTCGATGCCGTAGATGGCGACGGCGAAGACGCCCATGATGAAGGCCAGCACCAGCGCGAACGGTCCGATGAATTTTGCCTTGACGCGCTTGGGCTGGCGGGAGGAGGAAGCCTGATTCATGGCCGGGAGTGTGCCTCAGCGCCGGCGGCGAAACAATCCGCGCGCGGAAAAGCGGCGCGCACGGGAACATTCCGGCGCGCCGGACGTTGAAGCGGTGAGACCGGAAAACACCGGCTCCCATCAACCATCTGGAGAATCATGCTCATGAAACCCTACCTGCTCACCGCCCTGACCGTGCTTTCCCTCGCCGCCGTGCCCGCCTTCGCCGCCAACAATGCCCACGAACACGGCCACGAGGCGCACGGCGCCACGCTGCAGCTCAACGCCGGCAAGAAATGGGAGACCGACGCCCCGCTGCGCAAGGCGATGGGCGAGATCCGCCAGTCGATGGCGTCCTCGCTGCACGCGATCCACGAGAACAAGTTCTCGGCCCAGGCCTACGGCGGGCTGGCGAAGAAGGTGGAAGGCGCCGTCGGCGAGATCGTCGCCAACTGCAAGCTGCCGCCCGCGGCCGACGCCCAGCTGCACATCGTCGTCGCCGACCTGCTCGCCGGCGCCGAGCAGATGGCCGGCAAGGCCAAGCGCATGGACGGCGCGGTCAAGGTGATCGGCGCGCTCGACAACTACGGCAAGTATTTCGACGATCCCGGCTTCCAGCCGATCGCGCACTGAAAACACGGACGGGACGGCGGCCTGCCGCCCTCCCACCGTCTCATCAGCGCCGAGTTTTTCAGCGCATCTCGAAGGCTTCCTGATGGAAGCGCGCGCCGCCGCCGAGGCGCGCGAGGCCGCCTCGCAGCACCTCGGCCAGCCCCTGGGGACCGCAATACCAGACCTCCGCCTTCGGCTTGCCGCCATCCGCCAGGCCGAGCATGCCGGCATCGAGCAGCTCGCCGCGCCGGGCGTCGTGCACCCGCAGGCGGATCGCCGGCAGGCCGGCGCAGAGCGCCTCCAGGCGGCCGACGAAGGCATCGGCGGCGGCATCCCGCGTGCAATAGTGCAGGTCGGCGGGCGTCGCCGTCTCCGGTCGCGCCTGCAGCGCTTCGAG
>DYFW01000092.1 GCA_020725005.1 Thiobacillus denitrificans
CGGTGGGCGGGGCGTCGGGCAACCAGGTGTTTCTCGAGGCGACCCAGAAAATCCGTGCGGAAGTCTCGACCGGCACGGCGCTCACGGTGGCGATGCAGAACTCGGGACGCTTCCCCAACATGGTGCTGCAGATGACCGCGATCGGCGAAGAGTCCGGATCGCTCGACACCATGCTCGGCAAGGTCGCCGATTTCTACGAAGACGAAGTCGATAACGCCGTCGCGTCATTGTCCAGCCTGATGGAGCCCGTCATCATGGTGGTGCTGGGCGTGCTCATCGGCGGCATGGTGATCGCGATGTACCTGCCTATCTTCAAAATGGGCCAAGTGGTCGGATGACCCCCGTTCCCATGATCGAGCCGGCCCTCTTCGCCGGGCTGGTTTTTCTGTTCGGCCTGCTGGTCGGCAGCTTTCTCAACGTCGTCATCCACCGCCTGCCGAAAATGATGGAGGCGGCGTGGCACGCGCAATGCGCGGAGCTGCGCGGCGAGCCCGTCGCGGCGGCGCCGGCCTACAACCTGTGGTGGCCCCGCTCGGCCTGCCCGCACTGCGGCCACCCGATCGGCGCGCTCGAAAATATTCCCGTCCTGTCCTGGCTGTGGTTGCGCGGGCGGTGTTCGGCCTGTGGCGCGTCGATCGGCGCGCGCTATCCGGCGGTCGAACTCGTGACCGCGCTGTTGTCGGCAGCGGCTGCCTGGAAGTGGGGGATGAGCGTGCAGACGCTGGGCGCGCTGCTGCTGATCTGGACGCTGGTCGCGCTCGCCTTCATCGATCTCGACACCACCCTCCTGCCCGACAGCCTGACCCTGCCGCTGCTGTGGCTGGGCCTGCTGTTCAATCTGGGCGGCCATTTTGCAAGCCTGAGCGACGCGGTCGTCGGCGCCATGGCCGGGTATCTGATCCTGTGGTCGGTCTACTGGCTGTTCAGGCTCGTGACCGGCAAGGAAGGCATGGGCTTCGGCGACTTCAAGCTCCTCGCCGCGATCGGGGCCTGGCTTGGCTGGCAGTTGCTGCCCATTACGCTGTTGCTATCCTCGGTGGTCGGCGCTGCCGTCGGCATCGCGCTGATCGTGCTGGTGAAGCACGATCGCCGGGTGCCCATACCCTTCGGGCCCTACCTGGCAGGCGGCGGCCTGGTGGCGCTGTTCTTCGGCGCCGATCTGACCCGGGCCTATCTCGGCCAGTTCTGATGTTTACGGTGGGGCTCACCGGCGGCGTCGGTTCCGGCAAGTCGACCGTCGCCGACCTGTTTTCGGCGCTGGGCGTGCCGGTCATCGACACCGACGAGATTGCGCGCCGGCTGACCGCGCCCGGTGGCGAAGCGCTGGCCGACATCCGCGACACATTCGGCGGCGGGCTGATCCAGGCGGACGGCGGGCTCGACCGGGCGGCCATGCGGCGCCTCGTGTTCGCCGACGCCGGCGCCCGCCGCCGGCTGGAGGCCATCCTGCATCCACGCATCCGGGCGGCGGTGTTGCGGGCGCTTGCCGCGCTCGAGGCGCCTTATGCCATGGTCGTGGTTCCCCTGCTGGTCGAAACCGGGGCCTATGGCGACGTCATCGACCGCGTGCTGGTGGTCGATTGCCCGGAACCGCTGCAGATCGAGCGCGTGATGGCGCGCAGCGGCCTGACGCGCGACGAGGCCGCGGCGATCCTGGCTGCCCAGGCCTCGCGTGCGCAACGGCTCGCCGCGGCGGATGACGTGATCGACAACCGTGGTTCGCCCGAGGCCCTGCGTGCCGTGGTGGCGGCACTGCACGCGCGCTACCTGGCCCTGGCCGCGGCGGCCACACCTTGATTTTCCGCAGGGATAGGTGACAATCGCCCCATTACAACCAGCGCGTTGCGGCGTGATCCACTACGAATATCCCCTCAGCGAACGCATCCGCACCCTGCTGCGGCTGGAGGACCTGTTCGATCGCTTCGACGCCTTCGCCGCCTCGGCCGAGCCGCACGCCCATCATGCCGCGCTGCTGACTCTGTTCGAACTCGCCGAGGTGGCGGCGCGCGCCGATCTGAAGTCGGACCTGCTGCAGGAACTCGACCGCCAGAAGGCCGTGCTGGTCGCGCTGCGCGGCAACCCCAACGTGCAGGACGAGACGCTGGAGCAGGTGCTGGCCGCGATCGAGACGGCCCATCACGGCATCTACCAGCTGCCGGGCCGTGTCGGCCAGCATTTGCGCGACGACGAATGGCTGATGGCGATCAAGCAGCGCGCGGCGATCCCCGGCGGCATGTGTGAATTCGACTTGCCGTCCTACCATTACTGGCTGCATCGCGGCGCCGAGGCGCGCGCCCACCAGCTGCAGCACTGGCTGGGGCCGTTCACGCCGATACGCGATGCGGTCGCGATCGTGCTCGGCCTGCTGCGCGACAGCGGCCGCCCCGAGTTACAGCATGCCGCCCTGGGGAGCTACCAGCGCATGCTCGAATCGCGCAATCCGCAATTGATCCGGGTGGGGCTGGACGATGGGTTGCCATGCGTGCCGGAGATTTCCGCCAACAAGTACGTGCTCAACATCCGCTTCGTACAGGTGGGGGCGGCGGCGATCCGCAGCTGTACCGACCGGGCGCTCGATTTCGAGTTGACGTTCTGCACGCTGTGAAACCCGTGGCTCCCCCCGTCGTCGCCTGCCCGATCTGCCGCACGCCCGTGGCGTGGACGGCCGGGAGCCGGTGGAAGCCCTTCTGCAGCGAGCGCTGCAAGCTGATCGATCTGGGTCAGTGGGCGACCGAAAAATACCGGGTGCCGGCCGAGAGGCAGGAGCCGGAAGACGACTCCCCGCCGCAGCCGCAGCAGTGATTATTTCCTGTAGGTCCTGACGCCATCCGGGGTGCCGAGCAGCAGCACGTCGGCGCCGCGGCGCGCGAAGAGGCCGTTGGTCACCACGCCGACGATCTGGTTGATCGCGGTTTCGAGCGACACCGGGTCGACGATCGACAGGCCGTGCACGTCGAGGATGACATTGCCGTTGTCGGTGGTGAAGCCTTCGCGCAGGCGCGGTTGCCCGCCCAGCTTCACCAGTTCGCGCGCGACATAGGAGCGCGCCATGGGAATCACCTCCACCGGCAGAGGAAACTTGCCGAGCACGCCCACCAGCTTGCTTTCGTCGGCGATGCAAATGAACTGCTTGCTGCAGGCGGCGACGATTTTCTCGCGCGTCAGCGCGCCGCCGCCGCCCTTGATCATGGCGAAGTGCTCGGTGATTTCGTCGGCGCCGTCGACGTAGATTTCGAGTTCGCCGACGCTGTTCAGATCCAGCACCGGAATGCCGTGGCCCTTCAGGCGCGCGGCGGTCGTCTCGGAACTGGCGACGGCGCCGTCGATGCGGCCCTTCACCGCGGCCAGCGCGTCGATGAAATAGTTGGCGGTCGAGCCGGTGCCGACGCCGATGATGCCGCCCTTGGCATAATCGACCGCGGCACGCGCCACGGCCTGCTTCATTTCGTCCTGGGTCATGATGGTTTCGTCGATTTGGATGCAGCCGGCTAAGATAGCGGCATCGCGCCCTTTTTACAAACCTCGCCATGAGCCATCCCGTCGACTACCTCGAACGCATCCTGACCTCGCGCGTCTACGACGTCGCGATCGAGTCGCCGCTGGACGTGGCCCACAATCTCTCGCGCCGGCTGGGCAACCAGGTGCTGCTCAAGCGCGAGGACCTGCAGCCGGTGTTCTCCTTCAAATGCCGCGGCGCCTACAACAGGATGGCCAGGCTCACCGCGGCGCAGCTCGCGCGCGGCGTGGTCGCGGCGTCGGCCGGCAACCACGCGCAGGGCGTGGCGCTGGCGGCGCAGAAGCTGGGGGCGTCGGCAATCATCGTGATGCCGGCGACGACGCCGAAGATCAAGGTCGATGCCGTCGCCGCGCGCGGCGCGCAAGTGGTGCTGCACGGCGACAACTACGACGAGGCCTGCGCGCATGCGACCCAGCTCGCGAAGGAAGCGAAATCCACCTTCGTCCACCCTTACGACGACCCCGACGTCATCGCGGGCCAAGGCACGGTGGCGATGGAATTGCTGCGCCAGCATCCCGGCCCCATCCATTCCGTCTACATCCCGGTCGGCGGCGGCGGGCTCATCGCCGGCATGGCCGCCTACATCAAGCGCCTGCGTCCGGAGATCAAGATCGTCGGCGTCGAGCCCGAGGACGCCGACGCCATGGCGCGCTCGCTGTGCAAGGGCGAACGCGTCACGCTGCCGCGCGTCGGCATCTTTGCCGACGGCGTCGCGGTGAAGAAAGTCGGCAAGGAAACCTTCCGGCTGTCGCAGCTCTATGTCGACGAGATCATCCGCGTCAACAACGACGCCATCTGTGCGGCGATCAAGGACGTGTTCGAGGATACCCGCTCGATCCTGGAGCCCGCGGGCGCGCTGTCGGTCGCCGGCCTGAAGGCGGCGGTCGCCGGCGACAAGCTGCACGGCAAGACGCTGGTCGCGGTCGCCTCGGGCGCCAACATGAACTTCGACCGCCTGCGCCATATCGCCGAGCGCGCCGAGCTCGGCGAAAAGCGCGAGGCGGTGCTGGCGGTCACCATTCCCGAGACGCCGGGCAGCTTCAAGCATTTCTGCAGCCTCCTGGGCGCGCGCAACATCACCGAATTCAACTACCGCTATTCCGACCCGAAGGAAGCGCGGGTGTTCGTCGGGCTGTCGGTGCCGGGCGCGGGCGAGAGCGCGCGCGTGATCGAGCTGCTGCAGCGTCACGGGCTGGCGGCGGTGGACCTCACCGACAACGAAATGGCCAAGCTGCACATCCGTCATCTCGTCGGTGGGCGCGCCCCCGCTGCGGTCAACGAGGTGTTGTACCGCTTCGAATTCCCCGAGCGCCCGGGCGCGCTGATGCAGTTCCTGCAGAGCATGAGCCGTGGCTGGAACATCAGCCTGTTCCACTACCGCAACCACGGCGCCGACTACGGCCGCGTGCTGGTGGGCATCCAGGTGCCGGAGAAGGAAAAGCCCGCGTTCCAGAAATTCCTCGACGGGCTGGGCTACCGCTACTGGGACGAGTCGCGCAACCCGGCGTACAAGCTCTTCCTCGCCTGAATCACTGCTTCGTGCCGCAGGTGTTGAGGCCGAAAAGGCTGTAGGCCGGGCAGATGCGGAAAATGCCGGTGGCGAGCGGCACGACGCCGATCCACGCCCACACCGGGCCGTTGAAGAGCGCGGCCCAGGCGATCAGCGCGAGGCCGGCGACGATGCGAACGATACGGTCGATGCTTCCTACATTGGCTTTCATGGCAGTCTCCTGAACGCGGGGCAAGCTGCCTGCACTATAGCGCGTCCGGTGGCGGGCATGCGGCGAATCGCGGCGCGCGCGTGGTAACCTCGCGGCATGTTTCGGCAAGTCGGATTCTGGTGGGTGGGGATGCTCGCAGCGGCCTCGGTGTGGGCGGCCCCTGGCGACGCGGCAGTCAGGCAGGCGCAGCAGGCGTACGAAGCGCGCAAGCCTGCGAGCCTGGAGCGCGCGGCGCGCGACGTACCGGCCGATCATGTGCTCGCGCCCTATGTCGAATTCTGGCGGTTGATGCTGACCCACGGCGCCGCCGACGCGCGCATCGCCGACTTTCTGGCGCGTCATCCCGGTAGCCGCATGGCCGAGGCCCTGCGCGCGGACTGGCTGAAGTCGCTCGGCGCCCGCGAAGCCTGGACGCAGGTTCTGGCCGAGTCCCCGCGCCTGGTCCGCCCCGAACCCGTTCACCACTGCTATGCCCGTCGCGCCGAATGGGCGCAGGGCCAGCGCGCCCGCCTGGGCGAAGCGGTCGCGTTGTGGTTCACCGGGCGCGACATGCCGTCGGCGTGCTCGCCGCTGTTCGCGCAGTTGATCGAGCAGGGATTCATCAGCCAGGAAGACGTCTGGCGCCGGCTGCGGCTGGCGTTCGAGGCCGGCAATCCGAACGTCGCGCGCGTCGTCGCCCAGTCCCTGCCTGAGTCGCAGCGGCCGACGGCGGCGCACATTGACCTGGCCACGCGCGACCCGGCGCGCGCGCTGGGCGCCGCGAGCCCGCTCGACGCCGGCCGCCGCGGCGACCGCGAAATCGTCCTCTACGCGCTCGACCTGCTGGCGCGGCGCGGCTCCGGCGAAGCCGAACGCGCATTGCTCCGCTGGGCGCCGCAACTGACAGCGGACGAGACGCGCGCCGCCTGGGCGCACCTTGCGACCTGGGCGGCGCGTCGCCATGAGCCCGCCGCGCTGGCGTGGTTCGCCCGGGCCGGTGCGGCGCCGCTCACCGACTTCCAGCGCGAATGGTGGGCGCGTGCCGGTCTGCGCGCCGGCGACTGGCCGGCGGTGCGGCAGGCGATCGACGGCATGCGCGAGACGCTACGTGCCGAACCGGTCTGGCGCTACTGGCGCGCTCGCGCGCTGGCGGCGACCGGACAGGCGGCCGCCGCGCGCGCGCTGTTCCTGGCGTTGTCGCGCGAGCACCATTACTACGGCCAGCTCGCGCAGGAGGAACTCGGCCCGGTGGCGCAGGCGCCCCTCATCAACGTCAAGACCGGCGGCGAGGTGCTTGCCGAAGTGTCGCGCCATCCGGGCATTGCGCGTGCGGTGGCGCTATACGAACTGGGCCTGCGGCAGGACGCCACCCAGGAATGGAACTGGGCGGTCCGCGAATTCTCCGATCCCCAGTTGCTGGCGGCGGCCGAACTCGCGCGTCGCATGGAATGGTACGACCGCGCCATCAACACCGCCGAGCGCACGCGCGATCTGCACGATTTCGAGCTGCGCTTCATTGCGCCCTACCGCGAACTGGCGCAAAAAGCCGCGCGCGAGAACGACATCGACGAGGCCTGGGTGTTCGGCCTGATGCGGCAGGAGAGCCGTTTCATCAGCCATGCGCACTCGCGCGTCGGCGCGTCGGGGCTGATGCAGATCATGCCGGCGACCGGGCGCTGGATCGCGCAGCGGCTCGGCATCAAGGGCTTCCAGACGAAGGACATGCAGGACCCGGCGAGGAACATCCAATTCGGTGCCTATTACCTGCGCCACGTGCAGGACAGTCTTGACGGCTCGCCGGTGCTCGCCACCGCCGCGTACAACGCCGGCCCGGGGCGCGCGCAGCGCTGGCGTGACAGCCGCGAGATGGAAGCCGCGGTCTACATCGAGTCGATTCCCTTCGCCGAGACGCGCGACTACGTGAAGAAGGTGATGAGCAATGCCATGTATTACGCGGGCAGGTTCGACCAGCCTTCGGTGTTGCTGAGGGATCGCCTGGGCACGGTGCCAGCGCGCCGCAGCGCTGCGGCGCCGGCCGCCGAGCCGGAGAGCGGCGACGAGGCCGCGCAGGGCGACAGCTAGCCGAAATGGCCGAAGCCGGCGCATTCGGGCTAAAATCAGCGTTGCCTTATATACCCGGTTTGCATTCCACCATGAAGATTGAACGCCTCTGCATCCTCGGCGGGTCCGGCTTTGTCGGCACGCATCTCGTCAGCCAGCTCGCCGCGCGCGGCCTCAAGGTGCGCGTGCTCACGCATCGCCGCGAAGCCGCCAAGGAACTGATCCTGCTGCCCACCGTCGAGGTGGTCGAGGCCGACGTCCACGACCAGCAGGAGCTGATTCGCCAGTTCCGCGGCATGGATGCCGTCATTAACCTCGTCGGCATCCTGCACGAGGACAAGGTCGGCCGCGTCGATCTGCCGAGCGCGCGCCGTGGCGACTTCCAAAGGGTGCACATCGAGCTCACCCGCAAGGTGATCCATGCCATGGGCGAGGCCGGCGTGCAGCGCCTGCTGCACATGAGCGCGCTCGGCGCCAACGCCAATTCGCGCTCGGCCTACCAGCGTTCCAAGGGCATCGCCGAGGCGCTGGTGCGCGAGGCCGGCCGCCAGCACATCGAGCACGAGAACTGGTATCTCAACGGACCCAAGTTCGTCCACGGCTACGGCCTGAACGTCACCATCTTCCGCCCCTCGGTCATTTTCGGCCGCGGCGATTCCTTCCTGTCGATGTTCGCCCGCCTGCTGAAAACCTTCCCGGTGCTGCCGCTCGCCAACGCTGGCGCGCGCTTTGCACCGGTGCACGTCGGCGACGTCGCGCGCGCCTTCGCCGACAGCCTCGACAACACCGCGACGGTCGGCCAGACCTACGACCTGTGCGGCCCCAAGGCCTATACCCTGCAGGAGCTCGTCGCCTACGTCGGCGAGGTGATCGGCAAGAAGCGCAGCATCGTGCCGCTCGGCGACTTCATGTCCTATCTGCAGGCCTGGGCGATGGAGTTCAAGCCGGGCAAAAAGCTGATGACGCGTGACAACCACTTCGCCATGCTCACCGACAACGTCTGCAGCGGCGGCTGGCCGTCCGTGTTCGGTTTCCAGCCGGCCGCGCTCGAGGCGGTCGCGCCCGAGTACCTGCGCGCCGAGACCCCACGCGCGCGCTACGAAGGCTATCGCGAAAGCGCCCACCGCTAGCGTCGCCATGCCGCCATGAAGACCTACATCGTCGGCGGCGCAGTACGGGACCGGCTGCTTGGCCAGCCGGGGGCCGACCGCGATCACGTCGTGGTCGGCGCCACGCCCGACGACATGGTCGCGCTGGGTTTCCAGCCGGTCGGCAAGGACTTCCCGGTCTTCCTGCACCCTGACACCCATGAGGAATACGCGCTCGCCCGCACCGAGCGCAAGTCGGGCCACGGCTACAAGGGCTTCATCGTCCATGCCGCGCCGGACGTCACGCTCGAGCAGGATCTGCGGCGGCGCGACCTCACCATCAACGCCATGGCCGAGGATGAGACCGGCGCGCTGGTCGACCCCTACGGAGGACAGCGTGACCTGGCGGCGAAAACCTTCCGGCACGTAAGCGAAGCCTTCGCCGAGGATCCGGTGCGCATCCTGCGTGTGGCGCGCTTCGCCGCCCGCTTCACCGAGTTTTCAGTGGCGGCGGACACCCTCGCGCTGATGCGCACCATGGTCGAGAATGGCGAAGTCGACGCGCTGGTGCCCGAGCGCGTGTGGCAGGAGGTCGCGCGCGGCCTGATGGAGGCGCAGCCGTCGCGCATGTTCCACGTGCTGCGCGACTGCGGCGCGCTGGCCCGGCTGCTGCCGGAAATTGACCGCCTGTTCGGCGTGCCGCAGCCGCCCGAGCATCATCCCGAAGTCGATACCGGCGTGCATGTCATGCTCGTCGTTGATTGGGCGGCACAACAGCATTTCAGCCTGCCGGTGCGCTTCGCCGCCCTGACCCACGATCTCGGCAAAGGCGTCACGCCGCCCGAGTTCTGGCCGAAGCATCATGGCCACGAGGCGAAAAGCGTGGAACAGGTGCGCGCGCTGTGCGAGCGCATCCGCGTGCCGGCCGACTGCCGCGACCTCGCCGTCGCGGTGGCGCGCGATCATGGCAATGTCCACCGCGCACTGGAACTGCGCTCGGGCACGCTCGTCCAACTGCTGGAACGCGTCGACGCCTTTCGACGACCCGAACGCTTCGAGGAATTTTTACAGGCCTGCGAATGCGATTTCCGCGGTCGCCCGGGCTATGAAGACCGGCCTTTTCCGCCGCCTGCGCACTTGCGGCAGGCCTTGCAGGCGGCCCAGGCCATCGATGCGGCCGAGGTGGCGCGCACGGCCGATCCCGCACGGGTGAGGGATGCGATCTTTCAGGCGCGGACGGAATCGGTTGCGGCGTGGCGTGCGCGTCTAAGCGTTTGACCGTCGAACCCCCGGGCTGACCCCCGCACCCGGGGCGCCTTCTATACTGGGCTCATGGCGGCGACGGGGCTGTATCGCCCGTGCTGAATTGTGGCGCGGGCTCAATGGAGTGAACCATGCCTTACAGTGAACAAACGGTGCAGTCGGTCCGGCCGTGGTCGGACAAGACCTTCAGCTTTACGCTCAGCCGTCCGCCGGACTTTGCGTTCGAGAACGGCGAGTTCGTCACCATCGGCCTGAAGCGCGAAGGCAAGCTGCTGGCGCGCGCCTATTCGATTGTTTCAACCGCGGATCGCGATCACCTCGAATTCCTCAGCATCCACGTGCCGGACGGCCCGCTGACCAGCGAACTGGCCCGCATCCGCCCCGGTGACAGCGTGTGGGTCAACAGCAAGACGACCGGCACGCTCACGCTCAAGCATGTGCGGCCGGGCCGCGTCGTCTACATGCTGTCGACCGGCACCGGGCTGGCGCCGTTCATCAGCCTGATCCGCGATCCCGCCCTCTATGCGCGTTTTGAGCAGGCGGTGCTGGTGCATTCGGTGCGCACGGTGGCCGAACTCGCCTACCGCGAGGAAATCGAGGCGCTCAATCGGCCGCAACTGCATTACGTGCCCACGGTGACGCGCGAAACCTTTCCCACGCGGGAGCGCGGCGCCGACCTGTTCCGCTCCGGCGAACTGTCGCGGCGCCTTGGCCTGCCCGCGCCCGATCCCGAACGCGATCGCGTGATGGTCTGTGGCAATCCCGAAATGACGCGCGAATTGACGCGTTATCTCAAGGATACCGGCTGGACGCCGACCGGCCACCGCGGCGTCGGCAATTTCACCACCGAGGTCGCATTCGTCGTGAATCACGAATAGACGCGTGAAAAAGCGTCGCGCGCGACGCTTTTTCACGCTCTCGATGCAGGTGTCGCCTGTCGCGGTTCACGGCTTCATTTTCCTGTCACATTGAGCCGCTAGAGTCCCTGCAATCGAATGTGGGGATGTCTAGATGAGTCTGGTGGCACTGCAAAGAAATGGCGGCGAAGCGATCTACAGCCAGATCGCGAAACTGCTCAAGGAAGAGATCGCATCGTTCCTCGCGCCGGGCGCCTGCCTGCCTTCGGAAAACGATCTGGCGGACCGCTTCGGCGTCAATCGCCACACGGTCCGGCGCGCGGTCGAGGACCTGATCGCCGCCGGCCTGCTGGAGCGCCGCCACGGCAAGGGCACCTTCGTGCTCGACGGGCCCGCCGACT
>DYFW01000364.1 GCA_020725005.1 Thiobacillus denitrificans
ACAGAATCAACCAATTACCTGATTACGAATTTGCACAACTTGACGCACACAACTCACAACGGCCTACGTTTTTACACGTAGGCCGTTGATTTGTCTGGCTCCCCGACCTGGGCTCGAACCAGGGACCTGCGGATTAACAGGGCGTTTCGGGACTCTGCTATGCGCATTTATACACGTTTAGGCGCGTGATCGGAAGCGTAAAAAAGCCCGGCACGCGGCCGGGTTCAGTGGTCGAGCAGCAGCCCTAGTGCATCGGCGTCGCGCCGGCCTCCGCTTCGATCTGCGCCAGCCGTGCCTCGGCGACGGTCGCCAGGTCGAGCAGCGCGGCGGCGTGCGTGTGGAAGGCCGCGACAGCGGCCACAAGGTCGGCGAATACTTCCGGTGACTGGCCGCGTATCTCGCGCAGCTTGTCGGCGTCTTGACTGGCGACCAGCAGCGCAATACGGCGGCGCATCCCGGTGTCAGGCGAACTCGAAAACGATTCCATTTCGTGCACGTCGTCTTGACTCAATGACGCGGCGAAGTTGATGCCGGCTTGGTGCATGGTCATCCCCGTTAAGGTCGGTGCATCAAAACTAGCACGCGAGGTCCGGAGCGTGGTTTAGTGGCGGTCAACAAATGCAGGCGGCTCGATTCGTCGCGGGTGAGGCCGAGGTCGGAAAGTGTTGTGCGAGTGTCGATTGATGCGACACTCGACTGAATACCCTTGCCGTGCGCGCTCTGCGTCGCCCGCTCACCGCGCTCCGCGCTCGCCTTCAGCATCTCGCCGCACCGCCGCTCGGCGCGCCTCACTCGCCCATAACATCCAGGCGCACTTGCAGCGTGCGCGCCGCCGCCGCGATGCGCTCCAGGCGCGCTTTCACCGCCTCGATCCCATCGGTCAGGAAAAACAGCCGGTCGACGGCCTCGCCCACGGCGGCCGCATCGCTGTAGTCGACGCCCAGCTCGTCGCGGATCATCCGGATCGCGGCGGCGAGCGAACTCACTTGGTAGTCGAGGTCATCGCCAATTCCAATTCTGGCGGCGGTCGGAATGTCGATGTTCATGTCGTGCTCTCCTGAATGATGGAAGTGATGCAGGCACACTACCTGAACGCTCTAGGCGTTTGTGCCTTGGTCACTCTGG
>DYFW01000365.1 GCA_020725005.1 Thiobacillus denitrificans
GCGGGGCGGTACGACGCGCCCAGGTTCTGGCGCACCGTGGTGCCGTTCTGGGTGTCGAACTGCCAGCCGGCGTCGACACGCCAGTCGCGCGTGATCTGGCCGCTCACCGCGGCGAGCAGGTCGGTGGCGTTGCTGTTGCGCGGCGCCACGCCCGGCAGGGTGACGCGCTGGCCGCTGAAGTAGTAACGCTGGCCGAGCGTGACCTGCAGGCGCTCCAGCCCGCTCGCCGCCTCGGTGAAACGGCTGGTCAGCGCCAGTGTCAGCTGGTTGGCGTCGTTGACGCGGTCGCCGCCGACGAACTGGTTCTCGGTGAACATCTGCGCGTAGCTGAAATCCAGCTGGGTCGTGTCGAACACGGGGATCGCGGTCTGGTCGCGGTAGGGCGCGAACACGTAGTAGGCGCGCGGTTCGAGCGTCTGCTCGTAGTCGACGCCGCGAAAGCGGAAGGGGCGGTCGAAGGCGACACCGGTATCCAGGCTGAATATCGGCAGGTTGCGGGAAATCCGCTGCTCGGGCGCGCCATTGTCGAGCGCATACCAGGTGCTGTGCCAGCCGATCTGGGGGGTGAGGAAGCCGAATGGCGTGGTGAGCGGCAGGCGCAAGGTGGGATAGGCGAGGACGCGGGTGCCCTCGCGCCGGGTCGGGTCGGGGTGGGCGAAGCGGGTCGCTTCACTGTCGAGCCGGAATTCCAGTCCGCTGCCGAAGGCGTGTTGCATGCCGAAACGCGCCTGCGGCAGCCGCGCGTAGGGTTCGGCGATCGGCGTGGTGGTCGAGTCCTGTAGTGTCTGGAAACTCTGGGCGCGCAGTTCGGCGCGCCAGGTGTCGCGATTCGTGGTGATCCAGGCCTCGCGGTTGAGATGGACTTGCGAGGTGATCGCGAGCAGGTTCGACAGGTCGCGGAAATAGTCGTTGTCCGAGACGCGGTCGAAATGCATGCCGGCCTGGGTGTTCGCATCGAGGCGGTACTGGTTCCGCAGCGCGACGCTCCAGCGTGAACGGCCGGCGGCATCGTCGTTCGGCAGGTATTCCAGCCGGTTCTGGCCGCGGAAATCGGCGAACAGGTAACGGAATTCGCCGCCCAGCTGCACGCCGCGCCGCGACAGCAGGCGCGGG
>DYFW01000366.1 GCA_020725005.1 Thiobacillus denitrificans
TCGACGATGCCGGGCAGTTCCGCCGCGGTCTTGGCGCCCTCGATCTGCGGCACGAAGACCTTGCGGTTGAAGTCGTCCAGGCGCTCGTCGAGGATGGCGACGAACACGACGTGCTTGCCGCGCGCGTGCTGCAGGTGGGTCAGCGCCCCGATGAGTTCCGAGCCGAGCAGGCCGTAGGCGCCCCGGGTGTCGGGCTTGCCAGTGCGCTCGCTGTAGGCCTGCGGCTGGGTCTTGGCCCAGACGAGCGCCAGGCGCGCGAGCACGGTGATGCTGTCGACGAAGTAGGTGTCGTACTTGGCCAGTTGCGCGGGATCGCCGTAGCGCTCACACACATGCCGGTAATGCGCCTCGGAGTACGGTGCGTCCGCAGGCAGCGCCGGGTTCGGGCCGGCGAGGAACACCACGAGATCGCGGAACTCCGGCCAGGTGCTCGGGCGCACGCAGTCGCCGCGCCAGTCCTTGACGGCCAGATCCCCGGCCTCGAGGTCGACGAACAGGGTCGATCCTTCCGGCAGCGTCTTGAGCTGGCTGGTCTTGCCGATGCCGCTCTTGCCTAGAAGCACGAGCTTCACGCCCTGCTTCTCGGCGAGGCGCTCATCGGCGGTGATGATGGGAAGGGCCATCACGCCACCTCCTTCAGCCGCTCGGCCACCAGAGGGTTCCAGAGGATCTGGTAGCCGCTGTGCCCGTTGCGGGAGTACGGCATCGCCTCGGCCCAGGCCTCGCCGGCCTCGGTCAGTTCCCACTCGTCGCGTTCGTTGCGCAACTGCAGGCCGTGCGCGGCCAGACGCTGGTTGGTGGCCTTGGCCGACAGGCCGAGCAGCCTGCCGAGCTGGGTGGCGTTGAGCGAGCAGATCGCCTCGTTCGCCGCAGTGTCCCGTGCAGGAAGGGCGCGGCGCAGCGTCTCGACCGCCAAGCCCGTGTTCTCCTGGATGCAGGTGAGCGTGGCCGCCATCGCGATGCCGGGTTTGACCCCCGGCACCTTGGCCACGGCCTCGCCGATCAGCAGCAGAGCGGCGACGCGGTCCTGGGTGGGTGCCGGCAGGGTCGGGCGTGCACTTGGCGCCGTGTAGCTGCCCGTCTTGCGGATCGCCGGCAGCACCTCGTG
>DYFW01000367.1 GCA_020725005.1 Thiobacillus denitrificans
CTTCGGCGACCAGCCCTTCGGCGAAGAGTTTCTCGTCGCGCGCGGCGTTGCCCGCCGTCAGTTGCGCGCGCAGGCGCGCCTGCGTCAGTGCGTTCTGTGCCTCGACCAACCCCGGCATCGACAGGCTGACCAGCGGGGCGCCGCGCCTGACCGCGTCACCGGCCTGCACGTGCAGGCGGGTGACCAGCGCCTCGCCGGTCGCGGCGACGACATGCACACTCGCCGGCGGCAGGGTGACCTGCGCGGGATAGGTGAGCGCGGGACTCTCGGCACCCGTCGCAGCGACAACGGTGACGATGCCGAGATTCTGCTTCTGCGCGGCGTTCAAGGGCAGCACCTCGGCGGCGGCCGGCAGGATGCAAGCCAGCGCAAGGGCGGCGCCCGTCGTGAACACGCGAAACGGGCCTGGGGACGTGACGACAGCCATGCTTGATCTCCAAATCGATGAATAACAGCGGTGCGGCGCCGACCGGCGCCGCGAGGGGCGATCAGGCGAGAGGGGGCGCCAGCGCGTAGGGCCGGAGGTGAAGCTCGAACGCGTGCGTCGAGTCCGGGGGAGGGGCGCTGCACGCGTGCCTGCGCGCCGCGCATGCGGACGACACGGGGCGGGTGCCGGCAAGCGGCATGTCGGGCGGCAGGGGGGCGTCGTCGTTGCGCCAGGGCAGGCCGGCCGCCACCGTGATCTCGGTGCCCGGCGCGTCCACCGTGAATGCCTGGCCGGCCGTATTGCCCTGGGCGACTGTCTGATGGAAGTGGAGCGGGCCGCCAAGATGCAGCGACGTCGCCCCCGCATGGGCATGGATGAAGGGCGCCAGCGACTGCAGGACAAGAAACAGCCACAGCATCGGAAAGCGTAAATTTCGTTGCAGCACAGGCGGTCAGGGCGATGGGCGTTTGCAGGATTATAGGCGCGTGCGCCGGGCACGGCTGCGAAGTTGGCGTATCCTGCCGGGCTAGTCTTAAGCCAGCCTTAAGTTCGCGATGCGATCCTGCGCCTCGATTACCGGAATCATTCATGCCATCCACGACCGCCTCCCGCCTTCGCCGCCTGGCCGGCCTCTACCCGCTCACCGCCTGGCTCGCCCTCGCCTTCCTGCTG
>DYFW01000368.1:0-217 GCA_020725005.1 Thiobacillus denitrificans
TGCGGCTCAACCTCATCGCGTTCTGCCTCGGCGTGTGGTGGCTGCAGCAGCAGGCTGCGCTGCCGCCGATGCACTGGCTGTGGGCCCTGCCCTTGCTCGCGTCGGTGTTCTGGCTGCCGGCTTCTTCCCGGCCCCGGATCGAATGCTTGCGCCGCACGGCCGTCGTCGCGCTGTGCGCGGCGCTCGGTTTCGCCTGGGCCGCGTGGCGGGCGGACGC
>DYFW01000368.1:227-1095 GCA_020725005.1 Thiobacillus denitrificans
AAGGGCCTGGTGATGCCGGCGTCCTGGCAGGGGGTGGACATCGAACTCGTCGGCGTGATCAGCGACCTGCCGCACATGCATGCGCGCGGCGAACGCTTCGTGCTCGATGTCGAGCGCACGCTGACGCCGGGGGCGCCGGACCTGGAGCGCGTGCAGCTGACGCGCTACTGGCCGCGGAACGCAGCAACATTCGACACGCGCATGCACGCCGGCGAACGCTGGCAGCTCACGGTGCGGTTGCGCCTGCCCTACGGGACGAGCAATCCGCAGGGTTTCGATCTCGAAGCCTGGATGCTCGAACGTCGACTCAACGCCAGCGGCTACGTGCGCGAGTCGCCGCCGCCGCGGCGGCTCGATACACTCGCCCATTCCCCCGCGGCCTGGATCGCCGCCATGCGTGCGGCGGTGCGCGACCGGATTTTTGCCACGCTGGGCGAGGCGCCGTACGCCGGTGTCATCATTGCGCTGGTCGTCGGCGATCAGCGCAGCATCCCGCATGAACAATGGCGCACGTTCACCCGCACCGGCGTCAATCACCTGCTGTCGATCTCCGGATTGCACGTGACCATGATCGCCGCGCTCGCCGGCTGGGCGGTGGCCGGCGCGTGGCGGCGCTTGCCGCGATCCGTGGAACGCCTGCCCGCGCGCCAGGCGGGGCTCGTCGCGGCAGTGCTGGCGGCGGTCGCCTACGCGCTGCTGGCAGGCTTCCAGGTACCGGCGCAGCGCACGCTCTTCATGCTCGTCGTCGTCGCCCTGGCATTCTGGGGCCGGCGCGAACCCAGGCCCTTCACCGCGCTGGTGGTTGCGCTGGCCGTGGTGCTGGCAATCGACCCCTGGGCGGTGCTGTCGGCGGGATTCTGGCTGTCGT
>DYFW01000369.1 GCA_020725005.1 Thiobacillus denitrificans
TTTCGGTTCCACGAGTCGCGGCGCAGGCTGCCGGCGAAGGCGAGGATCTTGGGCACGGTCGGTCCTTACTCCAAAAAACATGGGATTGTAGCGGGTCTTCGATCCCGGCTCAGGGCAGATCGAAGGCCACCACTTCGCTGTCGTCGAGCGCTTCAATGGCGAGTCCGGATTCGAAGCGCGCGGCGACCGCGTCGCCGGCTTCGAGCGGATAGCCTGCCACGCTGACGCGGCCGCGCGCCACCTGTAGCCAAGCGCGGCGCTCGCGGTCGAGCGGCCAGGTCACGCGGTCGCCGGCCCGGAAGCGGCCGGCGAGGATCGCGGCGTCCTGGTGGATCGTCACCGAGCCGTCGCGGCCGTCGTTCGAGGCGATCACGCGCAGTTTCCCCTGCAGGCTCTCGGGCGCGAAGGCGATCTGTGCGTAGCCCGGTTCCAGCCCGTAGGCGTCCGGCTCGATCCAGATCTGCAGCAGGTGCACCGGCTCGGTGGCCGAAGCGTTGTACTCGCTGTGCGCGATGCCGTGGCCGGCGCGCATGCGCTGCACTTCGCCGGGGCGGATCACGCCGCCGTTGCCGAGCGAATCCTTGTGTTCAAGCGCGCCGTCGAGCACCCAGGTGACGATTTCCATGTCCTGGTGGCTGTGCGTGGGAAAACCCGCGCCGGGTGCGATGACGTCCTCGTTGATCACGCGCAGCGGGCCGAAGCCCATCCACGCGGGGTCGCGATAGCTGGCGAAGGAGAAGGTGTGATGGCTGTCGAGCCAGCCGTGGTGGGCGTGGCCGCGCTCGTGCGATTTGCGGACGGTGAGCATGTCGGTCTCCGGTTGCAGGCCTGAGGTTCAGGCGATGGGGTGACTATAGGCGTGGTTGCCCGCACAAAAAACCGGCACAATCCGATCGAATCGTACAACCCGGATAATCCATCAGAGCGTGGGATGATGCCGCAAAACGACCGTCAGCGCCCGCGCAGGCTCGAAGCGCCGCCTATTGAGTTTTCCGTAATGAATGACAGCCATTGTCCCGGGCGCCAGACTATCGTCGCGCTGCCGTAGGTCGGGAATACTTTCCCGACGTGCCCGCACCCCACCGCCCGTTGC
>DYFW01000093.1 GCA_020725005.1 Thiobacillus denitrificans
TGGCGTGGCTGGACGTGTTTGGCCAGGTTTGCAAGCGGTTCAACTGGGTGTGCCACGCCTGGTGCCAGATGAGCAATCACTACCACCTGCTGATCGAAACGCCTGAGGCCAATCTTGCGCAGGGGATGCGGCAACTCAATGGCGTCTACACGCAACGCTTCAATCGCGCGCATGGGCGGGTGGGGCATGTTTTCCAGGGACGGTACAAGGCGATACTGGTTGAGCGCGACAGCTACCTGCTGGAGCTCGCGCGCTATGTGGTGCTCAATCCGCTGCGCGCCGGGATGGTCAAGCGGCTCGAAACCTGGCCGTGGAGCAGCTACCTTGCCACGTGCGGCCAAGCACCGGTTCCCGCATGGTTGCAGCCGGACTGGATTCTGGCGCAGTTCGGTCGGCGGCGTGCCGGCGCAATCCGCAAGTACGTCGAGTTCGTGCATGAGGGCGCCCGGCTGCCGAGTGTGTGGGCGCAGTTGCAGGGCCAGATTTACCTTGGCTCGGAAGCCTTCGTCAAAAAGATGCAGGCGGAAATCGAGAAACGCCCGTCACTGGATGAAATTCCGCGTGCGCAGCGGCGCATGCTGGCGCAGCCTCTGGCGGAGTTCGAGCGGCGCTACGAGCGGGATGAGGCGATGGCTCGCGCGTATCGATCAGGACAGCACACCATGGCGGCGATTGCCAAGCACTTCGGCGTGCATTATTCGACGGTGAGCAGGGCGGTGGCGCGCTACGAAATGGGGTGACTTGGCGGATGTGCATGCGGGCATCTTGTATTGTGCACGATGCAAGACCTGACCCCTTGTTTATAAGACCTGACCCCTTGTTTATAAACCAAGTCAAGCCAGCCGCGTTCGGACGGCAGCGCACGATGCAAGACCCGGGATAGGGATAATGGGCGGCCCCATTACTCATTGATGATCCCGTCACGCGAGCCTATAGTATGGCTAATTTTCTAGCTAATAGAGGGCGCCATGAAGGCTGTGAACATCCACGAAGCAAAAACTTCCCTGTCGGCGCTGATCGCGGCAGCCGAGGCGGGGGAGGAGGTCATCATCTCGCGTGCGAACAAGCCGGTGGTCCGGCTGGTGCCGGTTCGGGCAAAGCGCGGTAAGCGCGTGTCGGGGCTGCACAAGGACAACGTGCTTCACATCAGCGAGGATTTCGACGCACCGCTGCCGGATGAATTCTGGCTGGGCAGTGGCCCGGCATGAAACTTTTGCTCGATACCCACGTGCTGATCTGGTGGGATGAAGGTGCCTTGCCTCGGGCCATCCGGGAGGTTTGCCTGGACGAGGCCAATACGCTGGTGATCAGCGCGGCGACGGTGTGGGAATTGCAGATCAGGGAAGCCCTGGGCAAGCTGCGGTTGCGGACTTCGGTCAGGACGATGGTGGACGAGCAGCTGGAGGTGAATGGGCTGGAGTTCCTGCCGATTTCGCTGCGCCATATCTGGGAGCTCGGCAACTTGCCGCGCCTCCATGGCGACCCATTCGACCGCATGCTCGTTGCACAGGCGCGTTACGAGGGGCTGACCATGCTGTCAGCCGACAAGGGGGTGCGCGAATATCCGGTCAATGTGCTTTGGGAATGATGGAGCGCCCAAGCGAGGTAGTTGGGGTTCCCCGTAATATTAAAACGCCCGTCAGCGCCCGCGCAGGCTCGAAGAGCCGCCTAATGGATTATCTGGTGGGTTAAACTCAAGCGCATTAACCGGAGCGGGTGGCGTTGAGGTCTGCGACACAGGCTGAATTTGTTATACTTGTATAACATTTGTAAACGTTTGTGAGGTGCAGCATGCTGGCAATCCGCTTGCCCGAATCGATCGAGGCCCGTCTGAATGCGCTGGCGCGGGAGACAGGGCGCGCCAAATCCACGCTCGCTCGCGAAGCGATCCTGGAATATATCGACGACCTCGAGGACTTCTATCTCGCAGAGGCACGTGCCCGGATGAACCGAAAGGCGATTCCGCTCGCGGATGTGGAGCGCGAGCTTGGCCTTTGAGATCGAGTTCGATCCGGAGGCCATCAAGGATCTGAAGAAACTGGATCGATCCGTTCAGCAACGCCTGGTCGGATTTTTGAAGACGCGAGTCGCCCCGCTGGACAACCCACGGGATATCGGTGAGGCGCTGTCAGGGGCGAAACTCGGAAACTACTGGAAATATCGCGTGGGAGACTGGCGGATCATCTGCGATATCGAGGATCGCCGCATTGTGGTGCGCGTGCTGAGGATCGGGAACCGTCGCGAGATTTATCGTTGAGGTGGGCGTGCGTCCCTCTTGCTGGGCTGGACCCAGCGAATGTGTGTGGCATCACTGTAGAGCATGCGCGGGATCGCGCGGATATTCCGAAATTCTCCTTCGAGCAGATCGCCGCCTGACACGCGGCTGATTTTCGTAGCGCTGGCGCCTTGGGCGCCCGTTTCCATTCAGCCTTCCATCATCTCAAAATCGTGCGTGATCACGGCTGTCTTGCCGAGCATGATCGAGGCCGAGCAGTATTTTTCCGCCGAGAGTTTCACCGCCTGCTCGACGCGCCTGGGGTCGAGCCCCTTGCCGGTGACGGTGAAGTGGACGTGGATTTTGGTGAAGACCTTGGGGTCGGTCTCGGCACGCGTGGCGTCGATATCGGCGACGCAGTCGGTGATCTGCTGGCGGCTTTTGCGCAGGATCATCACCACGTCGAAGGCGGAGCAGCCGCCCAGGCCCATCAACAGCATTTCCATCGGCCGCACGCCGAGGTTCTTGCCGCCGGCCTCGGGCGCGCCGTCCATCACGACGCTGTGGCCGGATTCGCTCTGGCCGACGAAACTGACGCCTTCGATGAGTTTGACGCGGGCTTTCATGGGCTTCCTTCAGGCAGATATCGAGCGCAGTTTGTACCACAGAATGCCCAGCCATTCGTGCAGCGCGTAGGTGCTGTCGCGCAGGCCGTTGGGGCCGGGGACGAGGTCGAACACGTCGTCGATGCCGGTGCTGGCGAACAGGGTGCCGGCAGGGATGACGTCGAGCCCCTGCGCTTCGAACAGCGGCACCGCGCGGCGCAGGTGCCAGGCGTGGGTGACGAGGGCGATGCGGCGGGCGCCGTCCGCGCGCAGGAGCGCGGCGGACCGCCGGGCGTTGTCCCAGGTGGTGAGCGCGGTGTCCTCGACCCAGCGCGCCGCGAGGCCGTATTCCTGCGCCAGCACCTGCTGCATGAGGCGGCCTTCGGGTTGCGTGCCGCCGCCGGGCATGCCGCCGGTGACGAGCAAGGGCACGCCGCTGGCGCGGGCGAGCCGGGCGGCGTAGCGCAGGCGCTCGAGGCTGAAGCTGTTGAGGGTGTCGCCGCCGTATTCGGCCTGGGCGATGCGCCGCCCGCCGCCCAGGACGACGATGGCGTCGACACCATCGAGCGCGGCCGGGTCGAGCGGGCCGCTGATTTCCAGGCTTTTCTGCAGCAGGCCGCCGACCCAGGGGGTGGACAGGGCATAGAGCGCAGCGGCGGCGGTGAAAATCAGCGACATGGCGAGGCGACGGTGGTTGCGGAGGAGCACGAGTCCGGCGCCCAGCAGGATCACCAGCGCGAGCGGCGGAAGCAGGGCGGCGGCGACAAGATGGGTGATCGGCAGCGACGGCATGACGGCATTCTAAACCGGGTGCTTTGGGCAGGCTGATGCAGTGTTTGACTTTGCGCCGGGCGCCCGGTTAAAATGCCCGGCTTTCCGAGATTGTCCTCTTTACAGAGGTTGGGTCATGAAAACCTATTCCGCCAAACCCGCTGAAGTCAAACGCGACTGGTACGTGGTCGACGCCGACAACAAAGTGCTGGGCCGCCTCGCGTCCGAGATCGCCCGCCGTCTGCGCGGCAAGCACAAGCCCGAGTTCACCCCGCACGTCGACACCGGCGATTACATCGTCGTGGTGAATGCCGGCAAGATGGTGGTGACCGGCAACAAGGGCCTCGACAAGAAGTACTACCGCCACTCCGGCTACCCGGGCGGCATCTACGAGACGAACTTCGACAAGATGCAGGCGCGCTTCCCCGGCCGTGCGCTGGAAAAGGCGGTCAAGGGCATGTTGCCCAAGGGCCCGCTCGGCTACGCCATGATCAAGAAGATGAAAATCTACGCGGGCGCGGAGCATCCGCACGAGGCCCAACAGCCGAAGCCCCTCGACATCAACGCTTAAGGTCGCATCATGATCGGTAACTACAATTACGGTACGGGTCGTCGCAAGTCGTCGGTCGCCCGCGTCTTCCTCAAGGCCGGCAGCGGCAAGATCATCGTCAACGACAAACCGGTCGACGAGTATTTCTCGCGCGAAACCGGCCGCATGGTCGTGCGCCAGCCGCTGGTGCTGACCGACAACCTGAACCGCTTCGACATCATGGTCAACGTCGCCGGCGGCGGCGAGTCAGGCCAGGCCGGCGCGGTGCGCCACGGCATCACCCGTGCGCTGATCGATCTGGACGCCGGGATGAAGCCGGTGCTGAAGGCCGCCGGCCTCGTCACCCGCGATGCCCGCGAAGTCGAGCGCAAGAAGGTCGGCTTCCACAAGGCGCGTCGCCGCAAGCAGTTCTCCAAGCGCTGATCGCTCGTTGCAGAAAAAAGCCGTCCGTTTCCGGGCGGCTTTTTTTATGTCTGTCATCGGGCGTGTCTTACAATAAAGTCATTCTTCGCAAGGACATCACAGCATGATCAAAGTCGGTATCGTCGGCGGCACGGGCTACACCGGGGTCGAACTGCTGCGCCTGCTGGCGCGCCATCCCGAGGTGGAATTGAAGGCGATCACCTCGCGCAAGGAAGCCGGCATGCCGGTCGCGGACATGTTTCCCAACCTGCGCGGGCGGGTGAAGCTGGCGTTTTCCACCCCGGAAGAAGCCGGGCTGGAAGCCTGCGACGTCGTGTTCTTCGCCACCCCCAACGGCGTCGCGATGCAGCAGGCGCGCGCGCTGCTCGACGCCGGCGTGAAAGTGATCGACCTGGCCGCCGACTTCCGCATCAAGGACGTGGCGGTGTGGGAGCAGTGGTACAAGATGACGCATGCCTGCCCCGACCTCGTCGCCGAGGCGGTGTACGGCCTGCCCGAAATCAATCGGGAGCAAATCAGGGGCGCGCGCCTCATTGCCAACCCCGGCTGCTACCCGACCGCGGTGCAACTCGGCTTCCTGCCGCTGCTGGAAGCCGGCGTGGTCGATCCCGGCTTCCTCATCGCCGACGCGAAGTCGGGCGTGTCGGGCGCCGGGCGCAAGCCGGAAACGCACATCCTCTTCGCCGAGGCGGCGGACAATTTCAAGGCCTACGCGGTCGGCGGCCACCGCCACTGGCCGGAGATCAAGCAGGGGCTGGAGAGCTTCGCCGGCAAGGCGGTCGGCTTCACCTTCGTGCCGCACCTCACGCCGCTGATCCGCGGCATTCACGCGACGCTCTATGCGAAAGTGAGTGCCGACGTCGACCTGCAGGCGCTGTTCGAGAAACGCTACGCGGGCGAGCCCTTCGTCGACGTGCTGCCGGCCGGCGCCCACCCCGAGACGCGCTCGGTGCGTGGCGCCAACGTCTGCCGCATCGCGGTACACCGGCCGCAGGGCAGCGACAGCGTGGTCGTGCTGTCGGTGATCGACAACCTGGTCAAGGGCGCGGCCGGCCAGGCCGTGCAGAACATGAACCTGCTGTTCGGCCTGCCCGAGGACACGGCGCTCGCCGACGTCGGCATGCTGCCTTGAGGGCAGTTTTTTTCCCGGAACTCCGCAGCCCCGGCAGGGTCTTTCCTTGACGCAACGCGGGTGATGCGGATAATCACCCCACATACTTTCTAGGAGCATCGCCATGAACGCAGCCACCGAAATGGAATCCCCGCTGATCTTCACCGACAGCGCGGCCAACAAAGTCAAAAGCCTGATCGACGAGGAAGGCAACCCGGACCTGAAACTGCGCGTCTTCGTGTCGGGCGGCGGATGCTCCGGCTTCCAGTACGGCTTCACCTTCGACGAAGCCCAGAATCCCGACGACACCGTGATGGTGAAGAACGGCGTGACCCTGCTGGTCGACTCGATGAGCTTCCAGTACCTCGTCGGCGCCGAAATCGATTACTCGGAAGGCCTGGAAGGCGCGCAGTTCGTGATCAAGAACCCGAACGCCACCACCACCTGCGGCTGCGGCTCGTCGTTCTCGGCGTAAGCGCGTTTCACGCCCGGCACAAAAAAAAGCGGCTTCGGCCGCTTTTTTTTGTGCGCCGCGGGCGCGGCAGACGGGCCCGCGGGGCTCAGGCCGGGTAGATCGCGCCCAGGATCCGTTCACCGCGGGCGCCGGTCACGGCGGGCAGATTGCCGGCTTCGCCGTGCAGGGTCTGGCGGGCGAGCCAAGCGAAGGCGAGCGCTTCCATCCAGTCGGGGTCGATGCCCAGCGCCGCGGTGGTATCCAGCCGGACGCCGGGGAGCAGCGTGCCGAGGCGCCGCATCAGCGTGGCGTTGTGGGCGCCGCCGCCGCACACATACAGTTCGCCTGCGCCGGGGCATTCCTGCGTGACGGCCGCGGCGAGACTCGCCGCGGTGAATTCGAGCAGGGTCGCCTGCACGTCTTGCGGGGCGACTACATGGCTGAGTCCGGCCAGCAGCGCATCCAGCGCTTCCAGGTTGAATTGCTCGCGCCCGGCGCTCTTGGGCGGCGTCTCGCGCAGGTAGGGGTGGCGCATCAGCGCGTCGAGGAGGCTGGCGTCGATACGGCCGCCCGCGGCCCAGGCGCCATCGCGGTCGTAGCGCACGCCCTGGTGGCGCTGGATCCAGGCGTCCAGCAACAGGTTGCCGGGGCCGGTGTCCCAGCCGCGCACCGCGCCGCCGGGGGGCAGGTCGGTGAGGTTGGCGATGCCGCCGATGTTGGCGATGACGCGGTGCATTTCCGCATGGGCCAGAACGCGAGCGTGAAACGCGGGAACCAGCGGCGCTCCCTGGCCACCGGCGGCGATGTCGCGACTGCGAAAATCGGCGACGACCGTGACGCCGGTCAGCTCGGCGAGCAGCGCGGCGTTGCCGATTTGCAGCGTGTAGCCGTCGGCGGGGCGATGGCGCAGCGTCTGGCCGTGGCAGCCGATGGCGCGCGCCGTGTCCGCGCCGAGCACGGCCTGCACGGCGTCGGCGTACAGCCGGGCGAGCGCGTTGCCGGCAACCGCGGCGCGATGGAGTTCGCCGGCTTGCGGCGCGTTCAGCGCCAGCAGCTCGGCGCGCAGGGCGTCGGGGTAGGGAAGGTAATGGCTGCGCAGCAGCCTGGGCGGGGTCGCGGGACTGAATTCGGCAAGGACGGCGTCGACGCCGTCGAGGCTGGTGCCGGACATGAGGCCGACATAACGTTCGGCCTCATGCGTTACGGCCGCGCTCAATCGAGCGCGGCGAGGTTGGTGTCGCGCAGCAGCGCCAGGCGATCGGACCACGCCGCCGTCTGTTCGAGGAAGCGTGCGCGCTGGGCGGCGGCGAGCGGCGGCGCGCCGGGCAGCTTGACCGCCATCGGGTTCTGCGGCTGGCCGGCGATGCGGATTTCGTAGTGCAGGTGCGGGCCGGTGGCGGTGCCGGTGGCGCCGACGTAGCCGATGACCTGGCCCTGCGCGACGGCCTGGCCAGGGCGCACGCCGGTGGCAAAGCCGCTCAGGTGGGCGTAGTAGGTCTCGAAGCCGTTCTGATGGCGAAGGATGACGAGATTGCCGTAACCGCCCTTGCGCCCGGCGAAGGCCACCGTGGCGTCCCCGGTGGCCTTGATCCGGGTGCCGGTGGGCGCGCCGAAGTCGACGCCGGTGTGGGCGCGGTGGAAGCCGTAGACCGGGTGCTTGCGCGAATTGCTGAAGCTCGATGTGACGCGGGAGAATTCGAGCGGCGAACGCAGGAAGCCCTTGCGCAGCGATTCGCCCTCCGGGGTGTAGTATTCCTCGCGGCCGTAGGGATCCTGATAGAGCACGGCGCGGTAGGCCTTGCCGGCGTTGACGTATTCGGCGGCGATCAGCTTGCCGGCGCCGACGGGCTCGCCGTTGCGGTAATTGACCGTGTAGATCACCGAGAAGGTGTCGCCGCGGCGCAAATCCTCGCGGAAGTCCAGGCTGGTGGAGAAGACTTCGGCCATCTTGTCGGCGATGCGGTCGGGGATGCCGGCGCTGTCCGTGGCGCCGTACAGCGACGACAGGATGCGCCCCGAACGCATGACGACGCGCGACTCGATCAGGTCGCTGCCGGCTTCGGCCGTGAAGCCGTCAGCCTGCCTGCGCATCGTCAGCGCACCACCGTCGACGCCATCGAAATGGATGGCGAGCAGTTCGCCATTGTGCGTCGTCGTGGCGCGGATGCGATTGCCGGCTCGGATGCTGGCCGCCATCTGGCGCACGGCATCGGCGGCCAGCAGGCGCTGAATCTCGAGGGGGTCGATATCGAGTCGGGTGAGCGCGCGCGCCAGCGTGTCGCCGGCTTGCACCAGGGTGTCGC
The DNA here is from genome assembly GCA_020725005.1 of Thiobacillus denitrificans. Taxonomy (GTDB): domain Bacteria; phylum Pseudomonadota; class Gammaproteobacteria; order Burkholderiales; family Thiobacillaceae; genus Thiobacillus; species Thiobacillus denitrificans_G. The sequence goes on from DYFW01000093.1 coordinate 8,433, forward strand.
GCTCGAAGCTGCCGGGTTCGGCCGGGCGCGCAACGGCCGGCAGGGCGATGGCCTCGGTGATGACTTGTGGCGTGATGTCGAGCGTGTTGGTGTCGGGCGCGAGACCGAAGGCGGCGACGACGCCAAAAAGCGGCAGGCTGGAAATGGCAACCAGGGTGCGCAGACTGAGGCGGCGTTCCGCCCGGGTCATGCGATCGGTTAAGATTCTCAGTTTGGTGAGCGGCATGGACCGTTTCCCTTACGTGATTGAGCCCGGAGTCTACCACAAAAAATTCCGGGCTTTCCCCAATTCGAACAGCCACTTGCGCGCGCGGTCTGCGGTGGCATGAATGTTTTTACGGTCGGGCGGGCGCAAACTTGACCGTTGCCGAGAGGAATTTGATGCTGGACGCCTTGAACGAAATCAAGCGTGGCGCCGACGAGCTGCTGGTCGAGGCCGAACTGGTCGAGAAGCTGAAGACGGGCCGCCCCCTGCGGATCAAGGCGGGCTTCGATCCCACCGCCCCCGACCTTCACCTCGGGCATACGGTGCTGCTGAACAAGCTGCGCCAGTTCCAGCAGTTGGGTCATCACGTCATTTTCCTGATCGGCGACTTCACCGGCATGATCGGCGATCCGACGGGTAAGAACGCGACACGCCCGCCGTTGACGCGCGAGGCGGTCGCGGAAAACGCCAGGACCTACCAGGAGCAGGTGTTCAAGATACTCGACCCGGCCCGGACCGAGGTCCGTTTTAATTCGGAATGGATGGAAAAACTCGGTGCGGCCGGCATGATCCGCCTGGCGGCGACGCACACCGTGGCGCGCATGCTCGAGCGCGACGACTTCCACAAGCGCTATACCAGTCAGCAGCCGATCGCGATCCATGAATTCCTCTACCCGCTGATCCAGGGCTACGACTCGGTCGAGCTCAGGGCCGACGTCGAACTCGGCGGCACCGACCAGAAATTCAATCTCCTCATGGGACGCGAACTGCAGAAGCACCATGGCCAGCCGCCGCAGTGCATCCTCACCATGCCCCTGCTCGAGGGCACCGACGGCGTCAACAAGATGTCGAAGTCGCTCGGCAACTACATCGGCATCAACGAGCCGCCGCAGGAAATCTTCGGCAAGCTGATGTCGATTTCGGACGAACTCATGTGGCGCTACATCAGCCTGCTGTCGTTCGAGCCGCTCGCGACCATCGAAGGCTGGAGGCGGCAGGTCGCCGAGGGTGCCAATCCGCGCGACATCAAGGTCGGCTTCGCGCTGGAAATCGTCGCGCGTTTCCATGGCCGGGCGGCGGCGGAGGCGGCGCTGGCCGAATTCGAGGCGCGCTTCCAGCGCGGCGCGCTGCCCGAGGACATGCCCGAGATCACCCTGCCCGGCGTCGATGGCGGGCTCGCCGTGCCGCAACTGTTGAAACAGGCCGGACTGGTGACGAGCACCTCCGACGCGATCCGGCAGATCGCCGGCGGCGGCGTGAGGCTCGACGGCGAGCGCGTGACCGATAAGAACACGAGCGTGCCGGTGGGCACGACCGTCGTGGCGCAGGTCGGCAAGCGCAAGTTCGCGCGTGTGACGGTTGTTTGAAAATAATTTTGCGGAAAGTGTTGACGGATAATTTCCGCTCTGTAGAATGCGCACCTTCTCGAGCGGCACGGTGGCGAGGCCACCAGGGCTAATCGATTGATCTTTAACAATTTACAGCCGATAGGTGTGGGTGTTTTTTGCGGTTGCTG
>DYFW01000094.1 GCA_020725005.1 Thiobacillus denitrificans
CCTCGACATGTGCGTCGGCCAGTGCGGCATCTGGGTCGGCGAGAACATCGAGCCGGAGAAGAAGAACTCCGAGCTGATGCCGACCGAGCCCTACCTGCTGGGTTCGCACTCCGGCTGCTGTGGCATCTGGGTGTCCGGCCCGACCGACGTGGGTGCGCCGACCGACGAGATGCATCCCGAAAAGGACAAGATCCCCGCGCACCTGCCCCGTGGTTGGAACTGGGGCTACCGCTCGATGACCACGGTCAAGGGCCTGTTCACCGCCGGTGACGGCGTGGGCGCGTCCGGCCACAAGTTCTCCTCCGGCTCGCACGCCGAAGGCCGCATGTGCGCCAAGTCCATGGTCAAGTACTGCATCGACAACAAGGACCTGAAGCCCGAGCTCGACACGCCCGTCGAGCAGCTGGTCGAGGAAATCTACAAGCCGGTGCGCACCTACCTCGAGCACAAGGACTACACCACGGCGATCGACGTCAACCCCCACTACATCACCCCCAAGATGCTGCAGTTCCGCCTGCAGAAGATCATGGACGAGTACGTGGCCGGCGTCGCGACCTACTACAAGACCAACGCCAACATGCTCAAGGTCGCCGAAGAAAAGCTGGGCATGCTGAAGGAAGACGCCGAGAAGATGCGCGCGAAGGACCTGCACGAGCTGCTCCGTGCCTGGGAAAACTACCACCGCATCCTCACGGCCGAAGCCCACATGAAGCACATCCAGTTCCGCGAGGAAAGCCGTTACCCCGGCTTCTACTACCGCATGGACAAGAACTTTGTCGATGAGGAGAACTGGCACTGCTTCGTGAACTCGGTCTACGACAAGAACTCCAAGCAGTGGACCTGCTTCAAGCGCGCCCACGTGGATCTGGTCGACAAGTCCAAGCTGTTCAAGCCCGCCGCGCACTGAGCCGTACGCGCAGGGAAATGACGGGCGCCCGCGCGGCGCCCGTTTTTTTGGATGCGCCAAAACAATGCCGCGCGCCGGGTTTTTCCCGATTTGCTCGCTGCAAGGCGAACAAGCCTGTTCAGCATCCGGCCGAAAGCGCGTACCCTAGGCGTTCCCGACCGTGTGTTGTCTGTTTTTGCTGCAAGGGGGCCCGCCCCGAAAGGTAGTGAATGAAATGAACGAAGCCGAATTCAAGGACATGATCGCCGACTCGCCCTTCGCGGGCAGCCCGGTCAAACCCATTATGCTGGCGGAGGATGCGAAACTGCAGTTCCGCTGCCACCGCAACGTGAAATGCTGGAACGCCTGTTGTTCCAACATCGACATCACGCTCACCCCCTACGATATCCTGCGCCTGAAGAAACGCCTCAACCTGACTTCGGGCGAATTTCTCAAGCAGTACACCGTGCCCTACGAAATGGACAAGGACGGCATGCCCGGCGTGAAGCTCAGGGCGGTGGAAAACGGCACCGCCTGCCAGTTCATGCAGCCCGAGGGCTGTGGCGTCTACGAAGACCGTCCGACGGCGTGCCGCTACTATCCTGTCGCGCTTCTGACCCTGCGCCGCTCCGACGAATACTTCGACCGCAACGCCTACGCGATGGTGAAGGAAACGCACTGCCTCGGCCACTTCGAGGACAAGACGCAGACCATCGACGAATATCGCCGCGAACAGGGTGTCGACGAATACGACCGGAAGGCGCATGCCTGGCGCCAGCTGGTCATCAAGCGCAAGTCGGCCGGCCCCGCGATCGGCAAGCCGACGCCGGTGTCGAACCAGCTCTTCTTCATGGCAAGCTACGACATCGACCGCTTCCGCGCCTTCGTCATGAGCGAGAGCTTCAACGAGACCTACGACATCCCGGTCGAAGTCATGGCGACGCTCGTCGCGGACGATGAAGCCTTGCTCGACTTCGGCCTCAATTTCCTGCGCCACACCCTGTTTGCCGAGAAATGCATCGACGAGCGTCCCGACGCCCTCGAAAAGCGGCTCGCCCGCCGCCGCGCCCAGGCCGCGCAGGAAAAGGAAGCCGAGTTCCAGCAGAAAATGGCGCTCGAGGACGAGAAGTATTCCGGCGAAATCTGAACCGATGCGTCTTTCCGCCCTGCTCCTGGCCCTCCTGCCGGCGTTCCTTTCCGGCGGCGTGGCGGCGCAGGCCACGCTCAACAAGTGCATCGATGCCGCAGGCCGCGTGACCTATTCCAACCTGCCCTGCCGCGGCGCGCGCGAAGTCAAGCAGGTGGAAATCGACCCGCCGCCGCCCAAGCCGGCAATGCCGCCGACACCGGCCGCCGCACCGACGCCAACGCCGCAGCCGACGGTACCTTCCGCGGGCGCCGCCGGCGCGCCACCTGCCCCGCCGGCGCGCACGCCCGCCGTCGCGCCCGCGGCGGCCACCCCGCGCCTGTCGGCGCCGGCCAAGCCCTCGCGGCCCGCAGCGACTACCACGCCACGCAACTGTGACGCCCTCACCGAACAACTCGGCCGCGTCCTCGACCAGATGGATGCTTCGCGCAGCAAGGGCGTGACCCCGCAGCAACTGGACGCCTGGACGCGGGAAGTCGAAACCCTCGAACGCAGGAAACGCGAAGCCGGCTGCTTCTGACCCACGCTTACCCACCTTATGGATGCCCGTACCCTCGACCCCGCCCAGCACCTGATCGAAAAAGAGCCGTACTACGAACCCGTCGGCGACGAAATCCAGCTGTTCGAGGCCGCCTGGCGCCAGCAGATCCCGGTACTGCTGAAGGGCCCCACCGGTTGCGGCAAGACCCGCTTCATGGAACACATGGCGTGGCGTTTGAAGCGGCCGCTGATCACTGTGTCGTGCCACGACGACCTCACGGCATCCGACCTCGTCGGCCGCTACCTGGTCAAGGGCGGTGAGACCGTGTGGGTCGACGGCCCGCTCACCCGCGCGGTGCGCGCAGGCGGCATCTGCTACCTCGACGAGATCGTCGAGGCGCGCAAGGACACCATGGTCGTGATCCATCCGCTCGCCGACGACCGCCGCACCCTGCCGATGGAAAAGCTCGGTCAGCTCGTCGAGGCGCCGCCCGAATTCTGCCTCGCCATTTCCTACAACCCCGGCTACCAGAGCGTGCTGAAGGATCTCAAGCAATCGACGCGGCAGCGCTTCGTCGCGCTCGAGTTCGACTACCCCGCGGCCGATCTCGAGCGCCGCATCGTCGCCACGGAATCCGGCGTTTCCGACGCGGTCGCGTCCAATCTCGTGCGCTTCGCGCAGATGACGCGCAACCTCAAGGGCAGCGGGCTCGAGGAAGGCGCCTCGACGCGGCTTCTGGTGCACGCCGCCAAGCTCATCGCCGACGGCGTTTCGCCGGTGGCCGCCTGCAGGTCGGCCGTGGCGCAGGCCGTCACCGACGACGCCGACATGCTGAAGGCGATCCAGGAGCTGTCCTCCTCCATCTTCTGATGGCGCTGCCACCGTTGACCGCATCGGAGATGGAGGCCAGCCTGCACGCCTGGCTGGACACCGAATTCACCTTCTACAAGGTCGAGGAACTCGCCGCCGAACTCGCCCTGCTGGCGCGCGACGACCAGGACTTCATCCTCGGCTGGATCCGCCGCATCGCTTCGACCCACATCACGCTCGCCTGGCAATTCGGGCGCCGCGCGCCGGCGCTGCTGTCGCGCATGGAGCGGCGTCTGCTCGATGCATGGGCAATTCACACCTGCGACGTGTTCGACCGTGCCGGCCTGCAGACCGCGCTGCGGGCGATGGAAGAGGTCGACAGCTTCGACGCCGACCAGCACCGCAACGATGCCGCCGGTGCGCTGTTCGACGACATCGCGCCGGTGCTCGGCAACTTCGTCTGCGGCCTGGCGGGACGGCGACTCAAGCTGGAACAGGGCGATGCCGCCTGGACCGACGGCGAACGCATCGTGCTGCCCCCGATTTTTGCCGCGCTGCCGTGCGAGGCCGACAATTTCCAGCTTGCCAAGGCCACGGTCGCCCTGCAATGGGCGCAGACGCGCTTCGGCACGCTGCGCATCGATTTCGCCGCCCTCGGCGCCCGCTACGACGATCCCGAGCGCGCACTGTCGCGCCTGCATGCGCTCGAAACCCTGCGCCTGTCGGCGCGCATCGCGCATGAACTGCCGGGGCTCCACCGCGAAATGCAGCGCCTGCGCGGCGCCCTCGATCCCGCGCTGCCCGACGCCTGGGCGCCGCTTGCAGCGCAGCTCGCCACGCCGCAGGCGACCGTGGATACGAGTCTCGACTTGCTCGACGCCGCCTATGCGCTCGATGCCTGTCCGCAGTGGCGCGACCAGGGCGTGCTGCGCCCGGACGCGGTCGCCACCGCGCGCGCCGCGCGCATCGAGAAGGAGAAAGCGCGACTGCGGATCAAGCTGGCGGCGCTGCTCGAAGAACACGCAGCCCACGACGAAGCGGAACGCGATGGCGCCGACAAGCCCGAGATCGACGTCAGCGTGCGCGACGAGAACGGCGCACTCGATTTCGAGATCACGCTCGACGGCGCACCGCTCGCGCCGCCGGACGACGTGCGCCAGTTGCTCACCTCGGTCTATCTGGATTTCGGCAACATTCCCCCCGAGCACCTGGTACCGGCAGGCGAGGGCGAATACGACCCCAGCCTCGTCTTCGACCAGCCGGAAGACCCCGACGCCGTGTGGCACGGCACCTACCACGAGAAGGGTGCCGAGCTCTATCCCGAGTGGGACCACGGCCGCCAGCACTATCGCAAGAACTGGTGCGTCATGCGGGAAAAGGCCGTGACGCCCGTATACGACGACTTCGTGCGCGACACGCTCGACCGTCATGCCGGTCTGGTGCGCCATCTGCGCCGCAAGTTCGAGGCGCTGCGCGACGAGAACCGCTTCGAGAAGCGCCAGCCCCAGGGCGACGAGATCGACCTCGACGCGCTGATCGAGGCGCTCGCCGATGCCCGGGATGGCCGCGAAATGAGCGACCGCCTGTTCGTGCGCCTGCACCGCGCCGAGCGCAACATCGCGGTGGCGTTTCTGGTGGACATGAGCGGGTCGACCAAGGGCTGGATCAACGAGGCCGAACGCGAGGCGCTGGTCCTCCTGTGCGAGGCGCTCGAATGCCTGGGCGACCGCTACGCGATCTACGGCTTTTCCGGCACCACGCGCAAGCGCTGCGAACTTTTCCGCATCAAGACTTTTGACGATGCCTACGACGACGAGGTGCGCGCGCGCATCTCGGGCATCCGCCCCCAGGAATACACGCGCATGGGTTTCGCGATCCGCCACATGACCCGGCTGTTGAACGCGGTCGAGGCCAAGACCCGCGTGCTGGTGACGCTCTCGGACGGCCGCCCGGACGATTACTTCGATGTCTACCGTGGCCAGTACGGCGTCGAGGACACCCGCATGGCGCTGCTGGAAGCGGCGCGTACCGGCATCCACCCCTTCTGCATCACGCTCGATCGCGACGCGCGCGATTATCTGCCGCACATGTACGGCGCGGCGCGTTACATCATCCTCGACGACGTGCGACAATTGCCGCTCAAGGTCACCGACATCTACCGCCGCATCACGACATGACGATCGACGAACTCAAGCTGGGATGCTTCTACAGCAATGGTGCCTATGGCCGCACCTGGGGCGTGCGCCAGCTCGCCGAATTTTCCACCGACCCCGCGACCGGCGAAACCGTTTTCCATTTCAAGGGGGTCGCGGGCACCTGTCGTCGCAAGAAGGGCCATTGCAGCCCGGCGGAATTCGCGCGCTGGGCGCGCTATCAGGTCACGCTCGTGGAAAACGACTGGAAACGCGTCGGCGGCGACGCCGATACTCAGGCGGCCTGATCGCCGCCCGCGGGCGTTCCGGTTTCAGCCGGCCGCGCCTGCGATTCCAGATAGTCCATCACCGCGTAGGTCAGCGCATTGCAGCCGGTGCCGTCGAGCGCCGAAATCGCGAATACCGGCCCCGTCCAGCCGTAGTCCTGCACGAACTGCCTGACCGTCGCCTCGCGGTCGGCCGCATCGACCATGTCGATCTTGTTCAATACCAACCAGCGTGGTTTTTCGTAAAGCGACTGATCGTACTTGCGCAGCTCCTCGACGATCGCGCGCGCTTCGTGCACCGGGTCGCCGGCTTCCCAGCGCGGTGAAATGTCGACCAGATGCAACAGTAGCCGGGTGCGCTGCAGGTGGCGCAGGAACTGGTGCCCCAGGCCGGCGCCCTCGGCAGCGCCCTCGATCAGGCCCGGTATATCGGCGATGACAAAGCTGCGCTCGCTGTCGACACGCACCACGCCCAGATTGGGCGCGAGCGTGGTGAAGGGGTAGTCGGCGACCTTGGGTCGTGCTGCCGACACCGCGCGGATGAAAGTCGACTTGCCGGCGTTGGGCATGCCGAGCAGGCCCACGTCGGCAAGCACCTTCAATTCCAGCGCCAGTTCGAATTCCTCGCCCGGCTCGCCCAGCGTGTGCTGGCGTGGCGCACGGTTGGTGCTCGACTTGAAGTGCAGGTTGCCCAGCCCCCCTTTGCCGCCCCGGGCGAGACACACGGTCTGCCCATCCTCGGTGAGATCCGCCACCACGGCGCCGGTGTTGATATCGGAAAACACCGTGCCGACCGGCACGCGGATCGTGAGATCGTCTCCGCCCTTGCCGTAGCACTGCGCGCCGCGGCCGTTCTCGCCGTTCTGCGCCTTGAAGACACGGGTGAAACGGAATTCGACCAGAGTATTGATGTTGCGATCGGCGACCGCGTAGACGCTGCCGCCGCGTCCACCGTCACCGCCGTCCGGACCACCCTTGGGGAGATTCTTCTCACGGCGGAACGAAGCACTGCCGTCACCGCCCTTGCCGGCGATGACCTGGATTTTCGCTTCATCGATGAATTTCATGCTCTGGTCTCAAAAACAAAAAAGCCCCATCCGGCGGACAGGGCTTCTTGCGGTGTCGGAGCGGGTCAGGCTGCGACCGGCTCGATGCACACCGTCTTGCGACGGGCCGCGCCCTTGATCTCGAATTTCACCGTGCCGTCGACCTTGGCGAACAGGGTGTGGTCCTTGCCGATGCCGACGTTGTCACCCGGATGGAACTGGGTGCCGCGCTGGCGCACGATGATGTTGCCGGCCGAAACCAGCTGGCCGCCGTAGCGCTTGACGCCCAGGCGTTTCGATTCCGAATCGCGGCCGTTGCGCGAGCTGCCGCCTGCTTTCTTGTGTGCCATGGTGTGTTCTCCTTATGCGGTGATGCCGGCGATCTGCACTTCGGTGTAGTACTGGCGATGGCCCTGGCTCTTGCGATAGTGCTTGCGACGGCGCATCTTGAAGATCTTGATCTTGTCGCCGCGGGCCTGGTTCAGCACGGTGGCCTTGACCGTGGCGCCACGCAGCAGGGGGGCGCCCACCTTGATGTCGGCGCCGTCACCCACCATCAGCACCTGGTCAAAGGTGATTTCGCTGCCGACATCGGCGTCCAGCTTCTCGATCTTAAGTTTGTCGCCGGCGCTCACGCGGTATTGCTTGCCGCCGGTTTTGATGACTGCGTACATGGGGGGTCTCCAACCAATACGAACCCAGGAAAACGCGGAATTCTATCGACGAACCCTCGGCGAGTCAAATGATTTGCAGCGGACAAACCATGCATTGCATTCGAAGGGCGATGGAAAAGCGCGCCCGGGCTGCTACCATGGCAGGATTTTCCAATAACAAGCCCGAACCGTGTCCCTGGAGCGCCTGCAATCCTTCCTGGCCGACGACATGCGCGCCGTCGACCAGGTCATCCGCCAAAGCCTGTATTCCGACGTGGTGCTCATCCGCCAGGTCTCCGAATACATCATCAACAGCGGCGGCAAGCGCCTGCGCCCGGCGCTGGTCCTGCTGTCCGCCGGCTGCTTCAATTATCAGGGCCGCGCCCACCACGAGCTCGCCGCCGTGGTCGAGTTCATCCACACCGCGACCCTGCTGCACGACGACGTGGTCGACGAATCCGAACTGCGCCGCGGCCGCGAGACCGCCAACGCGCTGTTCGGCAACGCCGCCAGCGTGCTGGTCGGCGACTTCCTCTACTCGCGCGCGTTCCAGATGATGGTCGCGGTCGACAACATGGAAGTCATGCGCATCCTGTCGGACGCGACCAACACCATCGCCGAGGGCGAGGTGCTGCAGTTGCTCAACTGCCACGACCCCGATATCGATGAGGAAAACTACCTGCGCGTGATCCGCTACAAGACCGCAAAGCTGTTCGAGGCGGCCGGCCGGCTCGGCGCCGTCATCGGCGGCGGCGGCGAAGCGGAAAAAAATGCGCTCGCGCGCTACGGCATGCACCTGGGTACCGCGTTCCAGCTCATCGATGACGTGCTCGACTATTCGGGCGATTTTCTCAAGACCGGGAAAAATATCGGCGACGATCTCGCCGAAGGCAAACCCACCCTGCCGCTCCTATATGCGATGAAGCACGGCACGCCCGAACAGGCCGCCAGCATCCGCCAAGCGATCGAACACGGCGGACTGACCGAATTCCAGAGCGTGCTCGCCGCAATCAAGGACACCCATGCTCTGCAGTACACGCGCGAACAAGCGCAGCGCGAAATCGACATGGCCAACGCAGCAATTTCTGCGCTGCCTGATTCAAATTCGAAAACAGCTTTGCTACAATTAGCGGCTTTCGCGGTGGACCGAAGTTTCTGACCACGAAAATTTCCCGGTAGTTCAAGCCAAAATCGGGTTCCGGCCGGAACCCGCCATCTGCCTCGGGGTGTAGCTCAGCCTGGTAGAGTACTGCGTTCGGGACGCAGGAGTCGGAGGTTCGAATCCTCTCACCCCGACCATCTTTTTCTTTATTCTGTGCGCCGCGATCGCCCTCGATGCGCCCCGCTCGCGTATTCAGCGCCAGTGTTCGCCTTGTCCGGCAGCACCCGGCGCACGCCACCGCGCGAATCCGCCTTGTCGCCGCATCGCGCGGATGAGGTGGGTATGCAGGTGCGGCACCCCAGGAAAACCATCACGATAAATCACGTCAAGCGCATCCTCGGTCAGCAGTGATCCGGGGGCGAGCTGACAGAACGGGCAGCGCTTGAACCGGGCGTCGGTCATGTACGACTCGAAGGCACGGTTACGCGAGGGGTGTAGCAGCCCGCACGCGCCGCCCGGGACGACGCCGATCGGCGGAAAAATGCGGGGCAAAGGAATAGGCGCCGACCGTCGCGCCCTCGTCGTTGCATGGCCCCGACGAACGGCCATGCCGCCGATCCCATTCACCCGCAGCCCAATGTATAACGATAACCGCATGATTCTTCTGCGATATCTACCAAAAAAACCTGAACCGCCGCAGCCTCGCCTGCGCACCCCGCCCCCACCCGCGCGCCAGCACCCGGCACAACATGGCAAAACATGCGCGGAGCCATTGCCAGCGGGCGATTAATTCAGAATAATCTGCCACGGACCTTTCCACCCACTCACCAAAGGGAGCTCTGAAGCATGAACAGAAAAGAACTCGTCGAAGCGCTGGCCGCCAAGACCAACTCCACCAAAGCCGATGCCGAGCGCGCCGTTGCCGGCCTGATCGACGTTGTCTCCGCCACGCTGAAAAAGGGCGAGTCCGTCACCCTGGTCGGCTTCGGCACCTTCGAAGTGCGCAAGCGCGCTGCCCGCACCGGCCGCAACCCCAAGACCGGCGCCGAACTGAAAATCAAGGCTGCCAAGGTTCCCGCGTTCAAGGCCGGCGCCACGCTCAAGGCCCTGGTCAACGGCGCCAAGAAGTAATACTCCCTCCCGGGAAGACAGCGGGCGCTGCGTTAGCAGCGCCCGTTTGGTTTATCCCCGCGCATTTCTGCACAGCAGCGAAACACCCATCATCCTTGCGGATTCATGCGCAACCGATGCGGATAGAATGAATCCCTTTTCGCAGGAGCCACCCCATGTCCGAACCCGTCATCTACGATCGCAATCCCGTCGAACTCGAACTCGAGCCCGGCGAATACTGGTGGTGCGCATGTGGCCGCTCGATGACCCAGCCCTTCTGCGACGGCTCTCACGAAGGCACCGACATCGAGCCCGTGCCTTTCGTCATCAAGGAAAAAGCCACCGTGTGGCTATGCAACTGCAAGCACACCCAAGACAAGCCGTTTTGCGACGGCACGCACAACAGCCTGCCCGACGACGCGTTCTGAGCATTCTCAAAACTGAACCGCCCCGGGTTTCGTGGAGGCCATTTGGTTCAAGCACAGGCCGCTGATTC
>DYFW01000370.1 GCA_020725005.1 Thiobacillus denitrificans
GGCTCGCCGTTGGCGGGCGACAGCACGTTGTTCGACGCCAGCATCAGGGTGCGGGCCTCGGCCTGCGCTTCCAGCGACAGCGGCACGTGGACGGCCATCTGGTCGCCGTCGAAGTCGGCGTTGAACGCGGCGCACACCAGTGGATGCAGTTGGATCGCCTTGCCTTCGATCAGCACCGGCTCGAACGCCTGGATGCCCAGGCGGTGCAGCGTCGGCGCGCGGTTCAGCATCACCGGATGCTCGCGGATGACTTCTTCCAGGAGATCCCAGACGATCGGCTCTTCGTCTTCCACCATTTTCTTGGCGGCCTTGATCGTGGTCGCCAGGCCGAGCACTTCGAGGCGGTTGAAGATGAAGGGCTTGAACAGCTCGAGCGCCATCTTCTTCGGCAGGCCGCACTGGTGCAATTTAAGCGTCGGGCCCACCACGATGACCGAACGGCCGGAGTAGTCGACGCGCTTGCCCAGCAGGTTCTGGCGGAAACGGCCGCTCTTGCCCTTGATCATGTCGGCGAGCGACTTGAGCGGACGCTTGTTCGCGCCGGTCATCGCCTTGCCGCGACGGCCGTTGTCGAGCAGCGAGTCGACCGCTTCCTGCAGCATGCGCTTCTCGTTGCGCACGATGATCTCGGGCGCTTTCAGTTCGAGCAGGCGCTTCAGGCGGTTGTTGCGGTTGATGACGCGGCGGTACAGGTCGTTGAGATCCGACGTGGCGAAGCGGCCGCCGTCGAGCGGCACCAGCGGGCGCAGCTCGGGCGGCAGCACCGGCAGCACTTCGAGGATCATCCACTCCGGCTTGATGCCGGACTTCTGGAAACCCTCGAGGATCTTCAGGCGCTTGGAGAGCTTCTTCAGCTTGGTGTCGGAGCCGGTCTTGCCGATCTCGGCGTGCAGGCTTTCGACCTCGGCGTGCAGGTTGATCGAGCGCAGCAGCTCACGGATCGCCTCGGCGCCCATCAGGGCCTTGAATTCGTCGCCGTACTCTTCCAGCTTGGCGAGATAGTCTTCCTCGGTCAGCAGCTGGCCGCGGTTGAGCGGGGTCATGCCCGGCTCGACCACCACGAAGCCTTCGAAATAGAGCACGCG
>DYFW01000371.1 GCA_020725005.1 Thiobacillus denitrificans
AGAAAAACCCCTCCGCACCCTCATCCGTTCACATGCCGTTGTTATGATTCCGCATCGCCTCCCCGGAGCCCTGCGATGCCGCGATTCAAGACGCCCGACTACGGCCTGAAGCTCATCCCGGTCGATTTCGCACAGCAGGTGCTGCCCGGCACCTTCGAGTTCGCGCTCTGCCACCTGGTCGACAACGAACTCAATCTCTCCACGCTCCGAGCCCGCTACGCCAACGACGCCGGAGGCGCCCCGGCCTTCGATCCGGCCGTGCTGCTCAAGATCGTGCTGCTCGGCTACTCGCGCGGGCTGATCAGCTCCCGATCCATCGCCACTGCCTGCCGCACCAACGTGCTGTTCATGGCCGTCTCCGGTGACAGTGCGCCGCACTTCACCACCGTCGCGCACTTCATCAGCAGTCTCGGCGTTGAGGCCCAAGCGCTCTTCACCGAGGTGCTGCTGGTGTGCGACCGCGAAGGGCTTATCGGGCGCGAGCTCTTTGCCATCGACGGCGTGAAACTGCCGTCCAACGCATCCAAAGCAAAGAGCGGCACCCGAGCCGACTTCGAGCGCGAGGCGGCGAAGATGGACGCGGCCGTGCAGCGCATGATCGGTGAGCAGAAGACGCGCGATGCCGCCGACTGCGACGACGACGCAGCCCGTGCGCAGCGCACCCGCGAAAGACTTTCAAGCGAAGCAGCAAAGATCCGCGACTGGCTCACCCGCAATCCGGACGACCGACGCGGCGCCAAGGGCGCGGTGCGCCTCTCCAACCGCACCGACAACGACTCGGCCAAGATGGCCACCGCCAAGGGCGTGATCCAGGGCTATACCGGCGTGGCCGCCGTCGATGCCGCCCACCAGATCGTCGTCGATGCGCAGGCGCACGGCACCGGATCGGAACAGGAACTGCTGCTGCCGGTGATCGACGCCTCTTCCGCTCAGCGCAGCCAGGACACGGCGATCTGCGCCGACGCGGGCTACCACTCCGAGAAGAACCTCGCCGAACTGGACAAGCGCGGCATCCCCGCCTGGGTGTGCGACAACGGCTACCGCCAGCGCGACCCCAGATACGCCGATCAGGCCAAGCACA
>DYFW01000095.1 GCA_020725005.1 Thiobacillus denitrificans
CAGCAACCGCAAAAAACACCCACACCTATCGGCTGTAAATTGTTAAAGATCAATCTCTTACAGACTTCGCTTTCACTGCATTGCCGTTTCGAGAGGTGCGCATTCTACGGAGTTCGTAAAAAACGTCAACACCTGATTTTCGAAATGGTTGCGGGGGCAGGATTTGAACCTACGACCTTCGGGTTATGAGCCCGACGAGCTGCCAGACTGCTCCACCCCGCGCCTGTCGCAAATGAAACCGCGTCAATCGAGAAGCGGAACTATAGCAAAGCCGGACGCACGGCGTCAACACCCTTTCTTTGCGCTGGCGATTGCGGGCGAGGTGCGCTGCAGCCAAAGCCGTTACCATGCGGCTTCACCTACCACGAGGGGCCGTTGTGCGTATTTCCGATTTTTCCCTTTCCCGGTTGCCGCGCATCGAATTCGGTTCGGGCGCGATCTCGAAGCTGCCTGCCACGGTTCGGGCCTTCGGGACGTGCGCCCTACTGGTAACGGGTGCCGACTCGCTGAAGAGATCGCCATTCTGGCCTGTCGTCACCGAGGGTCTGGAAGCGCGGGACGTGGCCTGGCGGCATTTGCCGATACCCGGCGAACCTTCACCGGTCATGGTCGACGAGGCCGTGCGTGCCCTGCGCGAGGCGCGGATCGATGTCGTCGTCGGCATCGGCGGCGGCAGCGCGCTGGATGCCGCCAAGGCGATCGCCGGGCTGTTGAAACCCGGAAATTCGGTGATGGATCATCTCGAGGGTGTCGGCCCGGAATTGCCCTACGTCGGACCGGCCACGCCGTTCATTGCCGTGCCCTCGACGGCGGGCACGGGCTCGGAGGCGACCAAGAATGCTGTGCTGAGCGTGCGCGGAGAGTGCGGTTTCAAGAAGTCGTTCCGCGACGAACGGCTGGTGGCCGAGGTGGCGCTGGTCGACCCCGACCTGCTGGCAACGTGCCCGCCGGCCGTGATCGCGGCCAACGGCATGGATGCCTTCACGCAATTGCTGGAATCCTATGTGTCGAGCCGAGCCGCGCCTCTGACCGATTCGCTGGCGTGGGGCGGCATGAAGGCCGCACGCGACGGCCTGCTGGCCTTGCACGCGGACGTGGGCGACGCCGCCGCGCGCGAGCGCATGGCGTACGCCGCGCTGGTGTCCGGCATCACCCTGGCGCAGGTCGGGCTCGGCTCGGTGCACGGACTGGCCGCGCCGCTCGGCGCATTTTTCCCGATTCCGCATGGTGTCGCGTGCGGCACGCTGGTGGCGGCGGCGACGCGGATCAACATCGAAGCACTACGCGCGCGCGAACCGAACCACCCCGCGCTGGAGAAATACGCGCAGGTCGGCCGCCTGCTGAGCAGGCGGGCCACGCTCGACCAGGCGGCCGCACACGCCGCACTGATCGACACGCTGACCACTTGGACGCACGAACTTGCGCTGCCGACGCTCGCCCATTACGGCGTGACGTCGGGCGACCTGCCGCGCATCGTCGCCAACAGTCGCGGCAGCAGCATGAAGACTAACCCGATCCGGCTGGACGACGCCGAAATCGCCGCCATCGTGGCGGCGCGCCTGTGAACTTCATACAAGTTCTTCGCCATGTGCGGCATGCCCGGCCTCCCGGTTGCCCTACCGCATCGGGCATCTCAACGGGGTCTCCGCGCTGGTGGGATGAGTGATTCTGCCGGATTGGGACCGAGGCTTGCCGAGGTGTGTCATGCTGCCTATAGTTAAATTATTGGAGGTCAGGCCATGAAGCATCAGGTACCCGAGATTCCCGAAACGCCAGCCGATTACGACCACACCCGCATCATCGAGCGGCCGGACGGGTTCTACTGGATGGATGCCGAGACGGGCGAGGAGTATGGCCCGTTCGACTCACTGCTCGAAGCCGTGCAGGACATGGAATACACGGCGGACAGCGACTATGAGCCCGGCGAAACGATCGAGGAGGCCGAGGAAGAAATCGGCATCTCGGACTGGATCGATCCCGAAACCGGCGACCCCGCCGACGAATCTCACCGCCCGGTCGACTGAATGCCCGCTGAGTCAGGGCGCTCGCTGGATGCCGGCGTGGCGGCCCTCGCCTCACGCTCGAATTTGTTGTCCCGATAGGGATGGCCGCCGCGCCGCCAGGCAAGCAGACCGGCCAGCGGATACAACACCAGCAACAACACGCCCCAGCGCTCGAACTGCCTGACATGGACGCGCTCATGCGCCCGTGTCGCGTCGAGCGCATCGGTCGACACGCCCAGCACCACGTGCCCCAGAGTCAGCGCCGCGACCGCGTCGCTGAACGGGAATCCGGCTTGCAACAGCCGGGCCGGCCAGCCGCCGCAGGCTTCGATCACGCCGTCCACGACCCGGATCGATCCACCGCTGCTCTGCATGGCGAATGCCGCCAGCAAGCCCAGCAGCGTTACCGGCGCGGCCCAGAGATATGCGCCGAGACGCAACAATCAGGCCGCCTGCGCCTCGGCAAACCAGCGCGCCTCGGGCAGGCCGGCGCCGAGGAAATGCGTGCGCGCCACGTCCAGCTGCGCCGCGGTACCGGACGCGTAGACGTCGAAGCGATGCAGGTCGGGATAGTCGGTCACGATCTGCGCGAGCAGGGCGTCGAGATCGTCGGTCGGCGGATGCGGGACATAGGTGAAATTGTCCAACGCGTCGGTCCAGGCGCGGCAGAGGTTGTCCTGATAATGCCCGCTCGCATCGGCCAGCCAGTGCAGATCCATCGACTCGGCGAGCTCGAGCGACATGGCGTGCTGCACCAGGCTCTTGATCGGCGCGAAGCCGGCGCCGAAGGCAAGAAAGATCACCGGCCGCGGCGAGTCCTCGTCGAGCACGCACACCCCGTACGGCCCCTCGACCTCGACACTGTCATTGGCCTTGAGCGCCGTGAACACCAAATCGGCGAAGGCATCGCCAGGCCGGCGGGGCACCTGCACTTCGATATGACGGTCTTCGCAGGGGCAGCTGGCGATGGCGTAGCTGCCCGAGGCGCCACCGCAAGCAAGCCGGATGTACTGGCCGCCGAGGAAGCGCAGCCGCTGGCTGCGCGGCGCCAGGATGTGCAGTGCCGCGATGCGGGAATTGAACACTTCGACCGACTTCACCCTGGCGGTGAGCTGCTGCACCGGGATGTCGCGCGCGCCCGCGACATTCGCCTCGATCACCACATCGTTCACCGGCGCGTAGGCACACAAGAGGATGACGCCGGCCTCCTTTTCGGAATCCTTCAGCACGTAGTCGTGGGCGTGCACTTTCTTCACTTCGCCCGACACCACGCGCGCCTTGCACTCGCCGCAGTTGCCGTTGCTGCAGCCGTAGTTCAGCGACACGCCGTTGCGCAGCGCGGCGTCGAGCAGGGTGTCGTTGCCTTCGACGAAGAACTCGTGGCCGCTCGGCTGGATGGTCACGTGGGCAGACATGATCTTGAGTTTCCTTTCCGCAGCGATCGCTGCCCGCGCCTGAGCCGCCTCGGCCGGGATCTCGGCCAGGTTGCGCAACAGGAAGGCGCGTATGGTGTGAAGTGCATGGTGGGTTTCGGCGCTTGCACTTTCCTCGATTTCCTCGATTTTCTCGTCGAGCCAGCGCATCACCGCGCCATAGTGCAACAGCAGCGCCTTGGCCGCGGCGTACTCGTCCCCGAGTTCATTGAGGCGGGCGACGAGGACCTCCTTGTCGGGCAGGGCACGGTCGCGGACCCGGCGGGCGAAAGCCTGGTCCTTGATCTCGTTGACGCGCCGCAGCTCCGGATCGTCGTCCCACTTCACGTCGGGGAAGGCACGCAGCAATTCGTCGAGTTCGATCATGCCGTCGAAGGTCGCGAGCGATCCGTTGCGGATCATCGCCTGCAGGACGTGGCGCGGCTGATTGACCAGCCTGGCGACGCGGGAAAGCGGTAGCAAATGGCTCATGGTTTCATCCTACTATGCGCCGGCGATGAAAAAAACCGCCCTTTCGGCAGATTCGGAATTCCTGATCCGCCGAACACTGCGACTACAATCGCGCCATGCCTGCGATAGCCATCCGCCCCTGCCCGGCCGACGCGCGCGCGGCGCTCGAACAGGCCGGCCTCGCCCCCGTCTGGGCGCGCCTTTACGCCGCGCGCGGCGTCACGCATCCTGAGGACGTCGCGCACCGCCTGCCGCAACTGCTGCCGCCCGACGGCCTGCTGCACAGCGACCGCGCCGCCGCGCTGCTCGCCGACGCGATCGCAGCGCACAAGCGCCTGCTGATCGTCGCCGACTACGACGCCGACGGCGCCACCGCCTGCGCGGTCGGCGTGCGCGGCCTGCGCATGCTGGGCGCCCAGGTCGACTTCATCGTGCCCAACCGCATCGAGCACGGCTACGGGCTCACTCCGGCCATCGTCGAGCTTGCTGCCGCACGCCGCCCCGACCTCCTCATCACCGTCGACAATGGCATTGCCGCGGTCGATGGCGTCGCGGCGGCCAACGCCCACGGCATCCCGGTGCTGGTCACCGACCACCACCTGCCCGGCGACGCGCTGCCGGACGCCGCCTGCATAGTCAATCCCAACCAGCCCGGCTGCGGTTTCGCCTCCAAGAATCTGGCCGGTGTCGGCGTGATGTTCTACGTGCTGCTCGCGCTGCGCGCCGAGCTGCGCCGACGCGGCGCCTATGCGGACCGGCCAGAACCCGATCTGCGCGCGCTGCTCGACCTGGTCGCGCTCGGGACCGTCGCCGACGTCGTGAAGCTCGACGCCAACAACCGCACGCTGGTCGCGCAGGGCCTCGCGCGCATGCGCGCGGGCCGCGCGTCACCCGGCGTCAACGCGCTGTTCCGCGTGGCGGGACGCGACCCCGCACGCGCCACCGTGTTCGATCTTGGCTTCATGCTCGGGCCGCGGCTCAACGCCGCCGGCCGCATCGACGACATGGCGCTCGGGATCGACTGCCTGCTCGCCGACACGCCCGCCGCCGCACTGCCGCTCGCGCAACAGCTCGACGACCTCAACCGCACGCGCCGCGATGTCGAGGCCGACATGCTGGAGGAGGCGCTCGCCATCCTCGCCGACTTCGATCCCGCCGACAGCGCGAGCCTCGTCGCCTACCAGCCCGACTGGCACGTCGGCGTCATCGGCATCCTCGCCTCGCGCCTGAAGGA
The DNA here is from genome assembly GCA_020725005.1 of Thiobacillus denitrificans. Lineage (GTDB taxonomy): Bacteria > Pseudomonadota > Gammaproteobacteria > Burkholderiales > Thiobacillaceae > Thiobacillus > Thiobacillus denitrificans_G. The sequence continues at coordinate 5,121 of DYFW01000095.1, forward strand.
CAGGTTCCATCGCCCCACGATCGTCTTCGCGCGCGCGGAGAACGGCGAGCTCAAGGGGTCGGGGCGATCGATCCCCGGCCTGCACCTGCGCGACGCGCTCGATCTCGTCGACAAGCGCCATCCCGGACTCATCCTCAAATTCGGCGGCCACGCGATGGCGGCCGGGCTCACCCTCGCGGGCGAGCGCCACAGGGATTTCAGCGCCGTGTTCGAGGCCGTGGTGAACGAACTCGTCGACCCCGCCGATCTGCATGGCGTGATCGAAACCGACGGCGAGCTGGCGCTCGCCGAGCACCGTGTCGAACTCGCCGTCGAACTCGAGCACGCGGTGTGGGGACAGGGTTTCCCGGCGCCGCTTTTCACCGGCACCTTCGACGTGCTCGGCCAGCGCGTCGTCGGCGAGAAACATTTGAAGCTGCGGCTCGCCCGCGACGGCGCGAGCTTCGAGGCAATGCGCTTCTTCCACCCCGACCCGCTGCCTGCGCGCATCCGTGCTGTGTACGCGCTGATGCCCAACGAGTTCAACGGGGAATGCTCGCTGCAGTTGAAGCTGCAGCATTGGGAGCCGGCAGGCTGAGTCGCTGCGCGCGTTGCCGGTAGCAGCGTGCCGCGTCAGACGGCGCCAGGCCCGCCAGCGGCATCAGGCAAGGGTAGGATTCAAGAATGGGCACGATCGCCGCCGCATCCAGTGCAGACACACCCATCGTCCGGCCGACCGGATTTCTCATGAAACTCACCGCCCATGCGCCGGCGAGCCCGTTCAGCGTGCGAACAGGTTGGCCTTCACGATCCGCGGCTCGACGCGGAACACGTTCGGATCGCGCGGATTGACGAACACCTCGACCCAGTGGACGTTCTGTGCGCCGAAGTTCTCCACGCGCGTCACGTTCTCCAGCATCTGCCTGCCCGACGGCTGCACCGGCCCGGCAAGCGGCTTGTCGACGCGGAAATAATGGCTGTCGCCATGCGCCAGCAGCACCGGCTTGCCGAACGCGATCGCCTGCTGCGTGATGTGCTCGAGCACCTTGTTGAAGCCCTGACGTTCCGGGTCGGTAGCCGGCAGCTCGAACCTGGGGTTGGCCTGCATCGCGATCATCACGCCGGCCGACTTGCGTGCGGCAGCCTGTGCGAACACCTCGTCGATCCAGGCCAGTGCAGCCGCTTCGCGGGCCTGCACTTCGGCGAGGCGGTCGGGGCGCGGCGCATCGTAGCTGTCGGCCGGGTCGATCTGGTTCCACGGCTCGAGGCCGTTGTTGCTGCCCACCACGTGCACCGTCGCCATCATCGTGCCGTTGAAGCTCCACATCATGTTCTCGACGTAGTCCTCGAAACCCGCCATGGTCGCCTGTGTGCGCACAGGAAAGCGATGCTGGCCCGACGTCATGCCGGCGACCGGGTAGAAGATCTCACGGAACCTGGCCAGACGCTCGGTCGGTAGATAGTTGCCGTTATTTGTACGATGGCAGTCCGTCCAGTCATTATCGCCCGGGGTCACCACCACACCGTCGCGGAAGCTCTGGAACTGGTCGAAGCGCTTCTGCAGCAGTGCGTCGTCGCAGCGCTCGCTACCGGCCTTGACGTCCCCCGTATGTACGATGAAACGCACATGCGGCGCCGCATTGATGCTCGAAATCACCTGATCGAATTTCGCCTCGACCGACGTGCCGTAGGGCACATCGCCGATCAGCGCAAACGAGGCCGAGCCATGTCGCCAGTCGTCCGCCGCGACATGCGCGCCCCAGGTCATCAATACCGCTGCAGCCAGCATGCCCAAGGTCTGTTTCTTCATTTCAGCACTCCGGATCATCAAAGGAACGCCGAGCCTACCAACCGAACATGAAGGGTTGGTGTCATGGTCCGCCCCCAGGGCCGACCCGTTCGGTCCCTGTGAGATTCAAGCCACAAGGCTCGATGAGGCGAACGGCTGCATGCCAGGCCACGACTTGCTTGCAACTTGCGCCTTGAAACTTGAAACTGTCCCTGATGACGCCGATAACCTATTCCCTCATCCTGCTGAACGTCCTGGTCTATGCGCTCGGCGTGGTCACCGGCCCGGACATCGTGCGCGTGTTCGGGCTGTGGCCGCCAGGATCGGGAGGGGGGTTTCATGTCTGGCAGCTTGTCACCTATGGCTTTCTGCATGGCTCGCTGCTGCATCTGGCCTTCAACATGGTCGCCATCTGGATGTTCGGCGCCGCGCTGGAAAAACGCTGGGGCGATCTGCGCTATCTGCTGACCTACCTGATCAGCGTCGGCGTCGCCGCCATGACGCAGATCGCCGTCAGCGGCTATTTCCTTCACGCCGGCGGCCCCGTCATCGGCGCATCGGGCGGCGTGTTCGGCCTGCTGCTGGCCTATGCGCTGTACTTCCCAAACCGCGTCATCGTTATCATCTTTTTGCCGTTCATCCGGATCCCGGCCCGCACCTTCGTGCTCGGCTACGGCGCCGTCGAACTGTTCCTGGGCGTCACCAACACCGCCGCCGGCGTCGCCCACTTCGCCCATCTGGGCGGGCTGTTCGGCGGCTGGCTCAGCGTGCAGTATTTTCGCGGACGCGGCGTGCTCGGCAAACGGCCTTCGGCCTAACAAATGCAAATTACGGGTTACAAGATTCAGGACTCAGGAGTGGCGAGCGGATTTATGCCAGGTCACGACATCCTTGGATCTTGAAACTTGCAACCCGAATCTGCTTTTCAAGCGTACCCGTCCGGATTCCCCGACTGCCAGCGCCAGGCGTCTGCGCACATGCGTGCGAGATCGTATTCCGCGCGCCAGCCAAGTTCACGTTCGGCGCGCGAGGGATCGGCCCAGCACTGCGCCACGTCCCCGGCGCGGCGGGAAACGACTTGGTACGGCACTGGCCGGCCGCTCGCCGCCTCGAAAGCGCGCACCATCTCCAGCACGCTCACGCCGCGGCCGGTGCCGAGGTTCCAGGTGTGCACGCCCGTGAGCCCCGCGAGCCTGTTCAGCGCCGCCACGTGCCCACGCGCGAGGTCGACCACGTGGATGTAGTCGCGCACGCCGGTGCCGTCGGGCGTCGGATAGTCGCCGCCGTAGACGTTGAGGTGCGGGCGACGCCCGACCGCCACCTGCGCGAGGTAGGGCATGAGGTTGTTGGGGATGCCGCGCGGGTCTTCGCCGATGAGGCCAGAGACGTGCGCGCCGACCGGATTGAAGTAGCGCAACAGCGCCACCTTCCAGCCGGCATCCGCGCGTGCCACATCGCGCAGCATGGTCTCGATGAAAAGCTTGGACCAGCCGTAGGGATTGGTCGCCGACAGCGGGAAATCCTCGGTGATCGGCACCGTCGCCGGATCGCCGTAGACCGTCGCCGACGACGAGAACACCACCGACTTCACCCCGGCCGCCGCCATCTCCTCGAACAGCACGATGCTGCCGGCGATATTGTTGTCGTAATACAGGAGCGGCTTCTCGACCGACTCGCCGACGGCCTTGAAGCCGGCGAAATGCACCACCGCGTCGATCGCGTGGTCGGCGAACAGGCGCCGCAGCGCCGCACGGTCGCGGATGTCGCCCTCGACGAAGTCCACCGGCCGGCCGGCGATCTGCGCCACCCGTTCGAGCGACCTCGGATTGCTGTTGGAGAGGTTGTCGAACACCACGACCTCGTAGCCCGCCTGCAGCGCCTCGACGGCGGTGTGCGACCCAATATACCCCGCCCCGCCGGTCAGTAATATCTTCAATTCAGGTTCCCCCTCGTGCATGACTCATGATTGCGCTCACGACTGGCGGGCGAGGAAATCGGCGTACGCCGCCGCCAAGCCGGCGCGCAAGTCGGTCTTCGCCTGCCAGCCCATCGCATCGAGCCGGCCGACGTCCATCAGCTTCCTGGGGGTGCCGTCGGGCTTGGTGGCGTCGAATTCGAGTTTGCCCGCGTAACCCACGGTCGCCGCCACGGTTTCGGCGAGTTCGCGGATGCTGATGTCGTGCCCCACGCCGATGTTCACCACCGGCGCCAGCCCGTCGTTGCGGTCCTGCCCCAGGAGCGGCACGAACTGCGCATCGGGCAGGTTCATGAGATACACGCAGGCGTCCGCCATGTCGTCGCTGTAGAGGAATTCGCGCCGCGGCGTGCCGGTACCCCATACGCTCACGCTCGGCGCGTTGGCGAGCCTGGCTTCGTGGAAGCGGCGGATCAGCGCGGGAATGACGTGGGAGTTTTGCGGGTGGTAGTTGTCGCCCGGGCCGTAGAGATTGGTCGGCATGACGGCGAGATACTGCGTCTGGTACTGGCGGTTGTACGCCCAGCACATCTCGATGCCGGCGATCTTGGCGAGCGCGTAGGGCCGGTTGGTCGGCTCCAACGGGCCCGCGAGCAGGTGTTCTTCCTTCATCGGCTGTGGCGCGAGCTTGGGGTAGATGCAGCTGGAGCCCAGGAACAGCAGTCGCCTGACGCCATGCTTCCAGGCCGCGTGGATGACGTGGGTCTGGATCGCAAGGTTGTCGCGGATGAATTCGGCCGGGTAGGTGTCGTTGGCGTGGATGCCGCCGACCTTCGCCGCGGCGAGAAAGACGTAGTCGGGTTTCTCCCGTTCGAAGAAGGCCTCGACTTCGGCCTGCTTCGTCAGATCGAGCTCGGCATGCGTGCGCGTGACGAGATTCGCGTACCCGCGCGCCTGCAGCGTGCGCATCAGCGCCGAGCCGACGAGCCCGCGGTGGCCCGCGACATAGATCTTGGCGTGCTGCTCCATCGGCTTACTCGTGATAGTCCATGGCCTTGTAACCATGCTTCTTCACCAGTTCGTCGCGCTCGGCGGCCTTCAGGTCTTCGCGCACCA
>DYFW01000096.1:0-9669 GCA_020725005.1 Thiobacillus denitrificans
CGCATGCGCAGCTCGAGGCGCTGCGCCAGATGGTGCTGGCGATGGTCGAGGATGTCCGCGTGGTGCTGGTGAAGCTTGCGGAGCGTACCCATGCCTTGCGCTGTGCCGCGAACCAGGACGATGCGACGCGTCAGGGACTGGGCCAGCAGGCGCGCGAACTGTTCGCGCCGCTCGCCAACCGGCTGGGCGTATGGCAGATCAAGTGGGAGATGGAGGACTGGGCATTCCGCTACCTCGAGCCTGACACCTACAAGACCATCGCGAAACAACTCGACGAGAAACGCGCCGACCGCGAGGCCTACATCCAGGGCGTCATCGCACGCCTGCAGGCAGAGCTCGCGCTGCATGGCATCGAGGCCGAGGTGACCGGCCGCCCCAAGCACATCGCCAGCATCGTCAACAAGATGCGCAGGAAACGCCTCAGTTTCGAGCAGCTCTACGACATCCGCGCGGTGCGCGTGCTGGTCAGGCACGAGATCGACTGCTACACCGTGCTGGGGCTGGTGCACAACCTGTGGCAGCCGATTCCCGGCGAGTTCGACGACTACATCTCGCAGCCGAAGAGCAACGACTACCGTTCGCTGCATACTGCCGTGATCGGTCCCGAGGACCGGGCGCTCGAGGTGCAGATCCGTACCTTCGACATGCACCACAACGCCGAACTCGGCGTCGCGGCGCACTGGCGCTACAAGGAAGGCGGCAGGCAGGACGCGCAGTTCGAGGAGAAGATCGCGTGGCTGCGGCGCATCCTCGAATGGAAGGACGACGTCGCCGACAGCAGCGAATTCACCGAGCAGTTCAAGACCGAGCTGTTCCAGGACCAGGTTTACGTATTGACGCCGCAGGGCCGTGTCATCGCGCTCGACCGCGGGGCGACGCCGGTGGACTTCGCCTATGCCGTGCACACCGATCTTGGCCATCGTTGCCGCGGGGCCAAGGTCGACGGCGTCATGGTGCCGCTCAACACCGCCCTGGAAAATGGCCAGCGCGTCGAAATCCTCGCCGCCAAGGAGGGCGCGCCGAGTCGCGACTGGCTGAATCCCGCCCTCGGCTATCTTGCGACACACCGGGCGCGCGCCAAGGTGCGCGCATGGTTCCGGCAGCGCGACGTCGGTGAACAGGTCGCGCTCGGCCGCAGCCTGCTCGACCGGGAATTCAAGCGTCTCGGTGTCAGCGAAACCAATCTGGAAAAGCTCGCGCAACGGCTGAGGTTTTCCAGGCTCGACGAGTTTCTCGCCGCGCTCGGGCGCGGCGATGTCGGGCAGCGCGAGCTCGTCAACGCGCTCGCCGAGCCGGGCAAACCGGCGCCGGCGCTGGTGCCGACGGCCAAGCCGCGGGCGCGGCCGAAATCCGGCAACCCTGTCGTCATTCCCGGTTTGGGCGACGTGCCGCTGACGATGGCGCGCTGCTGCAAGCCCCGGCCGCCCGAACCGATAGTCGCCTACACCACGGTCGGCCGCGGCGTCACCGTGCACCGCGCCGACTGCGCCAGCCTGCGCCGCGCGAACCCAGCGCGGGTGATGGCGGCCGAATGGGCGCTCGATGCCGGCGCCGCGTTCGAGGTCGACATCCGTCTCAAGGCCTTCGACCGCCAGGGACTGCTGCGCGATGTCTCCGACGTCATCGCCAAGGATCGTCTCGACGTGCTGCGCGTCAACACCGAGAGCCGCGGCGAGTATGCGCACATGCAGCTCACGGTGCGGATCAAGGAACTGCAGCAGTTGTCGCGGCTGCTCGCCCGTCTGCAGCATGTGCAGAACGTGATCGAGGTGCAGCGCGCCTGAATTTTCGTTTATCGTTGAGGCTTCCCGTCACGACCGACCGACCATGACGCCGCAAGCCGCCATTCTCGAGCCCATCCCCGACCACGCCCGGCATCTTTTCTTCGATCGCGTCCCCGGCGCCGACCCGCGCGCGGCGCTGCGCGCGCTGGCAGCGGCGTGTGACGGGCGCAAGGCGCTCCTCGGCATCGGCGCGCCGGTGCCCGAGGCGCTGGGCGTGACGATCGCGGGCTTGCGCAGCTTTCCGCATCTGCCTGCTGCCCGGCCCGCGATACCGGCCACGCAGCATGCCCTGTGGTTGTGGCTGCGCGGCAAAGAGCCGGGCGACCTGCTGCACCAGGGGCGTGCGCTGGAGGCGCTGGCGGCGCCGGCGTTCACCCGCGTGCAGGTGATCGACGCCTACCGTTACCGCGACAGCCGCGACCTCACCGGCTATGAGGACGGCACCGAGAACCCGCAGGGCGATGCAGCGGTCGCGGCGGCGATCGTGCAGGGCCTGGGCGCGGGGCTCGACGGCGCCAGCTTTGCCGCCGTGCAGCAGTGGCTGCACGATTTTTCGGCGTTCGACGCCATGACGCGTGTCGAGCAGGACCACTGCGTCGGCCGCAACCGCGACAGCAACGAGGAACTCGATGACGCGCCCGCGTCCGCGCACATCAAGCGCACCGCGCAGGAGGACTTCGAACCGCCTGCCTTCGTCGTGCGGCGCTCGATGCCATGGACGCAGGGGGCGGACGCCGGCCTGGTCTTCCTCGCCTTCGGCAAGTCCCTCGACGCGTTCGAGGCGCAGCTGCGGCGCATGACCGGCCATGACGACGGCATCAGCGATGCGTTGTTCCGTTTCACCCGGCCGCTTGGCGGCGGCTACTACTGGTGTCCGCCGATGCGCGACGGCAGTGTCGATCTTGCCGCGCTCGCGCCCTGAATGGAAACCCCTGACATGCCGGGCGCGCCGCCGGGCGGGAAGCCGGCGTGGTGGCGCAACTGGAAAATCATGCTGCCGCTGTGGGGCGCCATCGCGGGCTTTGTCTGGCTGGGCCTGCATTTCAACGTCGACCGCAGCGTGATCGCGGGGAGTGTCGTTGCGTTCGGCCTGCTCTCCAACGCGTTTGCCTGGCTGCTCGGGGTGATCGCGCTGGTGCCGGTGATCGGCCCGATCATCGCCAAGGTGCTGTCGATCGGCTTCATCTGGCTGCTCAACGCGGTCGGCTACCTGGTGTCCTACATCGCCATCCGGCGCGGCTATTCGAAAGACGTGCTGACCTACCGCGGCCTGACCATCGCCGTGATCCTCGGCATCGTCATCGGCTTCGTGCTGGGGAAGCTGCTTTAGTCGACGAGAGCCTGGGCAACCCGCAGCAGGCCGTCCGGCGACACGTCGTCGAGGGACAGCGTGCGGTCGGCGGGGGAGGGCGCGTAGTTGTGCGACAGCGACTTCAGGTAGGCGGGGTCGTAGTGTTGCGTCAGCAGCGCGGTGACCAGCGCCGGCCACGCCCGTTGTAGCGACAGCGCCTGCCAGGCGGCCACGGTCTCGCCGCCGCGCAGCGGCGCCAGGTGGGCAAGGCGCGCGTTGACTGTCGCCGGGTCGTCGAGGAAATGCGCGTAATCCTCGATCAGCAGCGCAACGCGCGCGGCCAGCGGCACTTCCAGGCGAAGGCAGGGGCTCGACCGCATCGCCCGGATCAAGGCATCGGGCACCTGCAGCGAACCGATCTTCTTGCTTTCCGATTCGACGAACACCGGGCGCGCGGGGTCGAAGCTGTGGAGCCGTGCCCAGATCGACGACTCGAAGCTTTTTTGCGAGGGCTGCGGCTGGCCCGGCAGATCTCCCAGCAACGACCCGCGGTGGGCGGCCAAGGCCTCGAGGTCGAGCACCTGGGCCCCCGCCGCGGCGAGCGCCTGCAGCAGCCGGCTCTTGCCGCTGCCGGTCGGCCCCAGCACGACGCGGAAGCCGAACCGCGCCGGCAGGCGTTCGAGCTCGCCCACCACATGCCGGCGGTAGGCCTTGTAGCCGCCGTCGAGCTGCACGGCGGCAAAACCGATCTTCTGCAGTACGTGCGTCAGCGAACCGCTGCGATTGCCGCCGCGCCAGCAGTAGACGAGAGGTCGGTAATCCCTGGGCTTGCCGGCAAACCAGGCGTCGAGGTGTTGCGCGATGTTGCGTGCCACCAGGGCCGCGCCGAGTTTCTTGGCCTCGAACGCCGACGCCTGCTTGTGCAGGGTGCCGACGCGCGCGCGTTCGGCGTCGTCGAGCACGGGCAGGTTGATTGCGCCGGGAATATGGTCCTCGGCGAACTCGCCCGGCGAGCGGGCGTCGATGATGTCATCGAAGGCGGCGAGATTGTCGAGGGGCGTGGACACGCTGGGGGAATGCAAGGGCACGGCAGGGAGCGGCGATCATTGTCACACAGCCGGGCAGGCGGTGCCACGGGGGGCGGGGAGGGAGACGGGGTGAAGGCGACACCTGCCCGCTCGCGGGCAGGGTGGTAAAGCAACGGGCGCGGCGCCCGTCGATCAGTGCTGGACGACTTTAAGCCTCGCCGGTTCGATGTCTTCGATGTCTTCGGCGCGGCGGCTGGCCGACTTGCGGCGATCGACCGTGAGGTCAGGCGGCAGGGCCGCGTTGGGCGGCGCGACACGGCGGTCGCCGAGGCGGCGCTCCAGCGGGATGAATTCGACTTCGTAAACAGGCAGGGCAGACATAGGTATATCCTTATATCCTAATATGTCGATACATTAATAATTATAGTCGAATTCTCGACAAAAGCCAGACGAAATCCTGCCGGCGGTGAGTTGATTCCAGCCGTCTGTCGTCAGCGTGCCTGCGTTCAGGCAATCTTTTCACGCATCATGCGCTGCTTCTCGCGCTGCCATTCGCGTTCCTTTTCGGTGGCGCGCTTGTCGTGCTGTTTCTTGCCCTTGGCCAGGCCGATCTCCAGCTTGATGCGTCCCCGCTTGTAGTGCAGGTCGAGCGGCACCAGGGTGTAGCCGGCGCGCTCGGTCTTGCCGATGAGCTTGTTGATTTCCGCTTCGTGCAGCAGCAGCTTGCGCGAGCGGGTGGGGTCGGGATGGACATGGGTCGAGGCGGTGGGCAGCGGGCTGATGTGGCAGCCGATCAGCCATACGGCGCCGTTCTTCACCACGACGTAGGCTTCCTTCAACTGCACCCGCCCGGCGCGGATCGATTTCACTTCCCAACCCTCGAGCACGAGGCCGGCCTCGTAGCGCTCTTCGATGAAGTAATCGTGGAAGGCTTTTTTGTTGTCGACGATGCTCATGGCGGAAGGCCTTGCGTACAATGCTCGATTTTACAGGGCTTCCTTGATTTCACATGGCGCGAGTGGAAAAAAGCGTGCTGGTGGCGCACACGCCGGAACGCATGTTCGACCTGGTCGACCGGGTCGAGGACTACCCGGACTTCCTGCCCTGGTGCGGCGGCACGACGCTCAGGTGGCGCGACGAAGTCACCACCGTGGCGACCATTCACATCGCCTATCTGGGTGTCCGTCACAGTTTCACCACCGAAAACACCAAGACGCGCCCGCGCGAAATGCGCATCCGCCTGCAGGAAGGCCCCTTCTCCCACCTGGAGGGCGACTGGACCTTCGTGCCGCTCGGTGACGACGCCTGCAAGGTAATGTTCCGTCTCGACTACACGTTTTCCAGCCGCGCGCTGGAAACGGTGCTGGCGCCCGTGTTCGACCACATTGCCCGCACCCTGGTCGACGCCTTCGTGCATCGGGCAGATGAGGCGTGGGTATCATGAACGAGATGCCGATACACGTCGAAGTCGTCTACGCCCTGCCGTACGAACAGCCGATTTTGCAGGTGAGTCTTCCCGAGGGCGCGACGGTCGAGGACGCGATCCGCGCCTCCGGCGTGCTCGATGCGCACCCGGAAATCGACCTCGCAAAAAACAAGGTCGGCATCTTCAGCAAGCTGGTGAAGCTGGACGAGAAGGTGCGCGACCGCGACCGCGTCGAGATCTACCGCCCGCTGATCGCCGACCCCAAGGAAGTGCGGCGCAAGCGCGCGGAGGAAGGCAAGGCCACCAAGAAGGGCGGCGGCGACGCCGCCTGAACGCGGCAGCCGGAAAGCAAGAGGCCTCCCGCGGGAGGCCTTTTGCCAGTAGGGGTGGCGCGATCAGTCGCCGATTTTCAGCAGGGGATAGTTCAACTGGGCCAGTCCCTTCTGCGTTTGGTCCTGGACGATTTTCGACTGCTTGAGCACGGTGTCGTTGTCGCCCTTTTCGGCGGCGGCCTGGGCGGCCTTCAGCGCGGCCTCGGCGGTGGTCCAGAGTGCGAACTTGGCGTTGGCCTCCTTCGCGGCGGCTTCGGCGGCGGCGAGCGCAGCCTTGGCTTCGGCGCTGAGCGCCGGCTTGGCGGGCTCGGCAGCCTGCTGGGTGGCGCAGCCGGCGAGGGCGATCAGGGCGGCGGAAGTCAGGGCAAGCAATACTTTGGACATTGTTTTATCTCCTCGGGTTGTGTGGCATTAGGGCTGGACTGTCGCTCCATCAGCCCCGCAGGTTGACGCTGGTGCAAAGTTATTCCCATCGGACAGCGTAGTCAACCGCTCGCCGCCGATTCGGATTGGTAGATTTCGACCAAGCCGCGCTGCCGGCGTGGGGTTATGGGGCGGTTTGTGCGGGCATGGGCGGGGCGCGTATAATTCCGCTTTGCGTCCAAGGAAAACCCATGCGTGTTCTGCAAAAAGCGCTGACGTTCGACGACGTCCTGCTCGTTCCCGCCCATTCCACCATTCTTCCCCGCGATGTCAGCCTCGCCACGCAACTGACGCGCAGCATCACCCTGAATTTGCCGCTGCTTTCTGCCGCCATGGATACCGTGACCGAGGCGCGGCTGGCCATCGCGCTCGCGCAGGAAGGCGGCATCGGCATCATTCACAAGAACATGAACGCCGAAATGCAGGCGGCGCAGGTGTCGGCGGTGAAGCGTTTCGAATCGGGCGTGGTCAAGGATCCGATCACCATCGCGCCGCAGATGACGGTGCGCCAGGTGCTGGAAATCACCCGCACCAAGCGGATTTCCGGCCTGCCGGTGATCGAGGGGGGCAAGGTCGTCGGCATCGTCACCAACCGCGACCTGCGCTTCGAGACCCAGCTCGACCAGCCCATCGCCAACATCATGACGCCCAAGGAACGCCTGGTGACGGTGAAGGAGGGCGCCAACCGCGACGAGGCGATGGCGCTGCTGCACAAGCACCGCCTGGAACGCGTGCTGGTGGTCAACGACGCCTTCGAACTGCGCGGATTGATCACCGTCAAGGACATCCAGAAGTCGAGCGAGCACCCGAACGCATGCAAGGACGCGATGGGCCGCCTGCGCGTTGGCGCCGCAGTCGGCACCGGCGAAGGCACCGAGGAACGCGTCGCGGCGCTGGTCGCGGCGGGGGTCGACGTCATCGTCGTCGATACCGCCCACGGCCATTCCAAGGGCGTGCTCGACCGCGTGCGCTGGGTCAAAAAGACCTATCCCGACGTTCAGGTCGTCGGCGGCAACATCGCCACGGCCGCCGCGGCCGCGGCGCTCGTCGAGCACGGCGCGGATGCGGTCAAGGTCGGCATCGGCCCCGGTTCGATCTGCACCACCCGCATGGTCGCCGGCGTCGGCGTGCCGCAGATCAGCGCCGTGGCCAACGTGGCCGACGCGCTGGCGGGCAGCGGCGTCGGCGTCATCGCCGACGGCGGCATCCGCTATTCCGGCGACATCGCCAAGGCGCTTGCGGCTGGCGCAAACTGCGTCATGCTCGGCGGCCTGCTCGCCGGCACCGAGGAAGCGCCGGGCGAGGTCGAACTGTTCCAGGGGCGCTCGTACAAGTCCTATCGCGGCATGGGCTCGCTGGGCGCGATGCAGCAGGGGTCGAGCGACCGCTACTTCCAGGACAACGAGAAGAGCGCCGAGAAACTCGTGCCCGAAGGCATCGAGGGCCGCGTGCCCTACAAGGGCAGCGTGCTGGGCGTGATCCACCAGATGATGGGCGGCCTGCGTTCCAGCATGGGCTACCTCGGCGTCGCCAGCATTGCCGAGATGCACGCCAAGGCCGAGTTCGTCGAGATCACCGGCGCCGGCATCCGCGAGTCGCACGTGCACGATGTGCAGATCACCAAGGAAGCGCCGAACTACCGTTTGGAATAGCGGCAGGAACTTGGGGCCTGGATCCAAGGGAAGTCACGCGGCGCGTGGCTTTCTTTTTTCCGGCCCCGCGCCCTGGCTCCCCTAAATCCTAGCCCCCAGCCCCGACCAGACATGCACCAGAAAATCCTCATTCTCGATTTCGGTTCCCAGTACACCCAACTCATCGCGCGCCGCGTGCGCGAGGCCGGTGTATATTGCGAGCTTCATCCCTATGATGTGACCGAAGCGTTCGTGCGCGACTTCGCGCCGCAGGGCATCATCCTCTCGGGCGGCCCGAATTCGGTCTACGAGGAGGAAACGCCGCGCGCGCCCGACGTCGTGTTCACGCTCGGCGTGCCGGTGCTCGGCATCTGTTACGGCATGCAGACCATGGCGGCGCAGCTTGGTGGCCAGGTGGAGTCCGCGACCAAGCGCGAGTTCGGCTACGCCGAAATCCGCGCGCGCGGGCACACGCGGCTTTTGCGCGACATCCAGGACCGCGTCAACGACGAGGGGCATGGATTGCTCGACGTGTGGATGAGCCACGGCGACAAGGTCACTCAGCTTCCGCCCGGCTTCAAGGTGATGGCGTCGAACGCCGCCACGCCGATCGCCGCGATGGCGGACGAGGACCGCCGCTTTTACGGCGTCCAGTTCCATCCCGAAGTCACGCACACGACCCAGGGCAAACATATCCTTGAGCGCTTCGTGCACGACATCTGCGGCTGTGGTTCCGACTGGAACATGCCGGACTACGTCGACGAGGCGATCGGCCGCGTGCGCTCCGAAGTCGGCAGCGACGAAGTCATCCTCGGCCTGTCGGGCGGCGTCGACTCCTCGGTGGTGGCGGCCTTGCTGCACCGCGCCATCGGTGACCAGCTCACCTGCGTCTTTGTCGACAACGGCCTGTTGCGGCTCAACGAGGGCGAACAGGTGATGGCGACCTTCGCGAAGAACCTTGGCGTCAAGGTCATCCACGTCGACGCCTCCGAGCGCTTCATGCAGGCGCTCGCCGGCGTGTCCGACCCCGAGCAGAAACGCAAGATCATCGGCCGCGAATTCGTCCACGTATTCCAGGAACAAGCCGAAAAACTACCGAATGCCAAATGGCTGGCGCAGGGCACGATCTATCCCGACGTCATCGAGTCGGCCAGTGCCAAGACCAAGAAGGCGCACACCATCAAGAGCCACCACAACGTCGGCGGACTGCCCGAGACGCTGCACCTGAAACTGCTCGAACCGCTGCGCGAACTCTTCAAGGACGAAGTGCGCGAGCTGGGCGTGGCGCTCGGCCTGCCGCACGACATGGTCTACCGCCACCCCTTCCCCGGCCCCGGCCTCGGCGTGCGCATCCTCGGCGAGGTGAAGCGCGAGTACGCCGATCTCTTGCGTCGCGCGGACGCCATTTTCATCGAGGAACTGCGCGCCGCCGGCTGGTACGAGAAAACCAGCCAGGCCTTCGCCGTGTTCCTGCCGGTGAAAAGCGTCGGCGTGATGGGCGACGGCCGCACTTACGACTATGTGGTGGCGCTGCGCGCCGTCGTCACCAGCGACTTCATGACCGCGCACTGGGCCGAACTGCCCTACACCCTGCTCGGCAAGGTCTCCAACCGCATCATCAACGAAGTGCGCGGCATCAACCGCGTCGTCTACGACATCAGCGGCAAGCCGCCGGCGACGATTGAGTGGGAGTAAGCCTTTCGAGGCGTTGGGCGAGGGGCCCCGCATAGCGGGGATCGACCCGCCGAGGAAGG
>DYFW01000096.1:9769-9852 GCA_020725005.1 Thiobacillus denitrificans
CATGCGACACACTCCCGGAGCGGGCATGTTCGAGGCGTTGGGCGAGGGGCCCCGCATAGCGGGGATCGACCCGCCGAGGAAGG
>DYFW01000097.1 GCA_020725005.1 Thiobacillus denitrificans
TGTCTGTTACCAAGCGCGAAGCCTACCGAAAAGCCGGGCAATGCACAAAGGGACGCCCGCCGCGGGATCCCGGGCCGCACCGCCGGCCGGGGGCGACACGCAGCCGCGCTACTTGAGCGACTTGAAGACCGGCCCCCACATGGGATGGCCCGCCTCGGCCGGCGTCAGCTCGAACTTCGGATCGATCGCCAGCGCCTTGCGGAAGTCTTCCCGGCACGCCCGCTCGCGTCCCTGGGCGCAGTTCATGAAGGCGAGGTACTTGTACGCCGAGACCTTGTCGGCATTGAGCAGCAGGCCGGCCGACAGCGCGCTTTGCAGCAGGCGGGCCGAGTTCGGGTAATCGCCGTCCTCATAGGCCCGGATGCCTGCCGACAGGTCCTTTTCGGCCTTGCGCACGGCGAGCCGGTCGAGGCCCGCGTCGCGCACGATGGGCGTCGAGCATGCCGTCGCCAGCAGCGCGCCGGCCAGCAGCACGGGGAGCAGTTTCATAACGGAATCCTATCTGAACTTGTGCTTGATCTTGATCGATTGGCCGGGCGCCAGGTCCACGGTATCACGATAGGAGGCGAACCCCGGGTTGCGGATTTCGATCCGGTGGCGGCCCGGGTCGAGCTTGAAGCCCGTCAGGGGAGGCGACACCCCGATGCGCTGGTCGTCGACGTAGACCTCTCCCCACGGGTGGATCCCCACCGTCACCGTCGCTCGCGCGGGTGCTGCCGCGACGGGCGGGGACGGTGGCACGACGGGCGTGGCAGGCCGCGCCGTGTCCGACGATGCGGCGGCTCGAGGCGGCCGGGGCACCACTTCCGGCCGGGGCACCGCTTCCGGGGGGAGCGCCGCGCGCGTCGCCGGCGCCGCGGCGGGCGCGGTCGGGGTCACACGGGCCGCTGCGGTGGCGGGCGCTTGCCGTGCCTCGTCCGATGCCGGTTGCGGCGACCGGTCCAGCAGCAGATAGGCCGCCAGCGCGGCGAGGGGCACGAGCGCCAGCGCCAGCCAGCGTCTCGTTTGCCGCGCGTCCCCGATGGCGGCTGCGGCCGTGCCGGATTCGCCAGCCGCCCGGGGCGGGAGAAACACGGTAGCCGCCTGCGGGTCGGCCGGGGCGGACGCCGCCACGCCTTTCGCCTTCGCCGGCACGGCGGGCAGCGCGTCGTCCGCTTCGGGCAAGCCGGCGAGCGCACGCAACGCGCGGGCGAACTCGCCCGCGCTCGCATAGCGGTCCTCCGGCCGCTTGGCCAGCGCCCGTGCGATCACGCCGTCGAATGCGGCCGGCACGCGCGGATTGCGCGCGCTCGGCGGCATGGGCGCCTCGTTGAGGATCTGGTACATGATCGCGCTGAGGTTGTCGCCCTCGAAGGGCGGCTTGCCCGTGAGCATCTCGTAGAGCACCACGCCGAGCGCAAAGATGTCGGTGCGGTTGTCGGTCGCCTGCCCCGCCACCTGTTCCGGCGCCATGTATTTGGGCGAGCCCAGCACGGTGCCGAGCTGGGTGCGCGACCCGGTCGGGATCTGCGCGATCCCGAAATCCATGATTTTGACGTCACGGCTAGCCGTCACCATGATGTTGGCAGGCTTGATGTCGCGGTGGACGATGTGATGGCGGTGCGCATAATCCAGCGCGCCGGCGATCCGCGACACGAGATCGGCGATGATTTCCGCCGGCAGCACGACGCCGGAATCGAGCATGTCGCGCAGCGACTCGCCCTCGAGATATTCCATCGCGATGTAGGCGATCCCGTCGGTCTCGCCCACGTCGTAGATGGTGATGATGTTGGGATGATTCAGCCGGCCCGCCGACTTGGCCTCGCGGTAGAAACGCTCCTCGAAGCCCGCGAGTTCCTGCTTCGACAGGTTGAGGTTGATGGTCTTGATGGCGACCGTGCGCTCGATGACGGGATCGACCGCCTTGTAGACGGTGCCCATTGCCCCCTGGCCCAGAATGGCAACCACTTCGTACCGGCCGATTTTGGTAGGAATGGACATGGGGTGGGCGTGGCGGATGGCTTGCTGTCAGGCGTTTCGGAGTGAGAGAATGCTCGCGCCAAAAGTATAACAAACCCCTTGGAGGCACTCGCCTTGCCGACCCCAGCCACGCGCCGGAAACTCACCCTGGAAATCGCAGCGAAGACCGACCCGGGCAGGCTGCGCACGGTCAACGAAGACAGCATCGTCACCAACGGCGACCTGGGACTCCTGGTGCTTTCGGACGGGATGGGCGGTTACCAGTCGGGCGACGTCGCCAGCCGCATCACCACCCAGGTCATCGCCGAAGGCCTCAAGGCGAGCCTGCAGGATCCGGCCAACCGGCAACGCGACGTGTCGGCCATCGTCGAGGACGTCGTCAAACGCGCCAACCGGGCCATTTTCAAAGAGGGCCAGCGGCGCGCCGAGACCATCCACGGCAGCCAGGAGCAGCGCATGGGATCGACGCTCGCCCTGCTGCTGCTGCGCGACAACCGCATCACCCTGGCGCACGTCGGCGATTCGCGCATCTATCGCCTGCGCGACCACCGGCTGGAACTGATGACGCACGATCATTCGCTGCTGCAGGCGCAGATCGACCAGGGCGTGCTCACCGCCGAAGCCGCCGCCACGTCGCACAACCGCCACCTGGTCACCCGCGCCCTCGGCTTGCAGGCCGATGTCGACGTCACCCTGGACGCATGCGAAGCGAAAGCCGGTGACCTCTATCTGCTCTGTTCCGACGGACTCAACGACATGGTCGACAACGACGACATCGAGCTGGCGCTCGATGCGCTGCAGGCGAATCTTCCGCTCGCGGCCAGCCAGCTCGTCATGATCGCCAACGACAACGGCGGCGATGACAACATCTCGGTCATCCTCGCCAAGGTCGGCACCGGCGGCCGGCCGGCCGCCAGGAAACCCGGTCTGCTCGGCTGGCTTTTCGGACGTTGAACCCATGGCAAAACTGATCATCACGCAAAACGGCGAGGTCACCGGCAACCGCTTCATCGGCGAATCCGCGTTCACCATCGGCAGCCTCGCGGAAAACGACCTGTGCCTGCCCATGCCCGGTGTCAGCCGGGCGCACGCACGGATCACCCCCATCGGCAACGACGACATCCTGGAAGACCTGGACAGCACCAACGGCACGCTGGTCAACGGCCAGCGCGTCAGCCGCCACATCCTGCAGCATGACGACGTGATCGACATCGCCGGCGTGATGATTCGCTACCGCAACCACAAGGCGGTCGAAGGCCCCGGGTTCGACCGGACCATGATCATCGCGGCCGACGAAGCGGCGCACGCACGCAGCGCCCCGGCGCAACCGCTGGGCGCGACCGCGCTGGCGACGGCGAAACAGGAAAACCGGCTCAAGCCCTGCGCGCGCACGGGGATCGTGAGGGTGCTCGACGGCAAGCAGCCGCCGCGGGAAATCGAACTCACGCGCGTCCTGCACACCTTCGGGATCCCGGGCAAGCAGGTGGCCGTCATCAATGCCCGCCCGCACGGCTATTTCATCACCCACGTCGAAGGCCGCAAGCCGGCGCGCCTCAACGGAAAATCCCTCGGCACCGAACCGCGCCCGCTCAACCCCAACGACACGATCGAAGTCGGCAACGAGAAACTGCTTTTCCTGCTCAGGTAAACGCTGCGTCCGCCCGGTCCGGGCGATGCCCCTCGCGTGGGTGCGTCCTGCCGGGCGCACAAAAAAAAGCCGGGTTCTTGCGAACCCGGCCAAACGGAGGAGACAACCCCTCGTTGCGGAGAACTTCCTGCTTGCAGCGCAAACAGCAAGCCTTCGCATCGTATGCAGGGCATTGGGATCCGTCTATACGACTTTAGTCGTAGATGAACAATATGTGATTGATTATATTGATTTTATTTTTTCGCGGAGCACCGAGTACTGGCGCCGGCTGACCGGCAGACGACCCTCCAGCCCATCGAGGCGCAGGAAATGGCCCTCGTCGTCGCCCGGCGCCTTGCCGATTTCGCGGACGCGATGTCTCGCCACCAGGCAATTGCGGTGGATGCGCACGAAGGTGTCGCGGAACTCGTTTTCCAGCTTCACCAACGACTCTTCCAGCAGGAATTCACGCTCGGGCGTCCGCACCGTGACGTACTTGAGTTCGGCCTTGAAATACAGGATGTCGGCGACCGGGATCAGGACCATGCGGCCTTTTTCACTGATCGACAGGTGGGTGCGCGCGTGGGGGTGTGCCTCGCGCAGCTGCTCGAGCACCGCGGCGGTCAGCCGCCGGGCGCGCGACAGCGCGCGCACCAGGCGCTCGGCGCGCACCGGCTTCACCAGGTAGTCGACCGCGTTGAGGTCGAAGGCCTGGCAGGCATACGCGTCGTAGGCCGTGCTGAAGATGACCGCCGGCGGCGAGGGGAGCCGGTTGAGGTGGGCCGCGCATTCGAGCCCGTCCATGCCGGGCATGCGGATGTCGAGCAGCACGACGTCGACCGGCGCTTGCTGGATCAGGCGCAGCGCGTCCAGGCCGTTCTCGGCCTCGCCGACGATTTCCACCGGCAGCTGGGCGGCGCAATCCGCCAGCACGTCGCACAGACGGCGACGCGCGGGCGCCTCGTCATCGACGATGAGGACGGAGAGGGGCGGGCTGGGTGCGTTCACGGGTGTACGGAATCACGATGTGCACCTGGTAAACGGCACCCATGGGCTCGGACTTGAGTTGGGCGTCGAGGTCGAAATGCAGCAGCAGGCGTTCGCGGATGTTCGCCAGCGCGATGCGGTTGCCCTTGTGGTGGCCCGCCTCGGTGGCCACCGGGTTGCGCACGACGACATGCACCTTGTCCCCGCTACGATAGATGTTGAGGCTGATTTCCCCGCCCGCCGGCTGCGGCTCGATGCCGTGATACACGGCGTTCTCGACCAGCGGCTGGATGACGAGCGGCGGAATCAGGGCGTCGGACGGCATCTTGTCGATATGCCAGACGAGCCGCAGGCGCTCGCCCAGGCGCAGCTGTTCCAGTTCGAGGTAGGCACGGGTGATCGCAACCTCGTCTTCCAGCGGCACCAGTTGGTTGGCGTTGCTCATCAGCGCGCGAAACAGGTCGGCCATGTTTTCCAGTGCATGCTCGGCGCGGCGCGGGTCGCTGCGCACCAGCGACAGCACGGCGTTGAGGCTGTTGAACAGGAAGTGCGGCCGGATGCGCGCCTGCAGCGCCTGCAGCCGCGCTTCGGTGATGGCGGGCGACAAGGCGCGGGCGCGCAGGTTGAAATAGGCCAGCAGGCCCGCGCCGAGCAGGAAGGCGATCAACGCCGCGCCCGCCGGCGAGACGAAGTCCCTGCCGCCCAGCGTCGGCCCCAGCCATTGAGTGACCGCGGCCGGCACCGCCGCGCCGAGCGCAAGCGCGGCGATCACGCCCTGCCGGTAGGGACGGCTGCGCAGCCACGCGCTTGCCGGGCACAGCGCGAGCAGGGTCAACAGCAGCGCCGGCTGGGCGAGCGCCGACAGGCTGATGAAGCCGTCCCAGAAGGCGTCGGCGTCGGCGGCGCGCGCGATCACCCCGGCAACCAGCACCGCCTCGACCGTGAGCGCAATCCGCAGGGCGACGCCCAGGTGGCAGAAGTTCGGCAATTCGACCTGCCGGTTGTTATGATTCTTTCTTTTCATTCCCTCGCTTGCCCCCATGAGCACCTCAGCGACGCCGCCGGAAGGCGCCTGGTCCGGCCGCTTTTCCGAGCCGGTCTCGGAAATCGTCAAACGCTACACCGCGTCGATTCCCTTCGATTATCGGCTCGCCGCGTTCGATATTCAGGGCTCGCTCGCCCACGCGGCCATGTTGCACCACGTCGGCGTGCTCAGCCAGGACGACCTGGAAGCGATCCGCCGCGGCATGGCCGAACTGCTGGAGGAAATCCGCGCCGGGCGCTTCGCCTGGTCGCTGGACAAGGAGGACGTCCACCTCAACATCGAGGCGGCGCTCACCGCGAAAATCGGCGACGCCGGCAAGCGCCTGCACACCGGCCGTTCCCGCAACGACCAGGTGGCGACCGACATCCGGCTTTACCTGCGCGACGCCATCGACCGCATCACCGCAGGCATCCGTGCCTGCCAGTCCTCGCTGGTCGACCTCGCCGAGGCGCACGCCGATACCGTCATGCCCGGCTTCACCCACCTGCAGGTCGCGCAGCCGGTGACCTTCGGCCATCACCTGCTTGCCTATTTCGAAATGCTGGCGCGCGACGCCGGGCGCATGGCCGACTGCCGCCGCCGCGTCAACCGGCTGCCGCTCGGCGCGGCCGCGCTCGCCGGCACCAGCTATCCCATCGACCGCGAATTCGTCGCGCGCGAACTCGGTTTCGAGGGGGTTTGCGAGAATTCGCTGGACGCGGTGTCGGATCGCGACTTCGCGATCGAATTTACCGCCGCCGCGGCGCTGGTGATGACGCATCTGTCGCGCCTGTCGGAAGAGCTGATCCTGTGGATGAGCCCGCGTTTCGGTTTCATCGATCTCGCCGACCGCTTCTGCACCGGATCGAGCATCATGCCGCAGAAGAAGAACCCGGACGTGCCCGAGCTGGTGCGCGGCAAGACCGGCCGCGTCAACGGCCACCTGGTCGCGCTCCTGACCCTGATGAAAGGCCAGCCGCTCGCCTACAACAAGGACAACCAGGAAGACAAGGAACCGCTGTTCGATACCGCCGACACCCTCATCGACACCCTCACGATCTACGCCGACATGCTGCGTGGCGTGACGGTCAAGCCCGACGCGATGCGCGCCGCTGCGATGCAGGGCTACGCCACCGCGACCGACCTCGCCGACTATCTGGTGAAGAAAGGCGTGCCCTTCCGCGACGCCCACGAAGTGGTGGCGCGCGCGGTACGCGCGGCCGAAGGCTCGAACCGCGATCTCGCCGACCTGCCGCTCGCCGAGCTGCAGGCTTTCAGCCCGGTCATCGACGACGATGTCTACGCGGTCCTGACGCTCGAAGGCTCGCTCGCCGCCCGCGATCACGTTGGCGGCACCGCGCCCCGTCAGGTGCGCGCGGCGATCGCGCGCGCGCGATCGCGCATCAAGTAGCTCCCACGCTACGGCGCATCGGCCAGCGCCACCGGCGGCGCGTGCTCGCGGCAGATGCGCCGCACCTCGGGGCTACTGAGTTTTTCCTGCATCAGGCCGCAGAAGTAGCTGCGCGGCCCCAGCCGCTGGTTGTGGCGGCAGCTCGCGCATACGCCGAAGGTGCGCTTGCCGCTCTGCGCCTGCACCTGCGCCAGGATCTGCCGCAGCACCACCACCGCCGACGTCACGCGCGCCGGACTCGCCGTCTGCACGATATCGCGCCAGGCGCCGCCCGCGGACAGCGTTTTCAGGAGCGTGGTGCCGCCTTCGGTGAGGATCAGGCGCACCACCCGTCCGTCGCGCGGGTCGGCATAGCGCGTGATGAGACGGCGACGCGCCAGCACCAAGAGCGTCTGCGAGACCGTGCCCTTGGTGAGACCGAGGTATTCGGTCAGGGCTTGCGGGGTGTTCGAAAAACGGTTGGCCTGGTTGAGATAGAACAGCACCTGCAAGTGCACCGGCTGCAGGCCCTGCGCGGCGCCGGCCTGGCGCAGGTCGGCGCGTGTGAGCAGCGAGAGCCGCTCGACCAGGTCGAACAGCGTGAGCGCCTGGCTTTTTCTCAAGGGATCAGAAGCGGACCATCGTGCCGCCCTGCGCGGCGATCAGCGCGGCCAGCTTGTCGTAGAGCGGCTCGCCGCTCTTGGTGTCGACCCAGTCGCCGGCCTGCGGCTTGAAGTGGAAGCCCCCCGAGCGCGCCGCGACCCAGATCTCGCGCGCCACGCCGTGGCGGTTGATGACGATCTTGCTGCCGTCGTCGAACTCGACCTCGATGATGCCGTCGGCGGGCGTCTCGAAGTCGAGGTCGGCGTCTTCCAGCGCCTGTTCGATGCGGGCCAGCGCCGAATCGGCGGCCTGGTTGAAGTCGATTTCAGTCATAAGTGTCCGTGCTACCATTTCGCGCATGCGACCGCGCGCCCTATATATAGTAGTGTCTCTGCTGTTATGCAGCCTTGCCCTCGCCGCCTGCGGCTCGAAGGGTGAGCTGTATCTTCCCGAAAAACCCTCCGCCCCGCAACGGATCACCAATTGAACACCCTGCACCGCATCGACGGCCGCCTCCATTTGGAAGGCGTGGCCCTGGACACGCTTGCCGAACGTTTCGGCACGCCGCTCTACGTCTACTCCCGTGCAGCGCTCGAATCCGCCTACCGGGCCTACACCGAGGCCTTCGCCGCCACGCCGCACCTGATCTGCTACGCGGTGAAGGCCAATTCCAGCCTCGCCATCCTCAATCTCTTCGCCCGTCTGGGCGCCGGCTTCGATATCGTCTCCGGCGGCGAACTCGCGCGCGTGCTGGCCGCCGGCGGCGACGCCGGCAAGGTCGTGTTCTCCGGTGTCGGCAAGACCGCGGCCGAGATGCGCGCCGCGCTCGAGGCCGGCATCCTCTGCTTCAACGTCGAGTCGGAAAGCGAACTGCACCGGCTCGACCGCGTCGCCGGCGAACTCGGCAAGGTCGCGCCGGTATCGTTCCGGGTCAACCCCGACGTCGACCCCAAGACCCATCCTTACATCTCCACCGGTCTCAAGGAGAACAAGTTCGGTGTCGCTATTGCTGAGGCGCCGCGCCTGTACCGCCTTGCCGCCGGTCTGCCGCACCTCAGGATCGCCGGCATCGACTGCCACATCGGCTCGCAGCTTACCGACCTCTCGCCGCTGGCGGATGCCGCCGACCGCGTGCTGGCGCTGGTCGACGCGCTCGCCGCCGAGGGCATCACGCTCGACCACATCGACCTCGGCGGCGGCGTCGGCATCCGCTACCGCGACGAGACGCCCCCCGACCTCGCCGCCTACGGCCGCGTCCTGGCGCAGAAATTCGCCGGCCGCCGCGAGAAGCTCGTGCTCGAACCTGGGCGCTCGCTGGTCGGCAACGCCGGGCTCCTGCTCACCCGCGTCGAGTATCTTAAGCCGGGCGAGGACAGGAATTTCGCCATCGTCGATGCCGCGATGAACGATCTGATGCGTCCCGCGCTCTACGAGGCGTACCACGACATCGTTCCCGTCCAGCTTCGGAACGCCCCCGCCAAGCGCTACGACGTCGTCGGCCCGGTCTGCGAAACCGGCGATTTCATTGGGTTTGCGAGGGATCTCGCCATCGAGGAAGGGGACCTGCTCGCCATACTCTCGGCCGGCGCCTACGGCATGAGCATGGCCTCGAACTACAATTCCCGGCCCCGCGCGGCGGAAATCCTCGTCGACAAGAATGAAATCAATCTTGTCCGCGAGCGGGAGTCCATCGAGAGCATGATGGCCGGAGAACGGCTTGTTTATTGACTTCTAGCCATCCGCTCGCAATCGGATCGCCCGCCAGTTTTTGTATCGATACGATACATTTTGCTTGGCCGCTACATTTTTCAGCGGATAAGTTTTCTGTTGCCCGGCTATTTGTTGAACCCCCTTCAAAAGTATCTAGAATGAAGCTCACCAAGCGGAGCCTCGGTATCGCCTGTGTCAAGCGGGATTCGGGCGTGCAGGTCGCCTGTCGGTACCACGCTTTGGAAGTGCATCGTTCCGACTGCACGTAGCTTCAAGCTTTAGTGATGTGAATGTGTTCAACTTCTAAGGAGTGTTAGATGGCAACAGCAAAGAAACCCGCTGCCAAGAAACCGGCAGCCAAGAAGGCGGCGCCGGCCAAGAAGCCCGCGGTGAAGAAGGCCGCGCCGGCCAAGAAGCCCGCCGCCAAGAAAGCCGCACCGGCCAAAAAGGCAGCACCGGCCAAAAAACCCGCAGTGAAGAAGGCTGCACCGGCCAAGAAGCCCGCCGCCAAGAAAGCCGCACCGGC
>DYFW01000372.1 GCA_020725005.1 Thiobacillus denitrificans
GGCTCGACTCCGTGGGGCATTTCTCCGTGCGCCCGGCGCGAGGGTAACATGCCGGGCGGTCGCGGTCGACACCGACTCGCTGCCTGCGCCCGCGTCGGTCGGCTCGCGCTAGCGGCGGCCGACCAGGGCGATCCCGGCGATGACCAGACCCGCGCCGGCGACCTGTGCGAGCGAAAGCGGCTCGTCCAGCAGCCAGGCGGCAAAGCCGATCGTGGCAAGCGGGCCGAGCATGCTTACCAGCGCGACGCGCGCGCTGCCCAGGCGCCGCAGCGCGGCCGACTGGGCGAACACCGGCAGCGCCGTGCAGAGCAGTCCCATCGCCAGGGCGTAGCCATACACCGGCGCGGGCTGGATCAGCGCGGCCGCCGGTAGCGTGGCGAAAAAATGGCCGAACACGGCGGCCGTGGATACCAGCGTGGCCAGCGCGGCGAAGCGCGCCGTGCCCAGCCGGGCGATCAGCGACACGCTGCCGGTCAGGTAGACCGCGTAGCAGAGCGCCGAACCGAACACCAGGGCGCCGCCCAGCCACACCGATGCCCGCTCCGGCGCGAATTCGAGGTCGTGCCAGAAAGCCGCGCCGATGCCCAGATAGCAGAGCAGCAGGGCGCCCGCCTCGCGGCGGGTCGCCAGCCGCCCGGTCAGCACCATCGCGAAGATCAGGGTCAGCGTCGGATAGGTGAACAGGATCAGCCGTTCCAGGCCGGCCGAGATGTACTGCAGGCCGATGAAATCCAGCACGCTGGCGGCATAGTAGCCGGCCAGTCCCATGGCGACGATGCCCGCCCAGTCGCGGCGGCTCAGGGCCGGCATGCCGCGCGAGGCGACCCAGCCCACCCACAGGAACACCGGCAGGGCGAACGCCATGCGCAGGGCCAGCAGCGTGATCGGATCGACGCCGTAGGGGTAGGCGAGCTTGACGAAGATCGACTTGAAGGAAAAGCCGAAGGCGGCCAGGACGGCCAGCGCCATGCCGGCGCCGACGGTATCCAGCCTGCCGCCGAGCATCGTCGCGGGCTAGCGCCGCCGGCCGAGGAGGGACCCCAGCACGCCGCGCACGATCTCGC
>DYFW01000098.1:0-9456 GCA_020725005.1 Thiobacillus denitrificans
GGGGCGCCTGTGGATTTTTTGCTCGACATGAACGCAGGCCCCTACGTTCCGATGAAACACCGGCACCAGCAGCGCCGCGACCGCGGTGTTGCTGACCAGTTCGGTCAGGAAGACCACGAAGGCCACCACCCCCAGCAGCGGCGAAGCGCCGTGCAGTTGCTGCACCAGCGCGTCGGCCAGAAAGCGGCTGCCGCTGCTGGCATCCATCACCCGGCCCAGCGCCAACCCGCCGCCGAACAACAGCAGCACGTCCCAGTGCGCCCGCCGCTCGAATTGCGACCAGTCGATCGCCCCCAGTCCCAGCAAGGCGACGACGGCCGCGACCGCCACCACGCTGTCGATGTCCGCGGCGACGCCCAGCGTGCGCGCCAGCGGCGCGGCGAACACCCAGCCGGCCGCGGTGAGTGCGAACACGGCCACCGTCACACGGCGCCCGCGGGTCCATACGAGCGGCGCACAGTCCGTGGCCACCCGCCCATCCAGCCGCGGCCGCAGCACGACAAAGAGCACGCCGATCATCAGCGGCAGCAGCAACGCCACCGCGGGCAGACCGATGCGCAGCCATTGCGCGAACGTGATGCCCGCCTCGGCGGCGGCGATGGCGTTGGGCGGGCTGCCGACCAGCGTGCCGATGCCGCCGATGCTGGCGGCGTAGGCCACGCCCAGCAGCACGAAGGCCTGCTCGCGCGGCCCTGGCGCGGCCACCGAATCGTCGGCGCCCCTCAGCAGGCCGAGTGCCACCGGCACCATCATCGCCGCCGTCGCGGTGTTGCTGATCCACATCGACAGCAGTGCCGTCAGTCCGAACAGCAGCAGCACGGCCAGCGCGCGGTCCAGTCCCTGGTGCTGCAGCGCCGCGGCGAGCGCGAAACCGCCCAGGAACAGGAAGATCACCGTATGCGCGAACGGCGCCAGCGCCGCCGGCACGCTCAACACGCCCCCCAGCACGGCCAGCAACGGCACCAGCAGCGCGGTGACGCTCAGGTGCAGCGCCTGCGACATCCACAGCGCGCCGATCAGCGCGAACAGCGCCAACCCGGTGCGCAGCCCGGCGGGCGCCAGCACCATGGCATACACGCCGGCGGCCAGCAGCACGCACAGCAGCGCGCGCAGCGCCGGCCCCGGCAACGCCGTCACGCCGCGCGCGCGGTGGACACCAGCACGTCGCCGGCCGAGCCGCCGTGGCCGCGCAGGTCGAGGCGGATCAACGCATGGTGCCCGCGCAGCGCGCTGCGCTCGACGAACTCCGACCAGCGACTCATGTTGCTGGCCAGTCCGTGCAGCAGCACCAGGGCCGGCCCGCGCGCCCCGGCCGCCGCGGGCAGCACGCGGTACGCGAGCACCGCGCCGTCCGGCCGGCGCAGCGTGCAGGCGCGCTCTGGCGCGGGTGGGGTCGGCAGCATGGCGCGACCATTCTGCCCACGCCCACGGCAGGCACACCCGCGCAGCGAGTGGAGTCATGGCGACCGACACGACCCCGTGCCATAATGTTGTTGCGGCGCCGCACACGATCACACGAACTCGATGGCGGCCGTGCGCCGAAGCAGGCGCCGGCAGGGGCGTCGACGAGGGAGCCATGCAACCGACCCAGCACCTTGATCCCCACCCGGGGAAACCGGCCACGCCGGTGAAAACCGCCACCGCGCGCGCTCTGGCGGTCGCCGCGCTGCTGGCGTTGCTGTGGTTCGTGCTGGCCGGCGGCGACGCAGCATCCTGGATCGTCGGCGTGCCGGCGGTCGCGGCCGCGCTGCTGCTGGCGCGGCGCGTCGGGGCGCCGCCCCCGGCCTGGCGGCTCGATCCGGCGGGTGCGCTGCGCTTCGCGGCTTTCTTCGTGCGCGAATCGATGCGCGGCGGTATCGACGTCGCGGGCCGGGTCAGCGCCCGGCGCCCGCGTGTCGCGCCGGGCCTGGTGCACTATCGCTGGCGCCTGCCCGCCGGCAGTCCGGGGCGCGCGCTGTTCGTGCTGTGCGCCAGCCTGCTGCCCGGCACCCTGGTCGCGGCCGCCGACGATCACGAAGTGCTGATCCACGCGCTCGACGCCACCGCCCCGGTGGCCGGCGAGCTGGCCGCGCTGGAGGAGCACGTGGCCGCCCTGTTCGCGCTGCGCCTGCCGGCGCCGGAGGCTGCCGGTGCCTGAATGGATGACGCCCGCACTCTGGATCGCCGCGGCGGCCGTGCTGGGAACGATCGCGCTCGGGCTGGTGCGCGTGGAGCGCGGGCCGTCCAACGGCGACCGCATGCTCGCGGCGCAGCTGCTGGGCACCGGCGCGGTGGCCGTGCTGCTGCTGCTGGCCCGCGCGACCGACGCGCCGGCGCTGCTTGACGTGGCGCTGGTGCTCGCGCTGTTGGCCTGCGTCGCCGGTGCGGTGTTCGTGCGCCGCATCGGCGTGCAGCCGCCCGAACGCGATGAGGGTCGCGGTCCCACGCGCGCCACGGAGGACGGGTCGTGAGCGGCGATGACGTGCGCGGCGCGCTGTCGCTGCTGCTGATCGCCGCCGGCATGCTGTTCTTCTTGGCCGGCAGCGTCGGCGTGCTGCGCCTGCCCGACCTGCTGTCGCGCCTGCACGCGCTGACCAAGGCCGACAACCTCGGCCTCGGCCTCGTCGTGCTGGGGCTGATGCTGCAGGCCGACGACGCCTTCGAGGTGCTGCGGCTGTTGCTGGTGTGGCTGCTGGTGCTGTTCGCAAGTTCGGTGGCCTGCTACCTGGTGGCGCGTTCGGCCCTGCGCGCGCACGGCGACGCGCCGACGGCCGCACCCGAAGGCCCCGACGAGGACACTCGCGATGGCCGCTGAGGTGCAGGTCTTCGACGCCGTGCTCGTGGTGCTGCTGCTCTGGCTGGGCTGGCGCGCACTGGCCAGCGCTGACCTCTTCAAGGCCGTCGTGCAGTTCATCGTCTTCGGGCTGTTGCTGTCGCTGGCCTGGGTGCGGCTTGGCGCGCCCGATGTCGCACTGGCCGAAGCCGCGATCGGCGCTGGCCTGGCGGGCGCGCTGCTGCTCGATACGCTGGCGCGGCTGGGCCGCTCGGGCGCCGCCGATGAAGCGCGGCCGCTCGGGCTGACGCCGGCGCGCACCGGCATCGCGCTGGCCGCGCTCGGCCTGGCCGCGCTGCTGGTGGCCTCGGCGCTGGCCCTGCCCGAGCGCTGGCCGGGCCTGGCCGAGCCGGCGCTGCAGCAACTGCGGGCCAGCGGCGTCAGCAACCCGGTGACGGCCACCCTGCTCAACTACCGCGCCTGGGACACGCTGCTCGAGGTCGGCGTGCTGATGCTGGCCGTCCTTGGCGTGTGGATCCTCGAAGCCGAGCCGGCGCTGCCGCGCCCTGCCCCCGACCCGATGCTCGGGCTGCTGCTGCGCGTGCTGCTGCCGCTGACGGTGATCGTGGCCGGCTACCTGCTGTGGGTCGGCGCGCACGCGCCCGGTGGCGCCTTCCAGGGCGCGGCGCTGCTGGCCGCCGGCGGCGTGCTGTGGCACCTGGCGCGGCCACTCTCGCTCGGTCCGAGCCCCGTGGTGCGGGCGGTCGTCGTGCTCGGCTTCGCGGTCTTTCTGGCGGTCGGCGTGGCGACGGCCGTGCTCGGCGGCGGCCTGTTGACTTTTCCACCCGAACACGCCGGCGCCATCATCCTGGTGATCGAGGCCGCCGCCATGCTGTCGATTGCGCTCATCATGGTGGCGCTGTTCGTCGGCCGCGAGCGCGCGCCGAGCGACGCGGGCATCCCGGACAGCGCCGCTGACGCAAGTGCGGTGCCCGGCGCCCCCAACCCGGGGGCGGCACCGTGAGCCTGGCGCTGCTGTACGGCTTGGCCGGCATCGCGCTGGTGGCCATGGGGCTGTATGCGGCGCTGGCGGCGCGCCATGTGCTGCGCCGCCTGCTTGGCCTGAACGTGCTGGGCTCGGGCGTGTTCATGATGCTGGTCGCGCTGGCCTCGCGTACCACCGGCATCGCCACCCGCCCCGACCCGGTGCCGCACGCGATGGTGCTGACCGGCATCGTCGTCGCGGTCAGCGCCACCGCACTGGGGCTGGCGCTGCTGCGGCGCATGCATGCGCACGACGGCAGCCCGCGGCTGCCCGAAGACCGCGACGCCGGTTCGCCGTGACCGGCAGCGCGGCGCTCGTGACGGTGCTCGTCGTGCCGCTGGCCGGCGCGGTGGCAGCGCTGCTGGCCGGCCGGCGTGGCGCCGTGGCCGCCGGTCTGCTGACCAGCGCGCTCGGTGTGGCGGCGGCGTTCGTGCTCGCCGGGGCGGTGCTCGCAGGCGGCATGCAGCGCGTCGCGGTCGGCGGCTGGGCGGTGCCGCTGGGCATCGAGTTGCGCGCCGACGGCCTGGCCGCGGCGATGCTGCTGATGACCGCGGTGATCGGCGCGGGCATCGCGGTGTACGCGTGGCGCTACTTCGGCGCTGCTGGCCATCACGACCCACACGACCTCGCCGCAGGCCCGCCCGGGCCGGCTGGCAAGGCCGCGCCGGCCTCGACCCAGTGGCTGTTCTGGCCGGTGTGGCTGCTGGCCTGGGGGGCGCTCAACGCGCTGTACCTGTCGGGCGACCTGTTCAACCTCTACGTCACGCTCGAGCTGCTCGGGCTGGCCGCGGTGGCGCTGGTGGCGCTGGCCGGTGCGGGCGCGGCCGCTGCCGCGCTGCGCTACCTGCTGCTCACGCTGCTGGGCTCGATGCTCTACATCCTGGGCGTCGAGCTGCTGTACGCGGCGCACCAGACGATGGACCTGCTGCAGCTGCGCGAGCGCCTGCAGCCCGGCCTGTCGGTGTGGCTGGCCGCGGCGCTGATGACCACCGGGCTGCTGGTCAAGACCGCCATCTTCCCGCTGCACTTCTGGCTGCCGCCGGCGCACGGCTCGGCGCCGGCGCCGGTGTCGGCGGCGCTGTCGGCCCTGGTCGTCAAGGCCGGCTTCTACCTGCTGGCGCGGCTGTGGCTGGACCTGTTCGGCGCCCTGCCCGGCGCCGGCGTGGTGCCCGCGTTGCTGGGCGCGCTCGGCGCCTGCGCGGTGCTCTGGGGCGGCGTGCAGGCGCTGCGCCAGACGCGGCTGAAGGCCATGATCGCCTACTCCACCGTGGCCCAGCTGGGCTACCTGATGATTGCGCTGCTGCTGGCGAGCGGCGCCGGTGGGGCGGCGGCCGGGGCCGCCGGTGGGGCCATGCACGCCGGCCGAGATCCGGGCCTCCCACCCACCGGCGGCTTCGTCGGCAAGTTCGCGCTGGTCGAAGCGGCGGTGCGCGCCGGCGCCTGGTGGGCCGTGGCGGTGGTGCTGGCCGGCAGCCTGCTGGCGGCCGCGTTCCTGTTCCACGCGCTGTCGCGGGCCTTCGCCGATGCCCCCGCCGACAAGACCTCGGCCGAGGTGCCGGCGGCCCCGCAGCTGGCGGCCCTGGCCCTGGCGCTGGTGGCCGTGGCGCTGGCGGCCGCGGGCGAGCCGTTGCGCCGCCTGCTCACGGTGGGAGCGGCAACTTGACCGCCCAGGGCTGGGTGCCCTTGGCCGTGGTGGCGAGTTCGCTGCTGCCCGGCCTGGTCATCTTCCTGCTGCCCGAGGATCGGCGCGGGCTGCGCGCGACGCTGAACCTAGCGGGCGCCTTCGCCAAGCTGGGCCTGGTCGGCCTGATGCTCTGGAACGTCGGCCGCTTCCAGGAGTACGAAGCGCGCATGACTGTGCTGCCCGGGCTGGACCTGGTGCTGCGCGCCGACGAACTGAGCCTGCTGTTCATGACCCTGTCGGCGCTGCTTTGGCTGCTGACCACGGTCTACGCGATCGGCTACCTCGAAGATTCGCCGCACCGCAGCCGCTTCTTCGGCTTCTTCAGCCTGTGCGTCTCGGCCACCGCGGGCATCGCGCTGGCGGGCAACCTGTTCACGCTGTTCGTGTTCTACGAGATCCTCACGCTGGTGACCTATCCGCTGGTCATCCACCGCGGCACGCCGGCCGCGCTGGCGGCCGGACGCACCTACCTCCTGTACACCCTGCCGGCCGGTGCGCTGCTGCTGCTCGCGGTCGCCGCCAGCCAGGTGCTGACCGGGCCCCAGGACTTCGTCGGCGGGGGCTACCTGAAGCCCTTCGTCGGGGAACACGCCACCACCCTGGTGCTGCTCTTTGCCGCCCTGGTGACCGGCTTCGGGGTCAAGGCCGCGCTGGTGCCGCTGCACGGCTGGCTGCCGCTGGCGATGGTGGCACCGGCGCCGGTGTCGGCCCTGCTGCACGCGGTGGCAGTGGTCAAGGCCGGGGCCTTCGCCATCGTGCGCGTGGTCTACGAGATGTTCGGCGTCGAGTTCGCCGCCACGCTGGGCGTGCTCACGCCGCTGGCCGTGCTGGCCGCGGTGACGATCGTCTACGGCTCGCTGCGCGCGCTGATGCAGGACGAGTTGAAGAAGCGCCTGGCCTACTCCACCGTGAGCCAGGTGTCGTACATCGTGCTCGGCACGGCGCTGCTCGGGCCGGTGGCGACGATAGGCGCGCTGGTGCATCTGGTGCACCAGGGGCTGATGAAGATCACCCTGTTCTTCAGCGCCGGCAACTACGCCGAGACGCTGGGCGTGCACCATGTCAGCGAGATGGACGGCATCGGCCGGCGCATGCCCTGGACCACCGCTGCCTTCACGGTCGGTGCGCTGGGCATGATCGGCGTGCCGCCGGTGGCCGGCTTCGTCAGCAAGTTCTACCTCGGCGCCGGCGCGGCGCTGGCGGGCCAATGGTGGGCCATCGGCGTGCTCGCCGTCTCGAGCCTGCTCAACGCGATGTACTTCCTGCCGGTATTGCACCGCGCCTGGTTCCGCCCCCCGAACGGCCCCTGGCCGCACGAGGACGGCCGCGGGCGCGACGCAAAGCCGATGCTGCTGCTGCCGGTGTTGCTGACGGCACTGTTCTCGCTGGGTGTGGGTGTGCTGGCGGCGATGCCGTGGAGCCCGCTCGATTGGGCGTACCTGATCATTCGCCGGGAGTACAGCGGTGGCTGACGCGGCGGCGTCCGGCGCCTTCGTCGCCGCGGCCAGCGGTGCGCTGACCTGGCTGGCCCCGGCGCTCGTGCCGCTGGCCGCGCTGCTGTTGCTGCTGCCCGTGTTCGGCCCGGCGCGCCGCATGCAGCGTCTGCGCCTGCTGCTGCCGCTGGCGGCGCTGCCCGCCCTGGGCGTGGCGCTGTTCGCCGCGCCGGGGGCCGTCGACCTGCCCTGGATGTTCCTCGGTGCGCGCTTCGGGCTGGACGGCACCGGGCGCATCTTCCTGCTCTTCACCGCGGCGCTGTGGCTGGCCGGCGGCGTGCATGCGCTGGGCTATCTGCACGACGACCCGCGGCGCAACAGCTTCTGGCTGTTCTGGTGCGCAGCCATGGCGGGCAACTTCGGCCTGGTGCTGGCGCAGGACGCGGCGAGCTTCTACGTCTTCTTCGCCCTGATGAGCTTCGCCTCCTACGGGCTGGTGGTGCACTCGCGCACGCCCGAAGCGCTGCATGCGGGCCGCGTCTACCTGGCGCTGGTGGTGCTGGGCGAGTTGGCGCTGTTCGCCGCCATCGCGCTGGCCTGGCAGGCCGCCGGCAGCCTGAACTTCACCGACATCGGCCCGGCGCTCGCGGCGTCGCCTTGGCGCGATGCGGTGATCGGCCTCACGCTGGTGGGCTTCGGCATCAAGGTCGGCGCATTGCCGCTGCATGTGTGGCTGCCGCTGGCGCACCCGGTGGCGCCCACGCCGGCCAGCGCCGTGCTGTCGGGCGCGATGATCAAGGCCGGCCTGCTGGGCTGGCTGCGCCTGCTGCCGCTGGGGGCCGCCGGCGCGCCGGGCTGGGGCGAGGCGCTGGTGGCGCTGGGCCTCGTGGCCGCCTTTGCCGCGGCGCTGGCCGGTGCCACGCAGCGCCAGGCCAAGGCGGCGCTGGCCTATTCGAGCATCAGCCAGATGGGCTTCGTCACCGTGGCCGTGGGCATCGCGCTGGCCGTGCCGGCGGCCGCACCGGCGGCGGTTGCCGCGGCCGCGCTCTACGCCTTCCACCACGCCTTCGCCAAGGCCGCGTTGTTCCTCGGCGTGAGCCTCGCCGGCGCGCCCACGGCCCGG
The DNA here is from genome assembly GCA_020725005.1 of Thiobacillus denitrificans. Classification (GTDB taxonomy): domain Bacteria; phylum Pseudomonadota; class Gammaproteobacteria; order Burkholderiales; family Thiobacillaceae; genus Thiobacillus; species Thiobacillus denitrificans_G. Next base: position 8,038 of record DYFW01000098.1, read on the forward strand.
GCACGTGCGCTGTGGATGATCGGCGTCGCGCTGCCGGCGCTGGCACTGGCCGGTGCGCCGCTGACCAGCGGCTACGCCGCCAAGGCGGCGTTGAAGGCCGCGCTGCCGGCGGGCTTCGAGGGCGTGGCCGCGGCGCTGGCGTTGGCGGCGGCCGGTACCAGTCTGGTCATGCTGCGCGCCGTCTGGCTGCTGCGCCACGACGCGGGCGCCGGCGCGCACGCGTCGCACGCCCCCAACGGTGCCATGTGGGCGGGCTGGGCGCTGCTGGTGGGCTGCTGTCTGCTGGGCTGGCCCGCCGTCGGTCGCCTCGCCGACCTGTGGCCGGCGACGGCTGGCGCGTGGCTCGGCGCGGTCTGGCCGCTGCTGCTCGGCGCCGCCCTGGCGGCGCTGGCCGTGGCGTGGCGGCGGCGCTGGGCCGGCGGTCGCGAGTTCACCGTGCCGCCGGGCGACCTGCTGGGTCCTCTGCTCGCGCTCGCGCGCGGGCGACCCGCGCCAGCGGCGCCGGCCCACGCCGCCCACAGGCCGGACGAGGAGGCGCAGGCGGTCGTGCCGTCATGGCCGGCCCTGGGCCGTGCCGAGGCCGCCTTGTCGGCGCGCGGCGGCCTGACGCTGGCCGCCATCGCGGTCGCGCTGGCTGGGCTGCTGATCGCCTTGGCGAACTAAGCGCCCCTGGGCCGGGCCTTGCCCGGACCCGCCCCCGTGGGGGTCAAGCAAAGGGGCGGCGCCCCATGCGTGAGACGGACCCGACCCCGCGCACTTCCCTCAGCGTGCCCCGGCCAGCGCCGGCTGCACGCTGCGGCGCCAGACACCGATCGCGACGCTGCCCAGCACGCCGCCCAGCACCAGCACGAGCGTACCTGCCGCCCAGGCCGCGAGCACCAGGGCCGGCAGCCAGGACAACAGGTCGGGCATGCGCGAGGCCAGCGACTCCATCAGCGGCGCCCAGGCGACGAGCATGGACTTCAACGCTTCGAGCGACTGGGCCGGCAGCAACGGCTCCAGCCACGCCGGCAGCGCGAGCGCATCGATCCAGGGCGCGTTGCCGCTCGCGGATCAAGGCACGCTCGAACTCGGCGAATGCGCCCATCACTGAGAGCATCAGGTTCGCCATCGGCGAGTCCTCGCCGGTGAAGGTCAGGTGCTCCTTGACGAACTCGATGCGCACGCCGCGTTGGGTAAGGCCCTGCACCAGGCGGCGCAGATCGTCCAGGTTGCGCGCCAGGCGGTCCATGCTGTGCACCACCACCGTGTCACCCTCGCGCACGAACCCGAGCAGCGCGTCGAGCTGCGGACGCTGCGTGTCCTTGCCCGACGCCTTGTCGGTGAACTTTTGTGACGCAAGTCGCTTGACCAGAGCAGTTCGTAGATGACCGACTTGAGGTGAATCTTCGAATCTTCTTTGTCGTGAGCAGCGGAAAA
>DYFW01000098.1:9466-9813 GCA_020725005.1 Thiobacillus denitrificans
TGTCGGTGAACAGCCGGTCCACCGGAACATGCTCAAGCTGGCGTTCCGGGTTCTGGTCGAAGCTGCTGACGCGGACGTATCCGATGCGCTGACCGTGCAAGGTGTCCTCCTGAGGGCAATGTGTCAGGAAGAAATCTATGACCCTTGACGGCGCATGTCAATCAATTCGGAAGGTAACTCTATTCTGACGCTTTCGCGCCGGACGGTCTGACGCCAGGTTAGGGTATGCCTCAGTCTGACGGCAGCGAGTCGCAGGTGTTCGGATCAACAGCGGTTTCGTTCTCTGCCTTGGCGCGTGCCTGGAAGCGCTGATAGCACTCCAGCCCGCAGAAGTGTTCGACATACTC
>DYFW01000373.1 GCA_020725005.1 Thiobacillus denitrificans
CCAGCACCTCGGGGACGTGCACGCCGGCGTCGCGGAACAGCCGCGCCACGGCGATGAAGGGCCGACAGTCCTCGTGCGCCGGGGGGGCGTCCATCACGATATAATCGCGACCTTTGGCGGTGACGCGGAAATAGCGGCGAAAGCTGGCGTCGGCCGACGCCGGGGCGATATCGAGCGAGTCGCCCCCCAACTGGCGCGCGGCCCACTCCTGTAATGCGTGCAAACGATCCACTGCCTCGGTACTCCGAATAACGAACTTCCGGATTTTACATCCTTGTCCTTCCAGCCCGGCCTCGCGTTCATCGCCCTGTGTCTGGCCGCATTTCCCGCGGCGGCGGACGGCCTCACGCTGAAAATGGACGTCGAGCTCGGCGGTTCCGCGGCAGCCGGCAAGGAAGGGCCGCTGTTCGTCGCCGCCGACCGCATCGCCTCGACCGCGCCGAACATCATCGAAGCCTACGGCCAGGTCGAGGCCCGCCAGGCCGGCCAGGCCTTCTTCGCCGGCTGGCTGCGCTACGACGCCACGCTGAACGCGATCGAGGCGCGCGACGCGGTCCGGCTCGAACAGCCCGCGCTGGTCGTGCAGGGTGACGCCCTGGCGCTCGATCTCGACGACTACAGCGGCCAGCTCAGCCAGCCGCGCTACCAGTTCACCCGGCAGCCGGGGCGCGGCGACGCCAACCTCGCCGAGTTCATCGACGAAAACCGCTTCCAGCTCAAGGACGCGACCTACACCACCTGCCCCGTCGGCAACGACGACTGGTTCCTCAAGGTCAGCGAGCTCGACATCGACAAGACGCGCAACGTCGGCACCGCCCGCAACGCCTCGCTCACCTTCCTCGGCACCCCCATCCTCTACACGCCCTGGATGGACTTCGCGCTCAACAACGAGCGCAAGACCGGCGTGCTCGCGCCCACCCTCGGCACCACCGAGCGCAGCGGCCTCGACATCATGGTGCCGTACTATCTCAACCTCGCCCCCAACTACGACGCCACGCTCTACCCGCGCCTGCTGTCGCGGCGCGGCGTGCAGCTGGGCGGCGAATTCCGTTACCTG
>DYFW01000374.1 GCA_020725005.1 Thiobacillus denitrificans
GCTTACGCGCCGGTCGCCGCGACGACGAGCGGCACGGTCATTTCCGCGGCGCTGACGCCGCCGTGAACGCCGACATGCACGTAGCGTGGCTCGCCCACGAGCCAGTCGCGCAGGATGGCCCGCCCGCGCGGCAGCAGCAGATAATCGCCGATGCGGTCCATCAGCCGCGGGTGCGCCGCGCCCGCGCCGAACCAGCCTTGATTCAGGACCGCGTCGCTGGGGATGACATCCACCCGGCCGTCGAGCCGGGTGCGCACGTAGTCCAGGAACCGCTGCGCGTGGCCGTCGCGCACGTAGGCGAAGGACGCGCGCGGCTCGCCGCACAGCGGCAGGCGCAGGGCGTCGCGTAGCGCGGGATGTTCGTCGAGGTCGATCGTCTCGTCGCTGTCGATGAAACCGTGGTCGGCGGTGACGAGGATCACGCTGCCGGTGCCGTGCGCGGCGTCGAGCAGGCGGGCGAACGCGGCGTCGAACGTGGCGAACGCGGCGGCCGCCTGGGGGCTGGCGATGCTGTATTCGTGCGCGATGCTGTCGAGTTGCGGCCAGTAGGCGTACACGTAGCTGCGCGGCGCCGTGCTTTGCACGAGGCGGGCGAGGACGCCGAACAGTTCGTCCAGCGTCTGGTAGCCGTGCCGCTGCGCGCGGCCGGACAGCGCGACATTGAAATCCGAATGAATGATCTGCTGCGTACTGACCACGTGGCAGGCCACCGGGAGGCGATCGAACAGCGGCGTGAGGCCGAACAGTTGCGCCGGGGTGACGCCGGCGTCGCGCACGCTGTGCCTGCCGGTGCGCAGGCGGAAGGGCAGCGGCGCGACGACGGCACCGATTTCGCGACAATACATGTGCCAGCCGGTGAGGCCATGCTGCTGGGGCGCAAGCCCGGTCAGGAAAACGGGGATCGCGCTCGCCGTCGTGGAGGGAAACACCGAGGTGAGTTGGCCGCGCAGGTGCCGGCGCAGCGTCCCGTCGTGGCCGAGCAGGAACTCGAGGCCGAGGCCGTCGACGACCAGCAGCACGACGTGGCGTGCGTCGGCGAGCGCAGCCGGCGGCAG
>DYFW01000375.1 GCA_020725005.1 Thiobacillus denitrificans
GACAGCCGCTCGAAGTCCGCGTACAGCGTCTCGTCGCCCTCGGCCATTGCCTGCGCCACCGCATGGTATTCCGCCAGCAGCGCCTGCGCCGCGCCGATTCCTGCCGCCACCGCCTCGAACACGCTGTGGCCGGGCTGGAACTGCGGCTCCTGCGGCACGTAGGCCAGCTTCAGCCCGGGCGCGCGCCATACCTCGCCGGCATCCGGCTGGCTGTCGCCCGCGAGGATCTTCAGCAGGCTCGACTTGCCGGTGCCGTTGCGGCCGATGAGGCCGATGCGCTCGCCCGCCTCGATCACCAGCGAGGCGCCGTCGAGCAGCGGGTGATGGCCGTAGGCGAGTTCAAGGCGGTCGAAGGTAAGGAGCGGCATGGCCAGTCGGGGCTGAGAGCTAAGAGCTAGGGGCGGGATTATCCCGGATTGAGCGCGGCGTGGACGGCGCGGGCAAGGTTTATTGCGCCAGGGGTGTCGCCGTGCAGGCAGATCGTGTCGACGCGCAAGGCGATGCTGCCCGCCGGCAGGGTCGGAATGGGTTTTCCCGCCGCGAGCAGGCGCGCCTGGGCCGCCGCGGCTTCCGGGTCGTGCAGCACGGCGCCGGGTGTTTCACGTGAAACCAGATGGCCGGCGGCGTCGTAACGGCGGTCGGCGAAAACCTCGTTCAGCACGGCAAGCCCGGCCGCCTGCCCGGCAGCGATCAGCCGCGAGCCCGCCAGGCCCACCAGCGCCAGGCCGGCATCGATGCCCGCCACCGCCGCGGCGACCGCGGCGGCCACCTCGGCATCCGCTGCCGCGACATTGTAGAGGGCGCCGTGCGGCTTGACGTGGGAAAGGCGTACACCGAGGCGGGCGGCGTGTTCGGCCAGGCGCTCGGTCTGCTGTGTCACCCAGGCGACGATCTGCTCCGGATGCGCGCGCATGGCATGCCGGCCGAAGCCGGCGCGATCCGGATAACTCGGATGCGCGCCGGCGGCCACGCCGTATGCGGCCGCGAGTTCGAGCGCGGCGCGCATGCTGGCGGCGTCGCCCGTGTGCCCGCCGCACGCGATCGACACCCG
>DYFW01000376.1 GCA_020725005.1 Thiobacillus denitrificans
GCGGCGGCGACCTGACGGCCAACCGCAGCTTCGCCTTCGACACGACGTGGGGCGACGCACGCTACGCACAGTTGGCCAGCCCGAATTTCAGCGGCACGCCGCAGGTGAGCGGCAGCACGATCTGGCACGCGGGCAACTTCAATCCGGCGACGAAGCAGGATGCGCTCGGGTATACGCCCGCCAATCGTGCCGGCGACACGTTCACGGGCCCCGTCAGCGGGACGACGTTCACGGGCTCCGGACGCCTGTTCGGCAATGGCTCGACCAGCAACAACGGCCTGGGCAAGATCATCGTGCAGTCAGGCGGCACGCCGCCGGCGATGAGCCAGGGCGACATCTGCTTCATCTACTGAGACATGGCCGCCGAAACCCACGTCCAGGACGCCGCCGCCGCACGCAAGGCCAAGGAGGTGCATGTTCACGACGGAACGGCCGTGCGCGCAGCGAAGGAGGTTTGGGTGCATGACGGCGTGGCGGCGCGCAAGGTGTTTCAGGCGGCGGCGATCGTCAATCCGCTTCCTGGGGGAACGGTTTTTGATGTCGTCACTGATCCAGAGGATGCATTGGCCCGGCTTACTTTCGTTGGGAACGGTCAAGTCCAAAACCAGTACAGCGCAGTTCTCCACGACTGGTTTGTCCCAACAACTACGAACATCGGCAACAACTATTGGATACGTGCAACATTGCAGAGTGGCGCACTGTCCGGTGGAGATTCTGTCGGAGTCTGGCTCAATATCGGCCTTAGTCGGAACTGGCAGCGCAACAGAACAAGTCCAGGAACTTCAACTGCGCAATTGCTGATCGAGATTGCCACCGACTCTGGTGGCACCAACATCGTCACCAGTGGCACGTACACCCTTGAAGCGCAGGTTGATATATGAAAGAGAGCCAGGTATGAAACGCGACATCGCCCTCGCCGTCGCCATCGAGATCGTCAGCCTTGTGCTGGCGCTGCTCGTGCCGCTGGTCGCGCAGGCCGGTTGGAAAGTACACCGCCGGGACTTCGACGCGCACGCCGAGCGCGGCCCGCTGTGGGCGATTCCTT
>DYFW01000377.1 GCA_020725005.1 Thiobacillus denitrificans
CACCGGCCACGCCCTTGTCGTGACAGAAAGCGCAGGCCTGCCGATAGATCTTCTGGCCGTGGGCGAGATCAGCCACATTCGGTGCGGCCGCGCCCGGCCGCGGCGGCGAGGCCTCGACCGGCGGCCCTGCCTGGGTTTGCGCCATGGCAGGGACGGGCGCGGCGGTTTTTTCCGGCTCGCCGCAGGCGGCAAGGTTTACAGCAGACACCAGCAACAGGAAAGCAGTGGTCGCTTGCATCGGGACGTCCTCGTGCCGGCTGAACAATCGGGCAGTGCGCGCGCGCCCGCCCGTATTACGGCTTGGCGGCCGCAGCGTTGCCGTCTGCCGGCGGGGCGACAGCCGTCGCGGGCACTGCAGCAGGCGGGGTGGAGGCGGGCGGCTCCTTGAACGAAGCGCCGCCCGCGTTCGCCATAAAAACGACTGCACGTGCCATTTCCAGGTCGGACAGAGTGTCGTCACCCCCGCGCGGCGGCATTTGCCGGATGCCCTCGATCGCATGTTTCAGCAACGTGTCGTAGCCCTGGCCGATACGTCCACCCCAGTCGCCGCGGCTTTCGAACTTGGGCGCGCCGAGCGCGCCCGATCCGTGGCAGGAACTGCACACGGCGTCGTAGACTTCCTTGCCGGATTTTTCGACGCGCGGCGCGTTGGCGTCGAGCGCGACCAGCTTGCCGAACGGCTGGATGCGCTTGAGCGTGGCCTTCTCGGCCGCCTCGGCGCTGAGGTCGGGCTTGTGCTCCGCCTGGATGCCGAGTACCAGCTGGACAATGAGAAAAATGGCAAGTAGCGGGGCGAACAGGCCGGCCAGGATGGAAATGATGATTTCCTGCGGCGTGGCTTGGGTCATCTTGGCGTTCGAGTCGGCCATGAAAAAATTCCTTGAGGCGTCAAAAGCCGCGATTATAAGGAAAGCGCCTCCCGCAGCAAAGGATGGCGCCGTCATCGAATGGACGTCACGAGGCAAACCCGCTATGCTTCGCCGCTCTTGGCGCCCGTAGCTCAGCTGGATAGAGTACTGCCCTCCGAAGGCAGGGGTCGTGCGT
>DYFW01000378.1 GCA_020725005.1 Thiobacillus denitrificans
CAGTCGTTCGGTCAGGACGGCATTCATGACTTAAGCCTCGGCCGTTTCGCCGACCAGTTGGCCGACCGAAGTAAGATCGCCGCCGCGCAGCCAGTCCGGCACCTCTTCACCGTCCGGGGCTTCCTTGACGCCGAACTCGCCGCGCAGCTGCTTGATGGACACCTCGACCTGGCACAGCAGACCGGCCATGAAGTCGTCGTGGGTCATGCCGTGCTTCTCGGCGTGCTCGGCGAGCGACTGGAAAGCAGCGCGCAGCTTTCCGCGCACCACCGACTCGGCCTCGAAGGCAAATTGGCTGGCTTCCTTGCGGATTTCCTGCCCCTCGACGTCCGGCGGCGGGGTGTGGACGCGGGGCTTCTTGGTGGTGAGCTTGGCGGCCAGCTCGTCGATCTTGGCGTTCTTGTCCGCGAGCAGGCGGGACTGCGCCTCGGCGTTCTCGCGGGTTTCGCGCAGGGCGGCCCGCAGTTCCTTGACGCTCATGGTGGCGATGTCGTCTAGCTTCAGCTCGCCGGTCTGGCCGGTCAGCTCCAGCTCCTCGATCTGCTCGTCGTCCAGGACCAGCATCTCGAACAACTTGGTCTGGTTGCCCGCTGCTTTCAAAAGCGGCGTTGACGCCGCATTTGAAAACTTGGCTGCCGAAGCCATGAATTTCTGTGCCACACGTACATCGATGCCCAGTGAATCGATGCGGGAAATGAATTGCCCGTGCTCGCACGCCTCCTTCAGCACCCGGAGGCCGCGCCCGACTTCCAGGCAGGCTTCCACACTGCGGCGCATGTTGGCTGCGATGTCGCGCTGGATCAGGTCGGGATCGGTGCAGTCAGCAGGCAGCTGGTAGCCAAGCTGGGCTGCGACTGCGCGCACGGTCGCCTGGCGCTCTTCGTGCATCACCGCCAAGCGGTTTGCGGCCTCCCGCATCGCGGGCAGCGCGGGGGTGTCGGCGTCGGTAACCACCACTGCGGTGTTCTCGGTCTGCTGTGGCTTTCGGGCCATCGTGTTCTCCTTAAAGTTGCGTAGTCAGGCGGTTGGTCATTTCGTCG
>DYFW01000099.1 GCA_020725005.1 Thiobacillus denitrificans
CCTTGTACAGATTCGAGTACTCGCCGCGCTTGACGCGATCGGCCCACTTGTCGTCGTAGCCGTGCAGTCGCTCGAGCGCGCCCTGCGCGACCTCGGTGGCGTAGCGGCGCCACAGTGCGTCGGGCACCGTGTCGGCGTCGCGGGCTGGGTGCAGCACAGCGCGCACGCGCAGCGCCGCGGCTTCGCTGATGCGCGGGATCGGCGCCAGTCGCAGCGTGAAGATGTCGTCGACGTGCGTGTAGTACTCCGGCGTGCCGGTGTCGGTCGGCGCGATGCCCTTGGCGCGCAACTGATCCTCGGCCGCTGGGTCGAGCGGGTTGTCGTGATACCAGACCTCGGCGATCTCGTAGAGCTCGGCGTCCGCGGGCACGAACAGGTCCACGTCTGCGTTGCCCGCCGTGATCGCCAGCGGGTCCAGGAACTCCCGCCAGACCTTCGTGCGCTGGCAGAAGTCGATCGCCGCGCGGCGGATCTCGGCGGTCGCCGCGAGTTCCGAGGCGCCGCGCGCAAACGGCAGCACGTACGGCAGAAACTGGTCGAGCGCGACGGTGCTCATGCCTCAGCCGCCTCCTTGCGGCGGTCGGGCGCCATCTCCTTGTCGGCGCCCTTCTTCAGGCCGAGCGCGCGCTCGAAGGCGGCGTAGTGCTGGGCCGCGCGATCGCGGTCCGCGCGCTTGCTGTTGCGGTCAAACGCGCGGTACTTGAGGTACGCGACGACGGCGTTGAGGTAGATGTCGTCGAGTGCCGCCGTATCGCCGAGCGCGCCCGGCGCGGGCGGCGCCTGACTCACCACCGCCTCGACCTGCAGGGCCGCATTCGGCCGCGGGTACACGTAGAAGAAGCCCGGCGTCTTCTCGTCGTAGCAGTAGCTCTTGATCTCGGCTTTCGCCGTGGCGGCGTGCCAGTTCGGGTCCACGGCGTCGAGCTGCTGCTCGTCGGCCAGCCGGATCGCGCGGCCCGGTGCCGTGCCGCTCGTGCCCATGTTGCGCATGATCTTCGCCAGCAGGAAGTCGCCGGCCGGCAGCGTCTGCAGGCTCGCGTTGGCCGTCAGCGTCAGGTTCTTGCGCACCTGGTAGGCGGCCGGCACCAGGATGACGATGGCGCGCAGCGCATCACCCACGCGCGGCAGCATGTACGTGGTCTTGTCCCACGTCGTGCCGTTCGGATCGCCGAGGTCGGCGAGCGCGCGGTCGATCGCGTCCTGCGCGGTGAACGCCATCGCTTACTGGTAGCCGGCGTGCTCGCGGATGCGCTTGATGATCGCGCCCTCGGGCAGCTTCGCGCTCAGTTGCAGTTCGGGCATGTTCGCCTGCGCCCAGGCCAGCACTTCCTTCTTGCCTTTCATGGCGCCGAAGTCCGGCAGTTCGATGCGCGGCTTCTTCGCTTCGGGCGGCGGCGCTGGCGCGCGTACGGGCGCCACGGGGTTCTCGGGCTCGGCCTTCGCGCCGGGCCGGTACATGCGGAACCCCTCGGTAATCGACAGGAAGCGCGCGATCGCGGCCTCGTGGTCGTCCGGCACGTCGCAGACGTGCGGCGAGTCGTTGTCCTTGGGGTCGACGGGCTTGAAGTGGTAGACGACGCCGGCGATGTCGATCTTCGAACCCCCGGCGCGCTTGATCTTGCTTTCGATGAGCATCCTGCTCTCCCGCTGCGGCAGTCAGAAAAACGGGGAGCCGGCGCCGCAGCACGCCGCTCCCCGCCCTAGCCCGCTAACGGTTACAGCCGGTCGCGCGCCGCGCGGTAGGCGATCGTGAGCGCGATGACCGGCGTGCGGCAGGTCCACGTCACGCCGCCGTCGGTGGTCGTCAGGCCGAAGCCCACGTTCCAGTTCGGCTGCTGCTGGCTCGGCGCCTCTTTCTCCGTCTGGCCGTAGACGCCCGACACGCCGCCGGTCGTGCACTCGAAGATCGTGCCGTCCGGCAGGACGATGTAGTCGTTGGCCACGTACTGCGTGCCGGGCTGCCACAGGCCGCGGTTGACGGTCAGCGTGCCCGTGCGCACCACCGCGGTGGCCGGCGCGCCCTCGACCTTGAAGCCGATCGAGCGATCCACCGGCTGCGGCGCCAGCCGCATGAAGCCCTGCAGTGCGTTGCGTGCAAGTGCGGCCGCCTGCGCCGTCGTCAGGTTGTTGCCGATCTCGGTGCCGACCACGCGATTGGCGAAGGTCGTGTCGCCCGGGATGCCCGAGATGAGGCCGACGTCCAGCGTGAGCGTCGGCGCGCCGTTGCTGTCGAGGTCGTCGGTGTCGATGATCGCGTCCACCGGCACGCAGTTGGCAGGCAGCACGCAGGCATCGAGCACGTCGGTGGCGGCGAGCGCGGTCGCATCCAGTGCGATGACGCCGCGCTGGTACTTGACCTCGCCAGCCATCGAAGGCGTGGCCCACTGGCGACGCTTGACGTTTTCCGAAACAAGTACGCGAGGCATGGTTCTCTCCTGTGGTCAGCGCCGGCTTAGCCGAGGGTCGCGTCGATTGCGGTGTCGGCTGCGATCACGCCGAAGTCCAGCGTCTCGCCCGTGGTCGGGATCTTGAAGGTCGCCTTCTTGAACCCGAACATCGTGCCGCCGAAGATCAGTACCTTGTTCTTGCCGTCCTTCGGTTCCTCGACCCACTCGAACGGCATGCCCTGACCGGCCTGGCCGAAAGCGAGCAGCCCCGCCTGGCGGCCGAGCATCAGCGCGCGTGCGGCGTTGACGTTGGCGCCCGCGCCGGCGTTCGTGAAGCGGATCACCGCCTTGTGCTCGTGCAGGATCATGTCGCGGTACTCGCCGAGCGCGTTCGTGTACATCGGCGAGTCGCGGCCGACGGCGGTCGTCAGCGCCTTGGTGATCTCGAACCAGCCCGTCGTGCCGCTGTCGTTGCGCAGCGCGTGATGCTGGTGCGGGCTCATCACGACCACCCACTTCTTGCCGCCCTTGATCTTGACGGGCTGCATCGAGGGGCGCTGCAGGCTGCCGCCGCCGATCAGCGTGGCCTTGGTGCGCATCTTGTCGAGCAGCACCTTGGTCATCGTGTCGCCGGCGACGATGGTGGCGAACGACGTGGCCGCGCCGCCGTACATCTGGTGCACCGAGTCAGGTGCTGTGATCGGGTTGCCGGCGAAGCCCGGGTAGTTCAGCCGCCAGACGAAATCGTCGTTGGCGCCACGCGCACCCGACAGGTAGATGAAGATCAGCTCGTCGAAGGCCCGCGCGAAGTACTCGGTCAGGCCCTCTTTCGCCAGCGAGCGTAGGTTGTGCAGCGTGCGCTTGCGCGTCATGCGGCCGCCGCTGTCGGCGACCTTGCGCATCTGGTCGATGTAGACGATGTCGGTCGCGAACTTCAGATCCTCGGCGTCGTCCTCGGCCACGTCGTCGCCCTCGGTGGGCTGGCCGCGGAACTGAAGCCGCAGGTCGAAGGTGATGCGATCGCCTTCGCTGTTCTCGAGGTCGTCGAGCCGCTGGATCGGAGCCTTGGGAACTTCGCCGCGGCTCGTCATCGAAGAGCCCCAGAACGACTCCCGGGGAACGTCGACAGCCAGCAGGCCGCTGTACTTCTTGACCGCTTTCGGGTCGCCAACACCAACGAGTGTCATGGGTGCGTCCTCTCAGACAGGTTTGTCCAAACGACGCACATCCAGCGCTGTCGTAACCGATGGTCAGCGCGAATTTCCGCTATTCACCCCCTTAGTGCCAACTCCAACTGCCTGCACGACCTCGGCGGCCGTGCGCGCGCGCTGAATCCACTGCACACGCACACCACCGTCGCAATCCACGGCCACCTTGGCGCGGTTGCCGAACTTCTCGCGCAGCGTGATGAGGATGCGGCCGCCGTCGATGGCGATCGCATCCCCAGCCCGCAACTCGTAGACGATGGCCACCTACGTGCGCGCCTCGTAGCGCTCGCGCTGCTCGGGCGTGAGCTTTTCGAGCGCGCGCACATAGGCCGGGCCGCTGAGCGAGTCGATATGCGCGAACTCGTCGCCGGCCTCCGTCATGTCCGCCGCCGGCGCCGAGCCCAGGGTGACCGGCACCTTCGACACGTCGGGCTTGCGCACAGGCGGCGTCTCGCCCTTCTTGCTCGCTGGCGCAGGCGCTGCGGCAAGGCCGGCCGCCTTGATCTCGTCGTCGAGGAACGCCCGCACGCTGCGGTCGGCATTGCGCAGGAACCAGGAGAACGACCGCTGGCCGTTCTCGGGCATCTTGGCCAGCGCCGGGATGAACACGTTGACAAGCAGGTGGCGCGCCTTCTCGCCGATCTTCTCGTGCTGGTACAGCGCGGCGTTGTCCGGCTGCTCGTAGAACGACTCCTGCGCCATGTGGTAGCGCTGCGTCTCGGCGTCCACCGCCAGCCGTCGGCGGTCCTCGACGCGCGCTTCGTGCAGCCGCATGTCGGCCTCAAGCGTGGCCTCCTTCTTCACGACGTCGGCCATGTCGCGGTCGATCGGCCGCCGCAGTCGGTTGTACTCGACGGTCGTGATCTCGCCGGCGTCGGCCTTGGCGTCCAACTCGTCGAGCTTCGTCTCCACCGCCGTGCGGGCAGCCTCGATCGCCTCGCGCCGCCGGGCGAACTCCGCTTGCGCGGCCTCGATCTCGGCCTGCTGCGGCACGCTCGGCACGAAGGTCGAGCGCACATCGTCGTCGTCCGCCGCCGGCGTCTTGGCGGGCGACTGCTCGCCCTGGGTCTCGCCCGCCGTCTCGTCGGGCTTCTTGCCGCCGTCGTCGGGCGGCGTTTCCTCAGCCTTCTTGCCGTCGTCCGCGCCGGGCTTTTCACCCCCTTGCGCGTCCTCGCCGGCGACCTCTTTCGCTGCCGCCAAATCGTCGTCCGTGAACTCCGTGTGCGCGCTGGCGTCCTCTTCGATGAGCAGCGCCTCGCGCTCGTAGTCCTCCAGGTTGTCCCACTCGGCGCGGGACAGTTTCAGTGCCGACAGTTGCTCTTCCGTGACGTCCATCGTCTACCTCCACCCATCCTGGGTGCCGTTGATAACCCTCAGTCGTCGTAGCCGTCGTGCACGTTCTGCGCGGCCACCAGCGCTTCCTGCGCCTCGTCGACCATCTTCTTGGCGGCCTTCTTCGCCGCCGCCATGCGCTTGGGATCTTTCTCGATCTTGCACGCCTCGATCAGCGTGCGGGCGTCGGACTCGGCGCGCCACTGCGCGTCGTCCATCGGCACCGCGTAGCTCTTGCGCTTGGCCATGTCGATCTCCTACGCAGCCATCGGCTGCGGCATTGCGGGTTGAACGGGTGCCGCCGGCAGCGGCGGGTTGATCCCCTGCGGGAACCCGGCGCCGTCGAGAAGCACGTCGGCGGCCGGCGTCACGCCGGGCACCGTGACCACGGTCACGCCGGCTTCCAGCGCTGTCTTGATGGCGTTGATTCGATCGAGAATCGCCTGCGTCTCGGCACGCCGGCCGGCGGCGACCAGTTGCTGCGCCTTCGCCTCGGCACCCGCCAGTTCGGCGAGGATGCCGCGCAGTTCGATCTGCTCCATCATCGCGGCCTTCTGCGCGCGTTCCTCCGCCGCGGCCTTCCCCTCGGGCGTCTTCATTTCTTCGGGGTCCGGGATGCCGGTCATGCCGCGGATGCGCTTGAGCCACTCGTCCTTGTTGTCGAGGTCGCTCAACTCGATCGCCAGGTCGAGGAACTTCAGCGCGACCTCGGCTGGCAGCCGTGCCAGGAACTCCATCGTCGTGTCGAACTGCGCCTGCCGCACGGACTCGCGGAAGTCCTGCTCGCTGACGATGAAGTCGGCCTGCCGCTCGGTGATGTCGTTGAGGAACCGCCAGTCGTTGGCGGCCGCGTCGAACTGCGGCTGGTTGATCTCCACGAACTCGTCGCGGCCCTGCGCGCCGGTGATGCGCACGATGCGGTGCTCGGTGTAGTACTGCTCGATCATGGACAGCGTGATCTCGCCCGAGAACTGGATCGCGAGCCGGTAGTTCTCGAAGGGCTCGGTCGTGGTGAGCTGGCCCTGCTGCTGGCGCTTCTCGATCGCCCGCCCGCTGACGGCCTGCGTCTGCATCGCCACCAGTTCGTTGGTCACGCCGCTGGACGCCTCCATGTGCAGGGCATCGCGGTCCATGAGGTCCAGGTGGCCCTGCGCCATCGCGATGTCGGTCTTGACCTCGACCTTGTAGCCGCGCACGTAGCCCAGGAAGAAGTCCGGCCGCGCGAACTCTTCGCGCGCCTCGTCCTCGTCGACGAACGCGCCTTCCTCGAACAGGATGCCGCGCGTCGACAGGATGTGCAGCGCCTTGCTGGCCCGCTTGTTGTAGTCCTCCTGCGCGTCCCGCATGCCGCGGATGACGCCGTACGGCGCGCCGTCGCGGTCGCGCCGGTAGCAGAAGATCGGCACCAGCGGGAAGCGGTTGTGCTTGTACGGGCTCGGCCCCTCGGCAAGCAGCCCCTTGGCGCACCAGATCGCGTAGCGCACTTCGCTCTCGACGTTGCCGACCACCGAGCAGACCTTCTGCTCGACGGCCTTGCGCATGGTCTCGTCGGCGGGGTCGTACTCGCGGCCGTCGAAGATCGGCCCCCACAGCCGCAGCCGGCGCTTGGGCACGCGATACCACGCCTCGGTCAGGCGCACGCGGTTGCGCTGCACCTGTGTAGCGCCCCACGCGTTGGCCACCGTCACGCGGCTGCGCAGGAACGCGTTGTCGGCCGAGCCACCTAGGCCGGTGGCCAGCTCGCCATCCTCGGAGTTCCAGCCGTCGGGGTCGGTCGTGTCTGGCTCGTCGCTCGAGATCGTGGAGGCGCGGATCAGCGCCGCGCGCTCCGGGTACATCGCGAGCGCCCAGTCCTCGTCGACGTACTTCTCGCGGAACACGTAGCGCCAGTCGCTGTAGTCGATGCGCCGGCCGCGGCTGTCGTACCACACGTTGCGCCACGACTCGTAGTCCAGACGCACGCGCTCGCGCGTGGGGTCGAGTTCCACGCCGTGATCGATCCAGCCAAGGCCGCCCTTGAGCGCGTCCTTGAACGCCAGCAGCCGGCAGTTGACCGCGTAGTTGACGTCCGAGACGAACTTCATCACCTTCGTCTTGGTGGGCGCCATCGGCTCGTCGTCGCGCTCGCGCGGCTTGACGGCCCAGTCGGTCTTGGTCCGCATGGCCGTGCCGAACAGCCAGTTGATGGCCAGCGACGCGCGGTTGAAGACGAGTGGCGCCTGCCCGCGGTCGGCGAGCGTGGCCAAGTCGTCCTCGGTCCACTGCAAATGATCGTAGAAGTCGTGGTCGATCGCCATCTGCAGGCGGTTGTGCGCCTGGCGATCCTTCTCTTCGGCCAACCACGCGCGCAGCCGGGCGAGCAGCGTCGTGTACGGCTCGTCGTCGTACGGGTGCTCGCTGCGGGCTGCCGCCTCTTCGCGCTCATCCTCTTCGGCTTCCAGCCGCGCGACAACGGCCTCGATCTCGGGATCCTTGCGCGCCTGGAAGTTGCCGAAGGCCGCGGCCATCAGTTCTTGGCCTCGACCCGCGCCTCAACCTTGCCGTCGACGATGATCTCCGCCGACTCGAGCCCGGCCGGCAACTCGCGCGGCCGCAGGTCGGGCGGCATCACGACCAGATCGGGCGCGTACTCGTACAGCACGTCGAGCAGCTGGTGCAGCGCGTGCCGGTCGGTGGCGCCGATCTTCATGACATCGAGCGCCTGCATGCACGACAGGAACGCGTAACGCGTCGGCCGCGCGGTGTGCGCGTCGAAGTACTGGTGCAGCGAACGCAGGCCGACGATGAAGGCTCCGGCGCCGGGCTGCTTGCGCAGCGGCCAGATGCAGATGCTTTCCTCGTCGTTGACGTGCTGCAGGGCGACGCCGAACTGCCCCTTGCGGTACACCCGCAAAGCGTCCGGGCCGCCGAGCACGAGGCTGGATGCGGTCATGGTCTGAGGTAGCCGGTAGGCGCCGCTATGGTCGCCCGCTCACCCCCTCGCGGCTTTCCGGTAGCCGTTGCGAGTTGACGGTGACAGGTTGGCGCCGCTGGCGAGCCACAGGTCGATGTACTCGGCGACAGTGCGCACGGTGCTCGGTCGGCCAGCATCCCGGTAGTCCGGGAAGTAGTCGGCCATGCTGAACGTGCCGTGCTTGATCTTCGCGCGAATCTCGTCGGCTAGGCGCCGCGCGTATTTCATGTTCGCCGGCGTTGGCTTTAGCGCCAACGTTGGACGGCACCGCTCGAACTGGTACTGGAAGTCGAATTGAATGCGGTCGCCGTGCGCCCTCACGCCGCCTGAGACTGACCTTCTACCCATCGCTCATAGCCCCGCATGTCGATCAGGACGTGCCCGTCAGGTGCGCGGCGAAACTCATGTCCCTCGCGCCAGACACCTTCGCGGATTTTCCCCTCCACCGCCTTGGGAGTGTATCCGGTGAGCGCACAAAACACAGGTACGCGGATGTATCGGATGCTGACTGCGAGCGACAGCACTGGTCAGACCCCCACAATGTTGAGCGGCGGCTTGTGTGCTGCGATGTAAGCGCCCTCGACCAGTTTGAGCCATGCTATGTGGGGTAGTGGGTGGTACGCCACCCCGTCGAATTGCTTCGGCCCCTTCCAATGTTGAGCAAGTCGTCGCGCGATGCAACTGGATTGCCCGATGTAGACGAGTTCGGCACCAGCGAACAGAAAATAGATGCCGCGCAGACGAAGCGTCGGCTCGAAGAACGGCGGGTTTAGATCGTGAACCGACGTCCTTGAGGCGCGCAGTTGATCGAGCGGCAACAGTTCAACGTCTGGGTCTGGCTCAACGGTCGGCGCTTCGACTGCCTGCGCCGGCATCCCCATGCGCGCATCAGCATGCGCCCGCAGCACCTTGGGCAGGCCGTCGGCGCCGACCTCGAATTTCCAGCCGCAGGCGGCCAGCCAGCGGATCTGCCGCGCCGGCTGCTTGTAGCCGGTCAGGCTGGCGATCTCGTCGGGCGTGAGGAACACTGGCGCCTCAGTCACTCTGCAGCGTGGCGGCGACTTCGCGGATGGTCAGCATGGGGCGCTACACAAACCTGACGTGACTGACCAGCCAATAGACGGCCCAGACGAGGCCGAAAACCAGCGCCAGCAGGCCGACGCCAGCAAGGACGAACAGCACGTCGAAAAAGCGAGATGGCAGATTGATCCACCCGTGTTGCTTCCGTCGCGTTCTCATCTACTCGTCCTTCGGCGGTGCGTCGATGAATCCCGGCGGGCATTCGTGCGTGAGTTCGCGCGGGTCCTCGAACGGACATCCGCAACGAGTGCAGTGACCGTCCTCATCGGAGCGCGGCTCGTCCTTCGGCAACGAAGTCGGCTTCGGCGGGTATGCCACCATTCTGTCCCACAAGTCTCGAGGTACAGCCAAGTTGTTTGTCGACAGGCCAACAAACGACCCGCGCAGCTTCGCTTCTAAAACAAGCGCGTCCCACCCGCGTTGCCACTGCTCAAGCGTCATTTCGCCTCGTCCTTCGGCAGCACCGCGAGGATGCGGTCGCGGCGCTCGAT
>DYFW01000379.1 GCA_020725005.1 Thiobacillus denitrificans
CTGACATGGACAGCAACGCATCCGCCCTCAGCTTGCGCAATCTCGCCGGCAGCCTTGCCTTCCTGCTGCTCGCGCTCCTGATCGCCGGGGGCCTGGTGTTCGGCATCGTGCGTTACGGCGAGCAGGCCACGCGGACGTTCCGGCAGGCACAGGCCGAGCTGTCGGAAAGCCGCGGCCGCCTCGCGCGTGCCCAGGATGACGAGCAGGAGATCCGCGCCAAGATCGACCGCTATCGCGACATCATCGGGCGCGGCCGCACCGAGCCCGAACGGCGGCTCGACTGGGTCGAAACCCTGCGCCACATCAAGGAGAAACGGCGCCTGCTGGGCATGGACTACGAAATCGCGCCCCAGCGGCCGCTCGACCCGAAGAACGTCGCCTCGGGCGGCTACGGCTTCCTGGTCAGCACCATGAAGCTGGACATGATGATGATGCACGAACTCGACCTGCTCGGCCTGCTCTCCGACCTCGCCACGCAAGTCCCGGCCCTGGTCAGTGTGCGGCAATGCGTGCTCGAACGCCTGCCCGGCGCCCCGCAACCGCAGTCGCCCGCGCTGCTGCGCGCCCAGTGCGAAATCGACTGGATCACCCTGCAGGAAAAGATATGAGCCCCACCCATATCACCATCGCCCTGCTCGCCGGCAGCCTCTTCCTGACGGGCAACTCCGCTCGCGCAGAGCCCACCGCGCCCGCAGAGCCGAAACTCGGCAGGCTGTTCCTGACGCCGGAATGGCGCATTGCGCTCGAGCGCCAGCGGCAGCTCAACATCCAGCAGACGCGCAGCCTCGAAGGCGACACCGTGCGTCTCGACGGCGTCGTGGTGCGCTCGTCGGGCAAATCGACCGTCTGGATCAACAACCAGCCGCAAATGGAAAGCAGCCGCGATGCGGGCGTCGCCGCCGCGCCTTCGCGGCGCCAGCCCGGAAGCGTCGCCGTTTCCACCGGCGGCACCGCGCCCATCGACCTGAAGGTGGGCACGACCCTGAACCAGGCGACCGGCGAGCAGAGCGGCGGGCTGGCCGGCGGCGAGA
>DYFW01000380.1 GCA_020725005.1 Thiobacillus denitrificans
CGACGCCGAGCCAGTTGGTCAGTTGCGCGGCCGGAATGCGCACGGTGCCGACGGCATAGCGCGCCGGGATGTTCCGCGCACGCAGCATGGCGATGAGCGTGCTGGCGATGTCCACGTCGCTGCCGCGCTGGCCGAGGAAGGTGTTGACCGCGCCCGAGCGCGACCCGTGGTAGGGCGAGTATTCGACGGTGTTGTGCAGGTACTCGTAGATGCCGACCGCAGTGCCGAGTGCGGCGGCCTTGTCGGCCAGGGCCTGTGCATCGGCCCCGGTGTAGACGATTTCCGGGGTCTCGCCGAGGGTGGCGGCAGACACAGGCAGGCTGACGAGGCAAGCAACTAACGCGCAGGCGGCAAGCCGGACCGCGCCGAGGAAGGACATGGAGGGCATGGCGAGGCTCCTGCTCATTGGGCTGTTTTCTTGGGCTTGCGCGGCTTGGCCTTGACCGGTGCCAATGCCGGCTTCGCCTCGGCGGCGCTCACGGCGCGGATCGGGGTCGGGCTGGTGGACGGCACGGCTTGCAGGGTGGGCGTGCCCAGCGGCCGGCCTTCGCGCAGGCCGCCTTTGCGGGCGTCGAGTTGGTTTCTCAAATCCATCAACTGCGCGGTGCGAGCCGGACCGGTCTCGGCCAGCGCGGCGTCGAGTTTGTCCGCCCAGCGCTCGAAGAGGTGCGCGCGCTGCTCAGCCATGGGAAGGCCGGCTGAGGTCGAACCGGATGCATCGCCCACCTGCGCGCGCGACGCCAGGAGGCCGCCGCGTTCTCGCAATTGCGCCACCAGCGCGCGCGCATCGGCGCGGGCGGCGTCGCGCCGTTCGGCGGCAAGCGCGCGCGCTGCGGGGTGGGCCGGAGCCTCTCCGCCTTGCGGGGTGATGACGGCGGCTTTGTCCGTTTCGAGTTCGGCTGCCGCCAAGGCATGGACAGCGGCGCGCAGCCTGCCGAGCTGTTCGGCGTCGGCGGGATCGTCGATTGCGCTTTTCTTGGCGGCCAGCACGTTGCGGCCGATGGCGCGGATGGAGGTCAGTTGTTCCG
>DYFW01000381.1 GCA_020725005.1 Thiobacillus denitrificans
CAGGTGATGAAATCGCTGATCCTGCTGGTGGCGCTGATGATGGAAGAATCGCGCCCGGGCGGCTTCGTCTTCATCGACGAACCCTTCGCGCACCTCGACATCGTCAACATCGAGCGCGTCTCCGGCTTCCTCAAGGCGACCCGCGCGCAATACCTGCTCACCACGCCGGTCACGCACAACGTCAACATCTACGATCCGGCGACGCTCACCCTGGTGACGTTCAAGAAACGTCCGGGCGAAACCTGGGCGCCGGGCGTGAAAGTGCTGGTGCGCGACACCGCGACCGCGCACTGAGCATGCTGCGCGTCGTCGTGCAGAGCAAAACCCGGCGGCAGCGCATTGCCGACCAGCCGCCGCGCGGCCTCGACAGCCTGCCCGACGACTGGCGGCAACTGCTGAAACGCTGGATCAGGCGCGGCGGCGACAGCCGCTGGGACACGTTGCGCAACGACGCCGGCGTGGGCGGGCAAAGCCGGGCGCAGGCGCTGCTCGACTGGCTGCTGGAAAACGGCTGGATTCGACTCGACGAGAAATTCGAGCGCGCGGCCTGGTGGCCGTACCGCGTGCGCTTTCTCGATCCCGCCGCGCTCTCCGCCGCGCTCGGCATCGTCGACGCGGACGCCGCCGCCGCGCAATGGCTGGCGCGGCGCGCGAGCCTGCCGCCCGAGTCGCCGCTCCTCGACGCGCTCGACACCCTGCCGCCCCGAACCGCGCTCGCGCGCGCCGACCTCGTCGCGGCGCTGGCGCGCTGGCAGGAGGAGGCGCGCAGCGGCACGCAGCGCGACTTCGCCCTGTTCGCGCGCGGCGCGACCAAGGCCGTCAGCGCGGCGGAATGGGCTTGGCTGGGCGAAGCCGCCGACCTCGGCGCATGGGGCATCGAACGCCACACGCCGCTGTTGCTGATCGCCGCGCCGGTCGAACTGCAGTTTCCGCACGCCGCGCTGAACCTTGCCGCCTGCGCCGATTTCTGCGCCCTGACGCCGGCGACGCTGGCCGCCGCCCGTTCCGCGAACGGCGCGCCCGAAC
>DYFW01000382.1 GCA_020725005.1 Thiobacillus denitrificans
TCGCCGACGGCATCGTGCACTACTGCGTGACCAACATGCCCGGCGCGGTGGCGCGTACTGCGACCAAGGCGCTCGCCCACGCCACTCTGCCCTATGCACTGGCGTTGGCATCGACCGGCCTCGCCGCCCTCGATGCCGACCCCGGCCTCAAGGCCGGGCTGCACGTGCACGCCGGCCACATCATGCACGCGGGGCTGGCACAAGACCTGGGATTCGCCTGACCCATCCGGGCGGCTGGGCTGTGCCCGTTTCGAGCCAGTCGCGACCGGTCACCGTTCCATCCGGACCGAAACGGTAGACCAGCGGCACGCCGGAGGCGATTTCGACTTTCTCCATGGCCCCGGCCGGGAGCCCATCGAGTTCCATCACCAGCCCGCGCAGGGTATTGCCATGGCTGATCACGAGCAGGCGTAGCCCCGCGCGCAGGGCCGGCTGCAGCACCGTCCGCCAATAGGGCAGCATGCGCTGCTGGCAGTCGCGCAGGCTCTCGCTCGCCGGCAGGGCAGCGGGGTCGATGCCGAGATATTTTGGATCGAAGCGCGGATGGCGCGGATCGTTCCAGTCGAGCGCGGGCGGCGGCTCGACGTAGCCGCGCCACCAGCGGCGCGATGCTTCTTCACCCCAGGTGCGGAAGATCTCCTGCTTGTTGAGGCCCTGCAGCGCGCCGTAGTGGCGCTCGTTGAGTCGCCAGGTCGCGTGGTAGGGCAAGTCAGGAGCGCGCATGGCCGTGAGCACCGCGACAGCCGTCTGGCGCGTACGCACCAGCGCCGAACCGTGCACGGCGTCGAAGGCAAAGCCGGCCGCCGCGAGCCGTCGTCCTGCCTCGGCGCCTTCGGCGACCCCGGTCTCGGTCAAAGGAATATCCGTCCAGCCGGTGAAGCGGTCTGAGAGATTCCATTCACTGTGGCCGTGGCGCAGCAGGACCATCCAGGGCGCGTGCGTCATTCGGGCGGCTCCGTGAGGACGTCGTGCAGGTGGTGGCGGTCGCCCCACGCTTCGAGATGCCAGCCCTGGCCATCGAAGC
>DYFW01000383.1 GCA_020725005.1 Thiobacillus denitrificans
GATGCCGGGCGCGCAACTGCTGATCAACGGCTCACAGGCCTGGCACGCGGGCAACGACGGCGCCGGCTCGGGACTGGATGCGGACCTGCTCGACGGGCAACAAGGAAGTTTTTACCAGGACGCGAGCAACCTAACCGCCGGCACGGTGCCTTCAGCAAGGATGAACGGTGCCTACCCCGGCATCACTTCAATCGGCGGCGGCGTGAACTGGGCGCTGAACACACAAGGCGGCAGTTACACGCTACAGGCAAGCGATAAGCATAAATTGGTCTTTTCAAACAACGTCGGACCTGGGTCGGTTTGGACGATCCCAAGCGGTGTGTTCGCATCTGGCGATGACGTACTGTTGATTAATGACGGCACGAACACGGTCAGCATAGCGGCTGGCTCAGGACTGACGCTGCGGTCTTCGCTGGGTACAGGTAACCGCACGCTTGGTGCTGGCGGCTCAATCGCTGTCGTCTATTTCCAGTCAGCGTCCGTGGCTTACCTACAACCGATCCTCGGGGTCACATGAGCGAAACATGAAACGCGACATCGCGCTCGCTTTCGCCATTGAGATCGTCAGCCTTGTGCTGGCGCTGCTCGTGCCGCTGGTCGTGCTGTTCCGTCAGCGCACGGCGATCCGCACGACCAAGATCACGATCTACGCCGCCGACGACGTGGATGAGTTGATCGTTGACCGCCAGCGCTTGCCCGACTGGCTGTGGTGGTGGCAGACGCCAGACGAGTTGCTGCCCGGCGGCCTGTACGAACGCACGGTGCGCAACTGGTACATCGTGTGGGGCGAGTATTACTGCTGCGTGCGCTGGCTGCTGCGCAACCGGTTGTACGGGCTGGCCTGGCGCTTCGGACGGCCCGCCGACGGCTATCTCGATCCGGTGCCCGGCCAGATCGTGCGCCGCGGCGCGCTGTGGCGCGGCTGGTGGCGGCTCGGCCCGCTGGTCGCGCAAGCCGGCTGGAAGGTGCACCGCCGGGACTTCGACGCGCACGCCGAGCGCGGCCCGCTGTGGGCGATTCCTT
>DYFW01000384.1 GCA_020725005.1 Thiobacillus denitrificans
CGGAGGGAGTCATGCACGCGATGATGGCCGACTACGACTGGCCGGGCAACATCCGCGAGCTGAAGAACGTGGTGGAACGCTCGCTGATCCTCGGCGAATTCCGCGGCGACTTCCTGCCGACGGCGAAGGCTGCGCCGGCCGCGGCGAACGATCTCAGCCTCGACGAACTGGAGAAGCGCCACATCCTCGGCGTGCTCGCGGCCACGCGCGGCAACAAGTCGGAGGCCGCGCGCCGCCTCGGCCTCTCGCGCAAGACCCTGGAACGCCGCTGCGCCGCCTGGGGCGTCTGATCCGGCCCATGTCCCTGCTCGCCCGCATCCAGTCCTCGGTGCGCGCCAAGCTGCTGGCGCTGGTGCTGCTGCCGCTGGTCGTCGTGCTGCCGGTGCTGGTGGCGATCCTCGCCGCCTGGGGCGGCGACGCCTACGACCGCCTGCTGATCTACAAGGTGCGCAGCGACCTGGCGGTCGCCGACGGCTATTTCGAGCGCGTCAAGGAAGGCGTCGGGCGCGGCGTCGAGATGCTCGCGGCGTCGAGCCGGCTGGCGCGCGCCCTCGGTGGCGGCCGGCCGCGCGAGCTCGCCGATTTCCTGCAGGCGACCAAACACAACCTGCGCGTGGACTTCCTGCATTTCGTCGATGCCCAGGGCCGCGTGCGCGCCTCCAGCGAGCGGCTGCCGGCCGGCACGGCGCTCGACCGCCGTCCGGTGGTCCGCGACCTGCTGGCGACGCGAAGGGCGACGACGCTGCTCGACATCTTCGATGCCGCGGCGCTCGGCGCCATCCATCCCGACCTGCGCGAGCGCGCGCGCGTGCCCCTGGTGGCGACGCGCAACGCGGTGCCGACCGAACGCCGGGAGGAAACGCGCGGCATGGTGATCAGCACCGCCGCGCCGGTGTTCGACGAGCGTGGCGGCTTTCTCGGCGCGTTGGTCGGCGGCCTGCTGCTCAACCGCAACCTCGATTTCGTCGATCGCATCAACGAGATCATCTACCCGGACGGTTCCCTGCCCTTCGGCAGCCA
>DYFW01000385.1 GCA_020725005.1 Thiobacillus denitrificans
CGCAGCCAGCGGATCGCCAGATCCTCCAGGGCATGGCCGACCTCGAACACCCGCAGCACCCGCCCGGGCAGCTCGCGGCCGGGATCGACCGGCGCCTGGGCGTACTCGTACTGCAGGGCGCGCTCGCAGGCCACGCCGAGCCGTGACGCGCCGAGATAGCGGCGCGGCGTTTGTGAGGCACGTTCACGCGCCAGCGCGTCGTCGATGACGGCGCCGACGCGCTCGTGGAACCTGGGGCGGTGGTTGTAATCGAGCATGGCCATCACCCTCAGAACGGCACGTCGTCGGGCGTGAGTTCCCGCAGGTTGTCGAAGTAGGCGGTGAGCACCACGTCGACCAGTTGCAGCACCTCCGTGCGGCTGTAGGCCGACAGCGGCCGATCCATGCCGATGGACGCGACATACTCGCCCAGACGAGGCAGCACGGCCTCCATCGCGGCCTTCTCGTTATGGGTGGGATCGATCACGACTCCGTCTCCCTCCTTCAGTCGTTGCAGATGGATGTCCATGCAGCGCATCGAGCAGAAGCGCTTGAACAGTCGCTTGCCGTCCGGCGCACGCGGGCCATCCCTCGGCGATACCCAGCAGAAGCCACGCCCCTCCCGTCCGCAGATCGCGCATATCAAGCTGCCCTCCGGTACTCGTCGTTGGCTGCCAGCACCAGACGCAGGATGGATGACTTGTTGAACTGGAACGCGAGCAGCGCCGATGCTTGGTAACGGGTAAGCCCGAAGTCGGCACGCATGGCCTGCGGCAGGTAGCGCAGTTGCTTCTCGGTAGGCGGCTCGTTGAGCCAGCGGCGGGTCTTGTGGGCGGTATCCAGGGACTCGTTCTCGTTCAGCCAGTCGTCCGCCTTGGCCATGCAGACGGTGCGGTCGCCGACCGCCAGCAGACGGGGCAGCAGGTCCTTGCCGCCGCCGACCGCGTGCCAGCGGCCGTTGAGGATGAAGATCCCGCCCCAGGCACCGAAGCCGGTGGCCATCAAGGCGTCGTCGCAGCCGAAGAGATCGCACCAGCGGA
>DYFW01000386.1 GCA_020725005.1 Thiobacillus denitrificans
TACTACATGATCAAGCTCTACCGCATTCCGGCGCGGCCGTTCTGGGACCACTGGCATACCGGCGCGGCCTTCTCGGGGACGGCGCTTGCGCTGGGCGCTCTCCTGCTCGCCCTGGCGGCGTTGGCGACGGGCGCGATGGCGGCGTCGCTGGCGACGCTGCTGGGCGGCATGGCTGCGGCGGGCTTCGCGCTCGAGGCGGTCGGACTCGCGGCCCATGCGCGCGACATGAAGGCGCGCGGCGACGAGGGCGCCGCCGCGCATTACGAACAGACCACCACCTACGGCTGGCCCTACCTGTTGCGCAACGGCCTGCTGGGGGTGTCGCTGCTCATCGCGCTGGCGATCGCGGCGAGCGGCGAGGGCGCCTTGTTCGCGCCGCTGGCGCTCGTCGCCGTCGCCGCCGCCATTCTCGGCCGCGCGCTGTTCTACGTGCTGGTGATCCCCACCACCCTGCCGGGCGCCTTCTTCTGGCGCAACAAGGGCTTCGTCGACCATGCCCGCGAAACGGGCCTCGCGGCGATGCCGCAGGTGGGCGTGGTGATGGAGCGGCACTGAATCGCGCGGCAC
Source organism: Thiobacillus denitrificans (assembly GCA_020725005.1). GTDB lineage: Bacteria > Pseudomonadota > Gammaproteobacteria > Burkholderiales > Thiobacillaceae > Thiobacillus > Thiobacillus denitrificans_G. Next base: position 568 of record DYFW01000386.1, read on the forward strand.
CCGCCCGGCAAACGCCGGGCGCGACAACAAAATACGCCTTACCTGGAGCACTGCATGAACAAGGGTTTCTGGCAATCCGGCCACACGCCGACGCTGCTGTCGGCGTTCCTCTACTTCGACATCGCCTTCATGATCTGGGTGATGCTCGGCCCGCTGGCGGTGCAGATCGCCGCCTCGCTCGAACTCACCCAGGCGCAGAAGGGGCTGATGGTGGCCACCCCGGTGCTGGCCGGCGGCCTGCTGCGCGTGGTAATGGGCGTGCTGGTCGACCACCTGCGGCCAAAGAAGGCCGGACTGATCGGCCAGCTCATCGTCATCGCGGCGCTCGCCTGGGCCTGGCTCGCCGGCGTCCACAGCTTCCGCGAGGTGCTGGTGCTGGGGGTTCTGCTCGGTTTCGCCGGCGCGGCGTTCGCGGTCGCGCTGCCGCTCGCCTCGCGCTGGTATCCGC
>DYFW01000100.1 GCA_020725005.1 Thiobacillus denitrificans
TGAAGGCGCTGCTGACCGTGCTCGGCATCGCCAGCGCCGGCGGGCTCATGATGGTCGGCAATTACCAGAAGGGCGCGATCGACTTCATGGTCGACGTGCAGTTCCGCCAGGCCGCGCGCGAGGACCTGGGGCTCGCCTTCATCGAGCCGACCTCGGGGCGCGCCTTGCACGAGCTGGCGGCGCTGCCCGGTGTCGATTCCGTCGAGGGCTACCGCGACGTGCCGGCGATACTGCGCTCTGGCCAGTACCGCCATCGCGGCGCGATATTCGGCATCCAGCCGGAAGGGCAACTGCATCGCGCGCTCGACAGCAATCTCGCGCCGGTGGCGGTGCCGCCGGGCGGCGTGGTGCTCACCGACCATCTGGCGAACGAAATCCTGCACGTGAAGCCGGGCGACTTCCTCACCGTTGAAGTGCTCGAAGGCAATCGCCCGGTGCGCCAGGTGCCGGTGCTCGGCATCACCCGGCAGTTCCTCGGCGTGTCGGCCTACATGCAGCAGGCATCGCTCAACGACCTGATGCGCGAGGGCGATACGGTCAGCGGCGCCTATCTCGCGCTCGAGCCGGGCCGCGAAGACGAGGTTTACGCCAGGCTGCACGCGCGGCCGCGTGTGCTCGGCATGGTCGCCAACCGCGCAGCGATCCAGAGCTTCTACGCCACCATCGGTGAGTTCATCCTGTTCTACAATCTGGTGGCGACGCTGCTCGCCGGCGCCATCGGCTTCGGCGTCGTCTACAACGCCGCGCGCATCAGTCTCTCGGAGCGCGGCCGCGAGCTCGCCAGCCTGCGCGTGCTGGGCTTCACCCGTGGCGAGATCGCTTATATCCTGCTGGGAGAACTGGCATTGCTGACGCTGGCGGCGATTCCCGTCGGCTTCGCGGCTGGCATCGGGCTGGTCGGCATCCTGGTGGCGGCGTTCCAGAACGAGCTCTACCGGCTGCCGCTCCTGCTCACGCCGCAGAACTTCGCCATGGGGGCAAGCGTCATCCTCGCGTCGGCGGTGTTGTCGGGCTGGCTGCTGTGGCGGCGCCTGGGGCGGCTCGACCTGGTGGCGGTATTGAAGACACGTGAATAGGGCTGGCATGCAAGCGCGCGGAAAGATCGTCATCCTGGCCACTGTTGCGCTCATCGCGGCCGGGCTTGCCTACGGCTTCCTGCCGCGCGCGGTGCCGGTCGACGTCGCGGTGGTCACGCGCGCGCCGCTCGCGGTTACAGTGGAGGAGGAGGGCAAGACCCGCGTGCGCGAACGCTACGTGGTGTCGGCGCCGGTGGCAGGCTACGTGCGCCGCAGCGCGCTCAGGGCCGGCGATACGGTGGCGGCGGGACAGGTGATCGCGGTGATCGAGCCGGCGCGTTCGGTCGCGCTCGATCCGCGCACCCGGCTGCAGGCGCAGGCCCAGGTGAACGCCGCACAGGCCGCGCTCGCCGCCGCGCAGGAAAATGCGCATGCCGCCCAGGCCGCCGCCGGGCTGGCGCAACAGGAACGCGCGCGTGCCGAATCGCTCAGGCAGTCCGGTTTCATTTCCGCGCAGGCGCTCGACAACGCGCGCACCGCCGAGACGCGCGCACGCGCCGCCGAAGCCGCCGCCCGGCATGCCGCGGGGGTGGCGCGTTTCGAGCTGGAGATGGCACGGGCAGCGCTGGCCAGCACGGCGCAATTGACGAATGGCGGCGCGGCGCATCGCGTCGAGGTCCGCGCGCCGGTCGATGCGCGCGTGCTGAAGCAGCTGCACGAAAGCGAGGGCCCGGTCGCCGCCGGCCAGCCGCTGCTGGAAATCGGCGATCCCGCCAGCCTGGAAGTCGAGGTCGAGGTGCTGTCCACGCATGCGGTGAAGATCATGCCCGGCACGAAAGTCATCCTCGACCGCTGGGGCGGCGCCGGGCCGGTGGCGGGCACGGTGCGCGTGGTCGAGCCGAGCGGCTTCACCAAGGTTTCCGCGCTCGGCGTCGAGGAGCAGCGGGTGCGCGTGATCGTCGACTTCGCCGCGCCGCGCGAGGCGTGGGCGCGGCTCGGCGACGGCTACCGCGTCGAGGCGCGGTTCGTGCTGTGGGCGTCGGACGATGTGCTGCAGCTGCCGACCAGCGCGCTGGTCCGCCAAGGGGGGGACTGGGCGGTGTTCACGATCGATGGCGGCCGCGCGCGCCTGACGCCGGTCGAGATCGGCCAGCGTGCCGGCCTGGCGACGCAGGTGCTGTCAGGGGTCGGCGCCGGCGCGCGCGTCGTGTCCCATCCGGACGAAAGGCTGCACGACGGCGTACGGGTGAGGCCGCGCTGAGGGCTCAGGCCTTCGCCGAGCCAGCCTGCCTGAGAATCTCGACCACCTCGTCATCGTCCACCTGCGGGAATTCCGCGTAGAACTGTCCCACCGCACGAAAGAACTCGGGCGTCGACAGGCAGACCACCTCGTCGGCGTAGGGACGGATCTTCTCCAGTGTGTCGGGCGGCGCGACCGGCACGGCGCAAATCAGGCGCGCCGGTTTCTTCGCACGCAGGGCGTGCAGGGCCGAGATCATCGTCGCCCCCGTCGCCAGGCCGTCGTCGACCACGATCACGATGCGGCCGGCGGGGTCGATCGGCGGCCGCAGCGGCGTGTACTGGGCGCGGCGCTGACGGATGACGGCAAGTTGCGTCGCTTTTTCCTGCGCCAGATAGGCGGGCGTGCCCCCGGCCGACTCGGCGTAGTCGGCGATATAGGACCAGCCGGACTCGTCGATCGCGCCGAGCGCGAACTCCGGATTGAACGGCGCGCGCAGCTTGCGCACCAGCACCACGTCGAGCTCGCCGCCCAGCGCCTCGGCGAGCCGGCGGCCCATCGGCACCGCGCCGCGCGGGATCGCGAGGATCAACGGGTTTTTTCCCTTGTAGGCCTGGAGCGCGATGGCGAGCCGGTCGGCGGCCTCGTTGCGGTTGGCGAACAGCATGTTGCATCCTCCTCTGGTTTCATTTCATCTTAGATCGTGGCGGCGAATAGCATCAGTGGCAGGCCGAACAGCGCCGGACGGGCATCCTGCGGTGCGCAGCGGGTTCAGCGTTCGGCCGCGCCCGGAGGAGTGTCGCCGAGCGTGAAATGGAAACAGGCGCCCATGCCGGGTGCCGATTTTGCCCAGATGCGCCCGCCGTGGCGCTGGATGATGCGCTGCACCAGCGTCAGTCCGATGCCGGTGCCGGGAAAGTCGCTGCCGTGGAGCCGGTGGAAAGGCTTGAACAGCTTGTCGGCGTAGCGCATGTCGAAGCCGGTGCCGTTGTCGCAGACATGGTAGACGGTCTCGCCGTTTTCCCGCCGGGCGCCGAATTCGATGCGCGCAACAGGGGTGCGGGCGGTGTACTTCCAGGCGTTGCCGAGCAGGTTGTCGAGGGCTATGCGCATCAGGGGGACGTCGACGCGCGCAGCGAGGCCGTCGGCGATGACGATGTCGACCCGGCGCTGGGGTTCTTCCTGCGCCAGGCGCTTCAGGCTTTCGGTGGCCAGTTCGCCAAGGTCGGCGTCGACCGGCTGCAAGGCCTGGTGCGTGGTGCGCGAGAGCTTGAGCAGGTCGTCGATCAGGTCGCCCATGCGCTGCGCGGCGGCGCGCATGCGGGCGAGGTGCTTGAGGCCCTCTGCATCGAGCGCATGGGCGTAATCTTCCTCGATCACCCGGCTGAAGCCGTCGATCGCGCGCAAGGGCGCACGCAGGTCATGCGAGACCGAATAACTGAAAGTTTCCAGTTCGCTCAGCGCAGCCTCGAGCTCCGCGCTGCGCTGCCGCAATTCCTGCGCCTTCTGTTCGCGCGCGCGTACCTCGTTTTCCAGCGGACGCAGGGCGGTGCGCTGCAGGATGCCCCACAACATCCAGCCGAGGAGGGCGACCAGCAGCGCGGCGGTCAGGGCCACCTCGCGCGCGATGCTGGTGACGGCTTCTTCGCTCGCCGAGACGTCGGTGACGGCCTGCAGGGTCAACAAGCGCCTGCCGTTGAATTCCACCGGCAGGTCGACCGACAAGGCATTCTCGACCGATTCACGGTTCTGGGCGCTGGCGAGCACGAAACCGTTCGGCGCGATCGCGGTGATCTGCATGGGGTCGTGACGCTGCTCTACCCAGGCTTCGACCAGCCGCTCGACCGTGGTGTAGTCGGAGCGCAGCAGCGGTTCGATCGACAACTGCCCGAGCAGGCCGAGTTCGGTCAGGAAGCGCGTCTGCGCTTCGTCGCGCAGGAAGCGTCCCTGCAGTGCGCCGACCACCGCGCCGGTCGCCGTGACCACCACTACCAGCGCGAACACGAAGAACAGCAGCGCGCGTCGATTGAGCCGGCGATGGAAGTCCTTGCCCGGCCTCACATCGGCACCCCCAGTGCCTGCAGCGTCTGCATCACCGCCCGCAGGCTGTCGTAGTCGCTGTCCTGCACCGGTACCAGCGCGTGGATGCCGGGCGTCATCGCCTGCAGGGCGGCGCGCCCTTCCGCGTCCAGGTGCATCGACAGCAGCAGCGCGCGCAGTTTCCGGATCTTTTCTGGCTGCATGCGGTGGGTGGCAACGAAAAGGTGATCGGAAATCGGCGGCGAGGTGGCGATCGCGCGCAGCCCGCGCTTCTCGTACTGGTAAAACACATCTTCCTTGACCGCGCCGGCGTCGAACTCGCCGGCGAGCACGCCAAGCGCGACGTTGAGATGGTCGCCGACGAATTTGTGGCTGGCAAGCTGCTCGACACCGACGCCGGCCTGCCACAGCAGATAGCGCGGCACCAGGTGGCCCATGGTCGAATGCGGATCGCCGAAGGCGAAGCGCTTGCCGGCAAGATCCGCCAGCCGGCGTATCGGGCTGTCGGCGCGCACGAAGATCTTGCCGTGGAAGACCGGGCTGTCGCCGATCTGCTGGCGCGCCAGCAGCGGGCGCGGCCCATGCAGGCTGCGCAGTTGGACGTAGAGTTTGGGGCCGAGGTAGGCGAAGTCGTAGCGGCCGATCGCCACGCCGTCGAGGTGCGTCTGGTAGTCGCGGGCGACGTGCAGCCGGACGGGCTCCCCGAGACGCGCTGACAGATACCGCGCCAGCGGCGTGAAGGATTCCACCAGGCGGGTGGCGGGCTTGAAGGGATGCACGCCGAGCACGAGCTCGGCATCGGCGGGCGAGGCGAGGCAGAGCGCGCCGGCAAGCGCCGCCAGACTGCGCATCCAGCAGGCATTCATGGCTGCGCCGCCGTCTCGCCGAGCGTGAAATGGAAGACCGCCCCCTGGCCGGGCGCCGCCTCGGCCCACACGCGGCCGCCATGGCGATGGACGATGCGGCGCACCGTGGCGAGTCCGATGCCGCTGCCCTCGAATTCGTCCTGCCGGTGCAGGCGCTGGAATGCGCCGAACAGCCTGCCCGCGTATTTCATGTCGAAGCCGACCCCGTTGTCGCGGATGCGGAACACGGTGCCGCCCGCCTGCCGGACCGCATCGAACCAGATGTGCGCGGCGGGCTGCCTGGCCGTGTATTTCCAGGCGTTGCCGAGCAGATTGTCGAGCAGGATGCGCAGCAGGCCGGGGTCGCCGTGCGCGAGGAGATCGTCGGCGATCTCGACGTGCACCTGGCGATCGGGCTGGGTCCGGCGCAGGGTATCGACGATGTCGCGCGCCAGCCTGCCGAGGTCGACCTCGACCGGATCGAGTGGTGCGCGGGAGAGACGCGACAGCTTCAGCAGATCGTCGATCAACGCGGCCATGTGCTGCGTGCCGTTGCGGATGCGACGCAGGTAATCGATGCCCGTGTCGTCGAGCCGGCTGACATAATCCTCGAGCAATGCCTGGCCGAAACCGTCGATCGTCCGCAGCGGCGCGCGCAGATCGTGCGAGACCGAATAGGCGAAGGCTTCCAGTTCCTGGTTGGCCGCCTCCAGTGCCAGCGTGCGCTGCCGCACGCGCTGTTCGAGCGTGGCGTTGAGTTCCAGCAGGCTGTCGTGCGCGGCCTTGCGTTCGAGCTCGACCGCGATGCGCGAGGCGAATACGCCGAGGATGGGCGCGGTCCAGCGCGTCAGCGCCATCGGCCGCGTGTCCATGACCGACACCAGGCCCATCATTGTGCCTGCCGAGGAGACCAGCGGACTGCCGAAATAGCTGTCGATGCCCATTTGCACGAGCATGGCGTCGTCCGGATAGAGCCGGGCCGCGTCGCGCGGGATCAGTTCCTTTTTCAGGTCGAGGATGTCCTTGCAGGGCGTGCCGTCGAGCGCATACGTGAAATTCTCGACCAGCTCCCCGCCCGCACAAACCGCGACGGTCCGCACCGATTGCCGGTCGGGCTGCAAGAGGCCGACGAAGGCATGGCGCGCGCCATACGCGCGCGCGAGATTGCGGACGGCGTCCTGGAAGAAGGCGTCGGTATCGTCGCTGCTGCTGGTGCGCGCCAGCGAGGCCATGATGTCCTGGACCTGTTTCTGCTCGGTGATGTCGAGCAGGAAGCCCCGCAGGACAGGTTTGTCATGCGTCCCGGTCACCACGCTGGCATAGTCGCGTAGCCAGACCGTGCGGCCGTCCGCCGCGAACATGCGGTATTCGAGCGCATGGTCCTCGCCCCGTGCCATGGCGGCGGCACAAAAGGCCGGCGCCCATGTCCGGTCCTCGGGGTGCATGTGGGCCGGCCAGAATCCGGGCGTCAGCCAGTCCGCCACGGGGTAGCCGAGCAGGGCTTCGACCCGCGGGTCGATCTGGGTGAAGCGTTCTCCGTGCAGATCGTATTCCCACGAGATGGGCTGAATGGTCTCGACAGGGGCAGGGCGGATTGCGCTGCCCGCGCCGGCGGGGGAACTGGCTTGCGTCGGGTCATCGATGCTGGAAGGGTCGTTCATCGCATACTCCGCACACTGCGCCGGGCCAGGGGCGGCGCCTTCCCACGGGTGTCGCCGGCTACGGCATCAGGGCTCGGGCAAGGGCGCCGGTCGGTGGATGCCGTAACCCTGCGCATAATCCACGCCGATATCGGCCAGCCTTGAAAGGATGGCCTCGGATTCGACGAATTCGGCGATCGTCTGAAGGCCGGCGACGTGGCCGATGGTGTTGACCGCTTCGACGATGGCGGCGTCCATCGGGTCGTCGAGCATGTCGCGGACGAAGGCGCCGTCGATCTTGAGATAGTCGGCGTTGAGCGTTTTCAGGTAGGTGAAGGAACTCAGGCCTGCGCCGAAATCGTCCAGCGCGACGCGGCAGCCGAGCGACCTGACCCCATCGATGAAGGCGAGCGCGTGGTTCAGGTTGGCGATCGCCGCCGTTTCGGTGATCTCGAAACACAGGTTTTCGGCGGGGAAGCCGTGACGATCGAGCTGGCGCTGCACATAATCCAGGAAGCTCTCATCGCTCAGCGTGGCGCCGGACAGGTTGATGAAGGCGAGCTCGCCATCGCATGAGATGCCGGCGGGCCGGCAGGCGGACAGGTGCGCCAGGCAGTTCGCCACCACCCAGCGATCGATCGCGGGCATGAGCCCGTAGCGCTCTGCGGCAGGAATGAAGGTGCCGGGCAGGATCAGCCGTTGCTCGTCCGCCTCGCGCAGGCGCAACAGGAATTCACGGCCGGCCGGCGGCGAACTGCCGTTGAGCGCGACGATGCGCTGGTGGTGCAGCGTCAGGCGGTTCGATTCGAGTGCCTGGTTGATCCGGTTCACCCATTCCATCTCGCCGTGGCGCTGCCGCAGTTCGGCGTCGTCCGGCAGATAGAGCTGGACGCGGTTGCGGCCCTTGTCCTTGGCGGCGTAGCACGCCATGTCGGCCTGCCGCAGCACGTCGGCCAGGGTCAGGCCGGGACGGTCGAGCATGACCATGCCGATGCTCGTGCCAAGATTGAAGGTCTTGCCCTGCCAGGAAAAGCGGAAGTCGCGTATGCGTTCGAGGATATGCTCGCCGATGCGCCTGGCCTGCGCGACCGGGCAATCCTGCAGCAGCACCCCGAATTCATCGCCCCCCAGCCGCGCCAGCGTGTCGGCGCTGCGGATCGGGCCCTTGAGCAGGGTGGCGATCTGGCGCAGCATCTCGTCGCCGGCGACATGGCCGCAGGTGTCGTTGACGATCTTGAACTGGTCAAGGTCGATGTAGAGCAGGGCATGGGCGTGCCCGTGCGCGAAGTCGTCGAGCGCCTGCCGGATGCGGTGCTCGAGCGCGTAGCGGTTGGCCAGCCCGGTGAGCGCATCGTGGTAGGCCATGTGCTCGATGGTCTCGCGTGCCTGACGGTGCGCGCGCCGTGTCTCGGCGTCGCGCAGTTCGCGCTCGATGGCAGGCGCCAGCCGCGCCAGGCTGTCCTTCAGGATGTAGTCGTGCGCCCCCGCCTTCATCGCCGCCACGGCGATGTCCTCGCCGATGCTGCCGGACACGATGATCACCGGCAGATCGGCGTTGTGGCCGCGCACGATCGCCAGCACTTCGGTGGAGTCGAACCCGGGCAGGTTGTGGTCGGTGATGACGACGTCCCATTCGCCGTCATCCAGCGCGGCGCGCAAGGTCGCCGCGGAATCGACGCGCAGGGCATCGGGCCTGAATCCGCCGCGGCCCAGCGCACGCAGGATCAGCAGGGCGTCGTCCTCGTCGTCTTCGACCAGCAGCAGACGCAGCGGTTGATCCATGACTCAGGCCCTGTGCGGCGGCGGGAGATTGACCACCAGCCAGTAAAGGCCGAGCTGGCGCACCGCCTCCATGAATTGCGCGAAATCGACCGGCTTGCGTATGAAGCTGTTGGCGCCGGACTGGTAGCTCGACAGGATGTCGCGCTCCTCGTTCGACGTGGTGAGAATGGCGACCGGCTGGAGCGCGGTGCGCGGGTCGGCACGCAACTGGCGCAGCACCTCCAGCCCGTCGATGCGCGGCAGCTTGAGGTCCAGCAGGATGAGCTGCGGCTGGATGCGCGTGTCGCGCCCGGCGTAGGCGCCCGTACCGAACAGGTAGTCGAGCGCCTCGACCCCGTCGCGCGCCACGACCACGTCGTTGTGTATGTTGTTCTTCTTGAGCGCGCGCAACGTCAGCGCCTCGTCGTCTGGATTGTCTTCCACCAGCAGGATGACCTTGTCGGACAGCATGCAGCCTCACTCCCGGATTTATTTGTAAGAGTGCTGCGCCTCCGCGTTATCAGACTTGTTCGGCAGCATGCCCGAATATAAACGCATTCATCCGGCGTCCACAAGCCGGACGTG
>DYFW01000387.1 GCA_020725005.1 Thiobacillus denitrificans
GCGATATCGAGGCCGCCGCGCAGCTGCTCAAGGGTGAAGCCACCGCGCTGACCGAGAAAATCACCGTGCAGATGAATGCCGCCGCGGCCGCGCTCGATTTCGAGACGGCGGCGCTGCTGCGCGACCGCCTGCGCATGCTGGCGACGGTGCGCGAAAAACAGTTCGTCGACACCACCGGCAGCGAGGCCGATGCCGACGTGGTCGCCGTGGCCGAGGCCGGCGGCGTGATCGCGGTGAACTTGACGATGATTCGCGGCGGCCGCCATCTGGGCGACCGCAGCTTCTTTCCGCAGCACGGCGAAGGCGCGACGCCAGCCGAGGCGCTCGACGCCTTCATCGCACAGCATTACCTCGATCACCCGATCCCGGCACGCATCCTGGTCAGCGAACCCATCGAGACCGAGACCCTGGAAACGCTGCTGTCCGAGCAGGCCGCCAAGAAAGTCACCATCCAGCATCGCGTCACCGGCGAGCGCAAGGTATGGCTGACCATGGCGCAGGCCAACGCGCGGCTGTCGGCCGAGCGCCGCAGTGCGGAGCGCGCCAACCAGTCGCAGCGGCTCGCGGCGCTCGCCGAGACACTCGATCTTCCGGCGCTCAAGCGCATCGAATGCTTCGACATCTCGCACACCATGGGTGAAGCGACCGTCGCGTCGTGTGTCGTGTATGAAGGCGACGACCTGAAAAAATCCGACTACCGCCGCTACAACATCGCCGGCATCACCCCGGGCGACGACTATGCGGCGATGCGCGCCGCGCTCACCAAGCGCTTCCACAGGAGCATCGAGGAAAACGGCGTGCTGCCCGACCTGCTGCTGATCGACGGCGGCAAAGGACAGATATCGAGCGCCGTCGAGGCGATGAACGAACTGGGGCTCGGCGAGGTGCTGCTGCTCGGCGTCGCCAAGGGTGAAGCGCGCAAGCCCGGCCTGGAAACGCTGATCTTCGCCGACGGCCGCGAATTGAGGCTGGCCAAGGACCACCCCGGGTTTCATCTGATTCAGCAGGTGCGC
>DYFW01000101.1:0-3093 GCA_020725005.1 Thiobacillus denitrificans
CGGCATGGACATGGGCTTCAACCGCTACGACCTCAAGCCTGCCGGGGCCGGCACGCTCGCCGCGCCAGTCACCTTGCCGGTGTGCGTGAGCGGTCGGCGCGACTGGGTGCTGTATCTCGACCTCGACGGCACGCGCTACGCCTTGCCCTTCAGCACCCGTTGAGAGCCGCCGTTCACGCAAGTGACATATTTCACCGCATATAATGAAAGCTTGACTTTGGAGAGGGTGAGCAATGCCGACTGAACACACCTACAAGCAGTTCGACGCCGAGCTGGAGGCCGTGCGCGCGAACGTGCTGAAGATGGGCGGCCTGGTCGAGGAGCAGATCGTCAATGCGGTCGAGGCGCTCATCACCGGCAATGTGGACCTGGCCGACCGCGTCGACGCCGCCGACCACAGCGTGAACGCGCTGGAAGTGGCGATCGACGAGGACTGCACCCAGATCATCGCGCGCCGCCAGCCGACCGCGTCCGACCTGCGCATGGTGATGATGGTGGTGAAGACCATTACCGACCTCGAGCGCATCGGCGACGAGGCAGCGAAGATCGCGCGCATGGCCAAGCTCATCCACAATGCCGAGCGCATCAGCCTGCCGCGCTTCAACGAAGTGAAATACATGGCCGACCTCGTGCTCGACATGTTGCGGAAGGCGCTCGACGGCTTCGCGCGGCTGGACGCCACCAAGGCGGTCGACATCGCGCGCCAGGACCAGTCGGTGGACGAGGAATTCCGCCTCAATCTGCGCCACCTCATCACCTACATGATGGAAGACCCGCGCACCATCTCGGTCTTCATCGACATCCTGTTCGTCACCAAGGCGATCGAGCGCATGGGCGACCACGCCAAGAACATGTCGGAATACGTCGTCTACATGGTCAAGGGCAAGGACGTGCGCCACACCTCGCTGGAAGAAATGGAAAGGGAAGTGCTGTAGCCGGCTTCGGCGCCAAATGAAACGGGCTCCCGCGGGAGCCCGTTCTGTTTGCGCGCTGCCGGCCTACTTGCTCGGCGGCACGTAGCCCGCGGCCTGGTCGACCTTGCCGCCGCTGAAGAAATAGCGCTCCATCTGTTCCATCAGGTAGCTGCGCGCCTGCGGGTCGGCGAGGTTGAGGCGGTTTTCGTTGATCAGCATGGTCTGGTGGCGCTGCCAGCCGCTCCATGCCTCCTTCGACACGTTCTCGAAAATCTTCTTGCCCAGTTCGCCGGGAATCGGCGGAAAAGCCAGGCCTTCGGCTTCGCGGCCGAGTTTCACACACTGCACCATGCGCGTCATTTGCTGCTCCTTCGACAATCAATCGTCCGATTCTAACCCAAGCTGCTTTTCCAGTCGGCGGGCGAACACCCCCATTTCCTTCGCCGCCTGCTTGTCGCCCCGCGCCTCGGCCACGGCGATGCCTTGCCGGTAGGCCGCGAGCGCGTCCTCGGCGGCGCCGGCCTCGGCCAGGGCACGCCCGAGCAGCTTCCAGGCCGCCGAATACTTCGGGTCGTGTCCGACCGCGCGCTGCAGGTGCTCGGCCGCCCTGGCGGCGTCGCCGGCCTTCAGATACTCGCTGCCGAGCGAAAAGCGCAGCAGCGCGTTGTCGCGGCCGGCGGCGAGCATGGCTTCGAAATCGGCGATCGAGGGCATAGTCCTATTTTCTCCAGAACACCGGCGTCAGCACCACCAGCAGGGTGAAGAACTCCAGCCGGCCGAGCAGCATGGCGAAGCTGCACACCCAGGTCTGGAAATCGGTCAGGATGGCGTAGTTCGATGCCGGGCCGACATGACCCAGGCCGGGCCCCGTGTTGTTCACCATGGCGACCACCGCGGTGAACGCGGTGAACACGTCGAGGCCGGTGGCGGCGAGGACGAACGTCAGGATGACGATCGAGGCGACGTAGATGAACAGGAAGGCGAGCACGGCGTAGATGATCTTGTTCGGCACCGCCTGATGGCCAAGCTTGGTATGGACCGCCGCGTTGGGATGGACCAGCTTGATGAGTTCGCGGTAGACCTGCTTGTAGAGCAGCAGGGCCCGCAGCATCTTGATGCCGCCGCCGGTCGACCCGGAGCTGGCGACGAAGCTCGACAGGAACAGCATGAAGAGCGGGGCGAAGTAGGGCCAGGTGTTGTAATCCGTGGTCGCGAACCCGAGCGTGGTCGCCACGGAAACCGTGTTGAAGCTCACGTAGCGCAGGGCCTCGAAAAAGCCGGCATAGGTGCCATCGACCCACAGGAAAGCGGTGAGCCCCAGGATGCTCGCCGCCAGCACGCCGAGCAGGCCCCGGATTTCCGCGTCGGAACGATAGGCCGCAAGGCTCCGCATGCGGAAGGCGAGGAAATGCGTGGAGAAGCTGATCGCGGCGATCAGCGCGAAGACCATCACGATCACTTCGAGCAACAGCGAGTCGAAGTAGCCCAGGCTCGCGTCGTGCGAGGAGAACCCGCCCAGGCTCATGACGCTGAAGGCATGCACCAGCGCGTCGACCCAGCCCATGCCGCCGAGCTTGAGCGCAAGGATGCAGAAGCCGGTGACGATCGCATAGACGAGCCACAGACCCTTGGCGGTCTCGGCCATGCGGGGGGTGAGCTTGCTGTCTTTCATCGGCGTCGGCGTCTCGGCCTTGAACAGCTGGCGGCCGCCGACGCCCAGCATGGGCAGTACGGCGACGACCAGCACGATCACGCCCATGCCGCCGATCCAGTGCATGAGGGTGCGCCAGACGTTGATCGACTGCGGCAGGTCGTCGAGGCCGGACAGCAGCGTTGCGCCGGTCGCCGTGAGCCCGGATACCGCCTCGAAATAGGCTTCGGTGAAACCGAGGCCGGGCAGGGTCTGCATCAGGGGAATCGTCGAATAGATCGGCAGCGTCGCCCAGATCAGCACCACGAGCAGGAAGCCGTCGCGCGTCTGCAGCTCGCGCCGTCCGCGCCGCGTGAACAGCCACAGCACCGCCCCCGACAGGAAGGTGGCGAGGATCGCCTCGTCGTAGGCCAGGTGCGCGCCGTCCCCCAGCGCCAGCGAGACCGCCAGCGGGACGGAAAAGGCCAGTGCATACAGCATCAGCACCTTCGACAGGATGTGGAGAACCGGCAGGATTTGCGACATCGG
>DYFW01000101.1:3193-9087 GCA_020725005.1 Thiobacillus denitrificans
ATGATGCGCTTGTTGAGCGCGAACACGATGAGGTGGTCCTCGGCCTCGATCAGGGTGTCGTGGTGCGCGATCAGCACGTCATCGCCCCGGATGATCGCGGCGATCGCGGCGCCCTCGGGCAGCGCGACGTCGCCGATGCGGCGGCCGACGACCTTGGATGTCTTGAGGTCGCCGTGGACGACGATCTCGAGCACCTCGGCGGCGCCGCGCCGCAGGCTGTGCACGGCCGCCATGTCGCCGCGGCGGATTTTGGAAAGCAGCGGGCTCACCGTCGCCTGCGCGGGCGAGATGGCGATATCGATCTCGCCGCCCTGCACCAGGTTCACATAGGCCGAGCGGTTGATCAGCGCGATCACGCGCTGCGCGCCCATGCGCTTGGCCAGGAGCGCGGACATGATGTTGTCCTCGTCGTCGTTGGTCAGCGCGCAGAAGACGTCGATGGCCTCGATGTTTTCCTGTTCCAGCAGATCCTCGTCGGTGGCATCGCCCTGCAGGACCAGGGTGCGGTGCAACTGCTCGGCAAGTTGCGCGCAGGTGGCCTTGTTGTGGTCGATCAGCTTGACGTCGTAGTCGCGTTCGAGCCGCGCGGCCAGGCGTTTGCCGATATTGCCGCCGCCGGCGATCATCACCCGTTTCACCGGACGTTCCATGCGGCGCAGTTCGCGCATGACGACGGGGATGTCCTGACGGCGGGCGAGGAAGAACACCTCGTCGCCCGGCTCGATGACGGTGATGCCCTGGGGCACGATGCCGCGGTCGCGGCGGTAGATCGCCGCCACCCGCGCGTCGATGTCGGGCATATGGCGGCGCAGGTCCTGCAGCTCGTGGCCGACCAGCGGCCCCCCGTGGTAGGCGCGCACCGCGACCAGCCGCAGGCGGCCCTCGGCGAATTCGAGCACCTGCAGCGCTTCCGGATGTTCGATCAGGCGGCGCAGGGTTTCGGTGACCTCCTGCTCGGGGCTGATGACGTGGTCGACGCCGAAATTCTCGGCCAGGAATCCGCTCTCCGACTCGAGAAAATCGTTCGAGCGGATGCGCGCGATGCGGGTGGGGATGTTGAACAGCGTCTCCGCCAGGCGGCAGGCGACCAGGTTGGTCTCGTCACTCTGGGTGACGGCCACCAGCATGTCGGCGTCGTCGGCGCCGGCCTTTTTCAGGGTCGACGGATGCGCCGCATGGCCGCGCACGGTTCTGAGATCGAAGCGGTCCTGCAGCAGCGACAGCCGCGCCGTGTCCAGGTCGACGACGGTGATATCGTTGTTTTCGGCGACCAGGCTGGCCGCCAGGTTGGCGCCCACCTGGCCGGCGCCGAGGATGATGATCTTCACGTTGGCCTTCTGCGCCTAGAGGTCCTCATCCAGCCGGCGCCCGTGGCGGATGTTGAGCTGCTTGAGCTTGCGGTAGAGGTGGGTGCGCTCGAGCCCCGACTTGTCGGCGACGCGCGTCATGCTGCCGCCTTCCTTCTGGATCAGGTGCTCGAAATACATGCGCTCGAAGGCGTCGCGCGCCTCGCGCAGCGGAATGTCGAGCGGGATGCCGTGCGCGACGGCGGGCGCGGCCTGCTTCATCGGCGCCAGCACGCGGTTGACGTCGACGGCGTCGATTTCGCTCGTGAGCGCGGTGACGGCGAGCGTGCGCACCACGTTGTTGAGCTGCGGCAGATTGCCCGGCCAGTCGAAATTGCGCAACTGGTTCATCGCCGGCGTGGTGAGGCGGCGCACCGGGCACACGCCCGCCTCGATCAGCTGCGCCAGCATGAAGTTGGCGATCTCCGGCACGTCCTCGCGGTGCTCGCGCAACGGCGGCACCTGGATCGCGAGGCTGGAGATCCGGTAATACAGGCGGTTGTCGAATTCGCCGGCGGCGACCATGGCGTCGAGGCTGCGGCTGGTGGTGCTCACGAGTCGCGCGCCGCTGCCTTCGAGACGCTCGAGCAACAGGCCGAGACCCTTCTGCTCGAGACGGCCGAGCTCGCAGGCGTCGGGCAGGAAGAGCGTGCCGTTGCCCAGTCCGTCGAGATAGGCGTGGGGCTCGGACACCAGGCGTGCACGGTCCTTGATCTCGACCCAGGGCGTGCCGGGCTGGTGCAGGAAGCGCGCACAGACCTCGAAGCCGCAGCCGGGCTCGCCCTGCAGCATCACCGGCGCGGTATTGGCGGCAATCTGGGTGAGGCGCTTCTTGAGGTCGAGGATCAGCGGGCTCTTGCCAAGCGCGGAAAGATCCATGCCGGGCGCGCGGCGCGGCGGGGGAACGCCGCGCCTGATCGCCTTGTTGACGGTATCGATCAGCTTGGCGAGCGACACCGGTTTTTCCAGGAAATCGGCGGCGCCGAGCTTGGTGGCCTCGACCGCGGTATCGATGGTGCCGTGGCCCGACATCATGACCACCGGCATGGTGAGCTGGCCGCCGCCGGCCCATTCCTTCAGGAGCGTCACGCCGTCGGTGTCGGGCATCCAGATGTCGAGCAGCACCAGGTCGGGCCGGCGCTGGACGCGGAAGGCGCGCGCCGCCTCGGCGTTTTCCGCGAGATGCACGTCGTAGCCTTCGTCGGTGAGGATTTCCGACAGCAGTTCACGAATGCCGACTTCGTCGTCGACGACGAGGATGTGTCCGCTCACGCCTGCCCCCCGGTTGCGGTGTGTATCGGCAGGCCGATGCGGATTTCCGCGCCGCCGGCCTTGAGATTTTCGATCTCGATGCGGCCGTGATGCTCTTCGACGATTTTCTTGACGATGGCAAGACCCAGGCCGGTTCCCTTGGCCTTGGTCGTTGCATAGGGCTCGAACAGCCGCGTCATCAGGTGTTCCGGAAATCCGGCTCCATTGTCCCGTACGGTCAAACAGACAGCGTTATTCTTGGTGCGGGTGCTCACCTCGATCATCGGTTCGGGGCGGCCCGCCAGCGCATCCTGCGCATTTTGCAACAGATTATGTATCACCTGGCGCAATAATGTGGAGTCCCCCGCGATGCGGGGCAGGTCCGGCTGCAGATCGAGCCTAAGGCCGGTCGCGCCGGCATCGTACAGCGTCAGCACCTCGCCGATGAGGGCGTTGAGATCGAGCGCCTCGAGCTTGGCGCGCGGCATGCGCGCATAGTTGGCAAACGCATCGACCATGGCCTTCATCGCCGCGACCTGGTTGACGATGGTCTGCGTCGCGCGCGCGAGGAATTCGGCGTCCGCCGCTTCCAGCCGCCCGCCCAGCTTGCGCGCCAGCCGCTCGGCGGAGAGCTGGATCGGCGTGAGCGGGTTCTTGATCTCGTGCGCCAGGCGGCGCGCGACTTCGCTCCACGCGGCATCGCGCTCGGCATGGATGAGCATGGTGACATCGTCGAACACCAGCACGCAGCCGCGCTCGACGCCTGCCGGCAGGCGCGTGCCGCGCAGCAGCAGCGACTGCGCGCCGCCACCGCCGGGGCCGGCATAATCGACCTGTTCCTGCCATTCGCCCGCGTGCGCGGCGAATTGCGCGGCGGCCCTGGCGCCGAAGGCATGCAGCGCCGCGTCGGGCGCGCCCAGCGCCGCCAGCGGCTCGCCGTCCAGCGTGCCGGGCGCGACCCCGAGGATGTGCGCGGCGGCGGCATTGGCGGTGCGCACCCGCAGGTGCTCGTCGAGCACCATCACGCCCGACGACAGGTTGGCCAGCACGCGCTCGAGGAAGGCCTTCGCCTGCTCGGTTTCCAGGTGGTTCTGCATCGCCTGCTCGCGCGCCTCCGACAGCTGGCGCGTCATGCGGTTGAACGACTGGATCAGCACGCCCAGTTCGTCGCGGCTTTTCAGCGAGGGCATCTGCGAGAAATCGCCCTTCGCCACGGCACGGGTGCCGCGCGCCAGGGTGCGCAGCGGCGCGCCGAGGCGTTCGGACAGCAGGTAGGCGATGGCGAGCGTCATCAGGAGCGCGAGCAGCAGGGTGAGGGTGAGCGCGACGCCGTAGATGCGCTTCAACCCCACCCGCGACACCGCGATCTGCTGGTATTCCTGATAGGCGGTCTGCACCGCCTGCGCGTCGCGTTCGAGGCTCGCCGGCACCGGCTGCACCAGCTGCAGCACGCGCGTCTCGCTGGTGAGCGCACTGGTGTACACCGGCACCATGACGCGCATGATGAGACCGCGCTCGGCGTCTTCCTCGATGCGGCTGTAGGGCTGCTGCTGGCGCACCTGCCACAGCACGCTGCGCTCCGGCAGCACCGGCAGCAGGGTGCCGCGCTCGCCGCTGACGTGGGCGATCACGCCGCCGCGCTCGTCGAACAGCGTCAGCTCCTGCACCGCGCTCTGCTCGCGCAGGGTCGAGAGGCTGGTGATCACCGAGCCCATGCCTTCGTCCGACAGCGCAAGCGCCATGCGCTGCGCCTTCTTGTCGAGTTCGCGCAGAAGATCGTCGAGCGCGGCCTGGCTGAGGTTCACGCCGGCGGTCAGGGCGTTGTCGACACGCACGTCGAACCAGGTCTCGATCGAGCGGTTGAGAAAGAACACCGAGGCGCCGTACACGATCAGGCCCGGCAGCAGCGCGACGACGCCGAACATCGCCATCAGCTTGAGCGTCAGCTTGGCGCCGAACACGCCGCGCCGGATGCGCTTCTGCAACCACCACAGCCGCCAGCCCAGCAATACGAGCAGCGCGACGCCCAGCACGCTGCCCACCACGAACAGCGTGGGCAGGGTATCGGAAAAAGCGCTGCTCTCGCTGCTGGCCATGAACAGCAGCGCGAGCAGCGCAATGCCCAGGACGAGGGCGGCGGCGATCATGCGGCGCATCAGGGCGAGGGCGGCAGGGCGGACGCTTGCGGCAGAACGGGAGCCTCGAACGTCCAGGCATGCCAAGGCGTGGCGAGGTCCCAGCGCTCGCCGCCGACCGCGCCAATCGACAGGGGCTTGGGCAGCTGCGCGGTATCGAGACGCAGGCGCAGGCGCGCGTCGTAGCGCTGGCCGGGCTTGAGCAGGCCGCGTTCGGCAACCTGCCAGCCTTCGACCTGGCCCAAGAGGGCGAGCGCCTCGGGCAGTGTCTGGGTGGTGCGCGTCGTGTAGCCCGACTCGACGACATAGCGGCGCAGCAGCAGGTGGTAATAGATGCGCATCCTGCGCGACGCCTCGACGAGGGTCTCGTCGAACCACCAGCTGCGCGGCCGGGTGATTTCCAGATCGAGCACGAAATACAGGTTGATGCCCTTGGCGAGCGCGTCCTCCAGGGTACGGTTGAGGACGATGTCGATGTCGGCATCGACGGCGTAGCCCTGCGGCACCGCCCGGACCGTGGCCTCGCGTATCGTGCTGCGATCGTTGGCGAGCGCGCCGCCGGCCAGGGCGAGCCAGAGCGCCAGGCAAAGCCAGGCGAGCCGCTGGCGCCAGGCGTCAGGTCTTGCGCAGCAGGGCGTAGAAAAAACCGTCATGGTCGGCGCTCGGCAGCAGGGCTCCGTCGGATATCGGCGCGGGCAGGGGGCAGCGTTCGGCGTCGGGATGGCGCGCCTGGAACGCGCGCACCTGCGCGTCGTTTTCTTCATCGAATATCGAGCAGGTGGCGTAGAGCAATGTACCACCCGGCGCCAGCAGCCGCCAGAGCGCTTCCAGCATAACGGCCTGCTGCGCGGCAAATTGAGCGATGTCCTCGGGACGGCGCAGCCACTTGATGTCCGGATTGCGCCGCACCACGCCCGAGGCGCTGCACGGCACGTCGGCGAGGATGCGCTCGAACGGCCGGCCGTCCCACCAGGCGTCGGGCCGGCCGGCGTCGCCTTCGACGAGGGTCGCGGAAAGATGCAGCCGGTCGAGGTTTTCGGCGACGCGCGCCAGCCGTGCCGCGTCGACGTCGAGCGCGACGAGGTCGACGTCCGCGCGTTCGAGAAGGTGGCCGGTCTTGCCGCCGGGCGCGGCGCAGGCGTCGAGCACGCGCTCGCCCGGC